>JBJFGN010000136.1:0-1579 GCA_051892775.1 Methanobrevibacter sp. | reverse complement strand
GAATTTTCTTCGCAATCATTTTTGATATAATTAACTTATAATAAAGGTGGTTGTAATAAATGAAACAAAGAATAACTAGAAAAATGAGAAGAGAATTAAAGAATGCTGTTAATCCATTGGAAGAATTATTAATCATAATAAAACAATATTTTCCAAAACTTACAATGTGGATAGAAAATTTAACTGATACAAGAAATCAATCATACGTTAAATATGATTTTAAAGTTTGTCTTTTAACTCAAATATTAGCCTTTTGTTCTAGCTATCAATCCATGAATAAAATTGGTAGAGATTTTAATTCTGATATTGTCATTAATAATATTAATCATATTTTAAAAACTAATTACATTGAATTACCACATAAAGATACACTTATTAATGTTATTTCAGAAATTAAGTTTGAAGAATTAGAAGAAGTTCAAACAAAAATCATTAAAACTTTAGTACGTTCTAAAATGTTAGATAAATATAGATTTAATGGATTATTTCATGTGGTTATAGATGGAACCGGATTATATTCTACAAAAGTAAATTTAGGAGAACAGGCTATTACTAAAGTTTATAATAAAGGTGAAGAAAATGAATATACTTTATATTCTTACTACGCTCTAGAAGCTAAATTGGTGTGTGGAAACATGACTTTTTCGCTTGCTACAGAGTTTGTAGAAAATGAAACTTATATTGATAAAGTTGGTAATACTTATAGAAGATTCGATAAACAAGATTGCGAACTTAAAGCCGCTTATAGAATATTAGAAAAAATTAAAAAAAGATTCCCAAAACTTCCTATTATAATTGGTGGAGACGCTTTGTATTTAGGTAGACCTTTTTTACAATTATGTGATAAATATAAATTCGATTACATTATTAGATATAAAGAGGATTCTGCCAGCACTATAAAAAAAGATTTTGATAATTTTAATGTAATAAAAGAAAATTACAAATATCAAAACGGAATTATTTATGGAGAACCAGACGAAAACAAAAAATATTATACAGTTAATGTCATTAGTTATGATGAAGAAAATATTAATGAAGAAACTGGTGAAATTACTATAATAAACTTTTCGTTTATAACATCATTAGAAATAACAGATGAAAACAAAGAGTCAATTGTACAGTTAGGAAGAAGACGTTGGAAGATTGAAAACAAAGGATTTAAAGAACAAAAATCCGATATTTTAAATATTAAACACATATATACTAAGAATTGTAATGGTACAAAAAATATTTATTTAATAATTCAATTTGCACATACAATTTTAAATTTATTAAATTATGGTAATATTTTAATAATTGGTTTAAATACAACAAAAAATGAAGTAAGTGACCTTATACGAAAAACACTTACTTCAACAATTCTAAATCTTAATCTGAATCGCTTAATTCAATTAAGATTACCCTAATTATACTACTTTGTTCTTTGAAAACATACCCCTTTTTTGTTAAAACGCATTTTTGCGTCTTTTTGGCGTGAATTTAAAAAGAAGAAAAATTTTTATTATTAATATAAAATATTATTTTTCTTCTTTTTTTATATGATTTTACTTCTATCAGTAAAATTTATTCTATTTTACTG
>JBJFGN010000135.1:0-1598 GCA_051892775.1 Methanobrevibacter sp. | reverse complement strand
TGTCAATAATATTTGATTATTTCCTAAAATTTTTATTTAATTTTATGCATAAATTTTTCCTATATCTTGTCTTATTTATGATTTACATTCATCAAAAATTTTATTCATTAGTTAATGAATAAAAATTTCTCGAATGTAATGTTTATTTCTAACAAGATAAAAGCAAAAATAGTAAGATTTTGTAGATTGTAATTTATTGATATTATTGGTTTAATATGTTATGATGAAATTAGCAAAGGTGAATATTCCTTGGAATTATAACTACATAAATTAGTTGCAAATCCTTTTACTTCTAATTCATGTTCTTTGCATAGTTTGGTTAAATTTAGCCTTGAGTATGTTGACGGTACACTTTCTAAAGGAATGACTTTGTACCGTTTTTCTTTATGTTCTACTATAATTCCTATTTTATGGCTCATATAAATATTTACTTTAGTATTTGGTAAAATATCATTATTTACTATTTGAAATTTGTGATTTTCTATACTAAAAGTACCAGAATTATCAATTACTCTTGTAAATTTATTAGTTAATAATAAGTCTAAATCTACATATGCAGGAAGGGGGATAAATTTACTTTCTAAGATTTCTGGTTCTACAGAAAACTGCTTATTGAATTTTTCTATATATTTAGGGAGAAATTCATTTGCATCTTCTATCGTAGTAATATTATTAATTTTAAATTCAGTAGTAAGTCTATCTTGCAATGTTTGCCATAATCTTTCAACTCTACCCTTAGCTTGTGATGTTGAAGCAGCAATTAATTCAATACCTAAGAAATCCATTATTCTTTTGAATTGAGTTGTAGGTTTTTCTTTGCCTTGTAATTGTTCTTCAATAGTTACTTTTTGAGAAGATGTTGGAAAAAATACTGAGTATTTATCTGAATATATAGCAACAGGAGAACCATATTTTTTTAACATTTGTCTTGTTATTTCTAAGTAACCCATAAGACATTCATTTTCACACATATATAAGCCTAATATCTTGCCAGTAGCATCATCTATGTAGCCATGTAACGAATATTTCTTACCAATATTAAACCAGTCATAAGGAGTACCATCTGTCTGTACCAACATACCTTCTGCTTCCTTTCTTTTTCTTCTTCTATGAGTTTTTCTTTGCGTATGAGATTTTTTAGAATTAATATTATTAGATTTGAGAATATTATATAATGCAGAGTAAGATATATTTATATTTTCTCTTTCTTTCAGTAGATCCCTAAAATGACAAAAATTAGTATCTATATAATCATCAGATAATTTCAATTCAATTATCTGATGTTTGAATTCATCAGAGAAAGCATGAGGAGGTTTATTTAGTTTGTTCTTATGTTTTAAACCTTCTGGGCCTTCTTCTCTGAATCTTCTTACTAAATTTCTAACTTGTCTATCAGAAATACCTAAGGCCTTAGCCACTTCACTTTGAGTTCTTTTCTTATCTATTACAGATTGTATTAATGTTATTCTTTTTAATTCATTCATGTTAAACATTCCTTCTTTCATTATTATCATTCCTTTCAATTCTATATTGTTTAAAACTGAAAGGAAATATTCAAGAATATAATATTATTAGGAATATATCACAAAATTAAGACA
>JBJFGN010000134.1:0-1610 GCA_051892775.1 Methanobrevibacter sp. | reverse complement strand
GTTAGTGTAAAGAAATTTGTGGTAATATATTGAAGAAAAGTTGAATTTATAATTAATTCGACTTTTTAAATTGCTTTTATTGTTTTTAAACGACTATATTGTGGAGGAAGTTTAGTCTCGCATTCAAAATCATATTTATTATTTTTTGGAACATAGTTTAATCTATGTTTCTTTTTATTATTAATTACTTTTTCTTGGTTAATGATTGTTTTGTTGAAGTTATTTAAATAGTATTTTCTTATGTCGATTCCATTGCATTTTAGTAATCTTATTTTTAGTAATTGTTTTAATCCTTTTTTCGAATAAGCTTTAGGCCTTGAAGAAAACAAGTCAGCAAAAATATGAGAGATATGAGATTCCATAGAACACTTTAATTGGTTATTGTTAATATATAATTGAATTGCTTCCCAATTATTTATGATGTATTCCATTTTTGCAATAATTATTGTTGTTCTTTCTTTGTGATTATCCATGAATTTTAAACATTCTTCTTGAAATAACTCTTTATCATTATTCATAATTAAATCTAATAAAGCATCTCTAAAATCATAGTGTTCTTTAGTTGTTAATTGATTAATTGCTTGAACAGGGTGAAAACCATCAGTAGTAGAATAGATTTGAATATTTGGGTTGAATTTAAACCATTGTGATTTAGGAAATGACTTAATCCATTTAGCGCAGTCTCCCATAAAATATATTTCATTTAAATAATCAGTATCGTACGTGTTGTATATGTATTCCATTGTGTCAGTAATTAAGTCGTTTTCAACGGAAGCACAAGTGTGAGGAGAAACTAACCTATATCTATCTTTAGAACAGTCTTTTTTCTTTGCTTTATATTCTTTTTCAGTCCCTTCAAAAACAACAGCAGCCTTAATCATATGATTTTTTCCTTTATTGAATTGAGAACCAACATATTTTTCATCTAACATTACAAACAGTCTTTCAACTCGTTTTTCTTGTTGTTCAATAGTTTCTTCAAAATTAAAACTCATTACAATATTTCTAGCAGTTGCTCTAGAAATAGAAATATCATTCTTAAATCTTTTATCTATTTTATTAGCTACAATATTTCCTGCTTTTGAGTAACTATTTTCAGCAGAAGAACTAATAAGTTCAGCACAAACAAAAGGATCAAAGTGTTTCTTTTTAGGAAGATTAAAAAATAAATCTGTAAAAAAGAACCATTCTTTAGTTACTTTATCAAAATAGTAGCGTCGTTTGAAATTTATATCACCAAACATTGTAACAAAGTTTTTTCTTTCATAAAAACCATTTGAAATACAAAATTGTTTTCTATAAGAAGAATTAAAGAAAACTTCATCAATGTATTCAAAGTATGATTTTATAACATCTTTTATAAAAGAATTAGAAAAAGAATCTAAGTCATTCATAAATGAATAATAGTTGTTAAAATCACTAGATTTATACCAGTAATTTGAATTATTAAAGTATTTACTTAAATAATCATTAAAACTTTTTTCCATATATTTGTTAAATTGTGATATTATATTCATGAAGATCATCCTTACGTTATTGAGTTTGCAAATTAATTATAACATTAGATGTTCTTCTTTTTTTATGCCTCCCACAAATTATTTTACACCATC
>JBJFGN010000133.1:15925-31282 GCA_051892775.1 Methanobrevibacter sp. | reverse complement strand
TAAAAAAATATTATTAAATTATTATTTAACTATAGTTATATTTAAAAATTTCTTATTAAATTAATAAATATGAAGGTATAATAAAAACAAGAAAATGTTGAAATTTCATAAAATTCTTTAAATTTAAGATAAAATTTAATTTTAATCTAAAAATAATAAATTAAAAAAGTTAAATTTTTAAATAAATATTTCCTAAATAAAATAAGTAAATTATAAACACTCAGGAATTTAATTTACTCAATCTATCCTTAAAGTAAGCTTGTAACTTCATATCTTCACAATAGACATAACAACCTTTCATACCCCTAGTCATTAAAGTCTTATAAGTATTTTTAATAATTTCATCTGCAACCTCTAAAGCTTTAGAAGAATCTTTTTTATATAATTTTTTAATACCCCTTAAAGATTGATCGGTTTTTGCTCGTTGATTAAAATCAGTTACAATTTTACCATTTTCATACCTCATATCTTCACCAATTATTACACCAACATAATCAAATTCAAGGCCTTGACATGTATGAATACAACCAACTTCATTAACAGAATCTTCGTCAATAGCCCAAGTATCACTATTACCAAGATTCCAACTCATTGAAAAATCACCAATATTAATATCATGAACATCAGGATTATTTTTACCCTCCGTTATCCAATTCCAACAATAACCTGCAACCAATCTAGAATTATTATTAATTTTATTTTTTTCAAAAATCAAATTTTTTAACTCAATTGGGTCATCAATAACCCTAAAATCATATTTAAAATCAAAACCGTCAAAATTTCCAGTATCTTCAATTTCCAAGACATCATTTAACCAAGATAAATAGCCATCAGAACCACTGCATCTAAATTGTGATTTTAATTTAATATGATCCACTTCAGCATTTAATTCATTAGCAAAATGTTCAATTACTTCAATACTACCATAATCTTTCATAGTTACTTTTTGATGTTCATCAATGAAAAAAATAGAACATTTAGCTGCATTAATAATTTCTTTAACTTGATTCTCACCCAAATTTGAGAATAATCCTGATTTTTTATTTAAACGATGTGCCTCATCTACAATTAATGCATCAAACTCGTTTGTTTTAGATTTAGTAAAAGATCCTGATCCTTTAAAAAGGCTTTTAATATATGTTTGAGTATACTCTTTTCCTTTTAATTTTTCATAAAAAACATTACGTGGCGCACTATTTTTAGTAACATATAAAGCAACCATATCATCATTCAAAATATTAACAAGCAAATTAATAGCAATAACAGATTTTCCAGTTCCAGGTCCTCCCTCTACAATTAATACTCTCTTTTTATCATCACAATAAGAATCACGAACCATATCCATAGCTTTCTCATATGCCACTTTCTGTTCATCAATCATTACAAAATACTCATTTCCTTTAAGCATATCATATAAAACATTTTGTAATTTTTTAGAAGGTCTAATCTTACCATTATCTATCCTATAAAGTATATTATTTTTATCCCCAAATTTAACATATGACTTAATAAATTCCCTAAGTTTTTTAGTATCCCTTTTACCATATAATGGTGCCTCATCAATATATTTTTTATAAATATCATTAGTTAATTGATTATTATCATGATTAAAATCATAATTATGTAAATATGCACAAGGATGTAAAAGTATAGAATCATCTTCTACAGTTTCATTAAAATTCTTTAATAAGGAGGCATATGACCATACCTGATAAGAAGGATGTGTTGTTTCTCTTACACCCCCACCTAAAAATGTTTTGACAATACCATCCTTACCTTCAACTTTTTCTGCATTTTCCCATTGTTTAAGTTCAATAATGACAACAGAATCCTGACCGTCATTATTTTCTCCAGTTAAAGTAAAATCAATTCTTTTAGAAGTAGTAGGTATAGTGAACTCAATTGCAACACCGGAATCATCAGGAATAGTGTCATCATTTAAAACTTTATACATAAATTCCATTGAATTATCCCATGATCTTATTTGAGATTTAGGAGACTCACCAATTTTTTGTTTATAAACATCATAAATTTCATCTGTAATAGAACCACATTCAACTGAGTCCATGAATTCCCCTTTTGTTGCTTGATAAACTAACATAAAAATCACAAAATTAATAGATTAAAATATAACACCCATATAATAATAAAATTATATTTATATTTAAAATAAAAAATACCAATAGATTATAATTTATCGTATTTCATAGAAATACCTTTACATTTTTCTACAGGATATTTTTTAGCAGTTTTCTTCAATTTATTTAATACAATTTCATTAATATTCAAATTTAAACTATCTGCCATTAAAATACAATAAGTTAATACATCAGCTAATTCATCAGCAACTTCATCAATATCAAAATTATTATCCCATTGAAAATGTTCTAATAGTTCTCCGGCTTCAATAGAAATAGATTTTGACAAGTTTTCAGGAGTATGAAATTGTTTCCAATCTCTTTCATCCATAAATTCAACAATTTCTTCTTTTAATTCTTCCATAAATAACCCCCACAATATAATATACACAAAAATATTATTACTATTTTAATAAATAAAAAATTTTTCATCAGATGAATATTATAAATAAAATAAGTTTTGTTGAAATTCCATTTGATTTAATTGTGTTGATTTGTAGATGTTGTATACTGTACATTTGAATTTAGTTTATTTATTTAACAATCGGGTACTTTTGCTGGAGTTTATTACGTTGAATTCCAAAGATTTGCAGTGAAGAAGACAACAACGATCCAAGAAAAAATATGGAATGAAAAAAGATTAAGATTGCTAAATAACTTATTAAACCCAAAAATAACTGAAATAAACTCAAAAGAAAATAAACATTATTTTAGATAATGCAAGAATACACCATACTAAAAATTATTTAAAAATCTTGTGAAATATTGAATATAAATTTAATTTTTTAAAACAATAACACTCAAATTTAAATCTAACCAAAGATGTATAATATAAAATCAAATATAAAGCATATAAATCAATGCATGAAAATTTAAATGAACAAATTGAAACATTTGAAGAGGAATTTTATAAAGTAGTTGATTTAATATCATTATACCAATTGAATTAATGAATATTTAGGTATAAACATTGGTAAAATATTATATAGTTTTTTACCAAAAGTTTATACCTAATGAATTATACAATATATTCATGGAAAAATTTAATAATAAAATTGAAAAACATTTGGAACTTTCTGAAATTGCAGATATGCTGAAAGAGTACAAGAAATATTACAATGTTTACAGACATCTTTTGTTAATTCACATGGTTGCAAATGGCGAAAGTATTGCCAAAGCCTCAAAAAACATTAATATTTCAAGAAAAACAGGCGAACGCTGGGTCAAACAATACAACAAAAAGGGTGTCGAGGGTTTATTTTCAAATTATTCCAATTGTGGAAGAAAATCCTACCTAAATGACCAACAAATGAAAGAACTAAAACAAACAATAACAGGAAATGAAGAAAAATATAATCTAAAAGACATACAAAAACTAATTAAAGAAAAATACGGCATAACATATAGTGAAAAGCAAGTATGGGTCATCACAAGACAAAAACTAAACTTAAACTATGGAAAACCATTCACTAAATACAACACACGTCCAGAAAATCCAGAAGAAGATCTTAAAAAAAACTAAAAACAACAAACATAAAAACAGAATATTTTGCTTTTCTAGATGAAACATCATGTCAAAATGTCCCAAATGTCACAAGAATATTATATGCTCCTGAAGAAAAAAATATACAAATAAAACATCCAATAAAATTCAAAATAAATGTAACTGGATTTCAAGGAATCAATTGCAAATCATACATGGAAGCAAATACAAAAAATAATGCATTTCAATTTGTAATTACATTATGTCATTACCGTATTAAAAACATGACCAACATATTAGGTAAACAATTAATCGAAGATGCAATAAACAATGAAAACCTGTCTGATGAAAAAATAAAAAAATATCTATCCTCCAAATCCCTAAATGAAATGGATTTGATAAATAAAATCAATAATGAACTATATAATGACAATTCCAAACAAACTTCCATAGAAAAAATTCAAAAGATTTGCAGGAAAGAAGACAACAACAACTCAAGAAAAATATGGAACGAAAAAAGATCAAGATTACTAAATAACCTATTAAATCCAAAAATAACTGAAATAAACTCAAAAGAAAAAAGAATAAACATTATCTTAGATAACGCAAGAACACATCATGCAAAAATTGTTGAAAAAGCTTGTGAAATATTGAACATAAACCTAATTTTTCTAAAACCATACTGCCCAGATTTAAATCCAATCAAAGATGTATGGCGTAAAAATCAAATCTAAAGTATATAAATCAATGTATAAAAATTTAAACAAATTAATCCAAATATTTGAAGATGAATTCTATAAAATAATTGATTTAACATCATTTTACACAAATTGGGTCAATGAATATTTAGGTATAAACATTTGATAAAATACTATAATATTAAAATTAAAAAAGATCCATAACAGAAGTATTAAAATGTGAACTTGAAAAATGTAAATTTAATAATTGAAATAATGGAACAAAAAACTAAATAACGTGAATGTGTTAATATTAAAAATTCTAAAGAAGATTGTTTAAAATGTTTAACTTGGAAGATCTTCTTAAATAAATATGACAATAATATTTACATACACATTGTATAAATCAACATAATACTTAGTATAAAATTAAAAACCAACCTTCGTTTTTTAATAAAAATTTTATAGACAACAGAACTTAAAAAATAAAATTAGAATATTCCAGTTCAATGTTTAGATGTTATTTGAGCATATAGCCCTTTTAAGGTCTGTTCACATTTGTCTTTTTTTAGTTCGCACTCCCACACGGTGATGACTTTCCACCCCATTTCTTCCAGTGTTTTCTGATTATGTTTGTCACGTTTTTTATTTCCGTAAAGTTTCTTTTTCCAGAATTCAATATTGGATTTCGGTATTCTCGCATATTTGCACCATTCATGAAGATGCCAAAAACATCCATTAACAAATATGACTGTCTTGTATTTTGGCAGTACAATGTCCGGAGTTCCGGGATATCTTTTATCATTCTTCCGGAAACGTAAACCTTTTGAAAAGAGATAACTTCGAACAAGGACTTCTGGTTTGGTGTCTTTGCTACGAATCCGTGACATGATGTAACTGCGTGTCTCTTTGCTAACTTTGTCAACCATATAAATCAGCCCAATATAAATACCCAACAAATAATTAAAATAATATATTTCAATGAGATAATAAATATTTTTTTATATCACTCATTAGTTTTATCCATAATCTTCATTTCCATATTTAGTTCTTAAAAAAAAAAGTAATATATTTATAAAAATTTTATTTTACTACTTAAAAATAAAATATTGATAATTTATAATAAATAACATTATATTAATTCATCCTATTTCTAATTATTTCCCTATTTAATCCGAGAGGTTTAGGTTTTAAATCAGAAGAATCATTAAAAATATCATTTTTAATTGATTCTTCTCTTAATTTTTTAATATCTAAATTGCAAGTAACAATATAATCATCATCTCCTCCCTTCAGATTAACAATATACCTATTTTGAGAAGAGGAAGGTTGTAAAATAGAACTTCCACCAAATTCAGAAGTGTTTGACTTAACACAATAACAAAATAAGTCTCTCGAAAGTGATTCTGCAATATTATTGAAATAAATAGTGTCTTTATTAAATTCAGATACTGTAACAATATCACAACAATTCTTAAATAACATTCTATCATAAATATCTGCAATTTCATAACAATAATATGGAACAATATAAATACCATTCCAAATAATTAAATGATATTCTTTAGAGAAATCAGAACAAATAGTAGAATTTTTTATTGAAATTTTATCATATTTTTTAAAAATTTTAAATTCTTCTGGAGCATAATGATTCTTTAACCTATATAATAAAACAGACTCATAATATTCTTCATCAATAACAAAAGGTAATGATGCCATTATATAATTACCTACATAATTTTCATTAATTATAGGTTCAACACCAAATATCATAGCCATTTGATGATCTTTAGAGATTTTTACAATATCATTAATCCACTCATAAGGAATATACATTTCAGGCATTAATAATAATTCAACATCTTTTTTAATAGCACTATTAATTAATCTCCTGATACTATCAAAATGTTTATGATTTAAATTATTTTTACCTTTTAATTTATTAATAATATTATTTTTATCTAATTTAACATTTAATAAACCTACTTTGATATCCTCTTTTTCATTATTAGATACACGAATTATAAAATCTTTTTCTTTAGAACAAGAATCACATACATTTTTACATTTTGAATATATGTTTAAATTATAATCTTCAACTTTAAAATCTGCATTATTTAAATTTATGTTTAAACTATAATTCTCAAATTTATCATATAAACCAATATAATTTTTAAAAATAATAATTTTATAATATTCCATTGCCCTAATAATGTAAAGAATATTTTTATAAACCTTTTCTTCAGCACCCTTTCCTTTTTTAAACAAATTATCGTGAATAGTATAAGACATGAATTCATTAAGTTTAATGAATCTAGGAAAAATACCGTTAAATAAATTATAAGAACTATATAAATTTTTTATTAAATTATAATTATACCATTTATCACTATTCAAATTCCTCAAAATATCAGAAGTATCTTGTAAAGGATAATTCATAAAACTATTATTCTGCAATAAAGAAGAAAGGAAATATTTGATGCCAATAATAATTTTTTCATCATTACAATCATTAAATAAATTTAAATTTTTAAAAATATTATTAAATTTGTTACTATATTTTTTATCAATAGATTTTAGAGATAATGTACGTACTAATGAAGAAGATAAAAAAGTATATAATGAATTTTTTAAAACATTCAAATCACATTCTTTATCAACAGATAAATAGAACATATAATCATTTTTAATATATTTATCCGTTAAACATTCAATTGATTCAATCTCTTTAATAATATCTTGAAGCAATTCTACCAATTTTCCATGACAATTATTAATATATAAAAATGAAAATAATTTTTCCCAAAGAACCATATATTCAGCTAAATGAAATTTAAATGCACTTAATATTTCATCAACGATATCATTATCAATAACTTCATTAACACTTTTTGAAGAATAAATTAATCTAGATAATAATTTAGAAATTTCATATTTATTAATTTTAATATTTTTAATATTATTTAATTTATTTATAGATTCATTATAATCAATATCATAACATTTATCAGACAAATCATTAATTATAGAATCATATTCCTGTAATAATTTAAATTCACTTGAATTTAAAAAAATAGTTTTTTTAAAATTCTCAATAATAGAATTTGAAAAATTATAAGAAAATTTATAAACTTTTAACTTATTTTCTTGAATTCTTAAATTTTTATAATTATAAATTATTTCTTTATTATGTTCGTTTTTACAAGTCATATCATAAATTCTAAAAACAGAATTATTATCTTTATCCTTATCCCCACAATATTCAAAAATATAATTAAAAGGATTTGTTTCTGTAGGTGTAAAATATTTTTTCAAAATTGAATTTAAATCCAATTCTTCTATAAACTGAGTTCTCTCAAAAGATCCACTTCTTTCATAAGACTCAAACACAATTAAAATATCATCAACATATCTACCATAATAAAAAGGATTCACATCTTCCAATATTGATTTATCTAAACCTTGTAAATTCCAATTAGCAATAATTAATGAAGGTAAAAAACCTAAAGGAATCATAGGTAATTTTTCATCATATAATTTATTAGAACAATTATTATCATTATTATTTTTTAATAATTTATCATTAAATGACTTTCTAATAAATTTACTAGAATATAATTCAAAAACAGATTTAACAAAATCAAATAAATTATTTTTAAATTCACTGGATTCACCATTAAAATATTCTTTTTCACCCATGATATTAAATGTCTTTTCAATATCTTTTTTTAACTCATTAAAATCAATCAATGATCTATAATAATAATCTTTAAAATCTAAAGATAACATTATCGCATGTTTCTTGTCATTCGTAATAGTTTTAACTGCATTTAATGCATTATCCCTCCATGATTGATAATTTTTATAATAAGGTTTAAATAACATTGGAGAAAATTTTGGATGTTTATTTTCTTTAATATTTTTTAATAATGATTCATTTAAGCGATTTCCATAACAATTATCATACAATTTATCATCAAGAACATAACCCATCTCAAGTATCCATAATACTCCTAATATATGCCTTCAACAGGTAAATCTATAAAATAATGAACTTTTTCAATAATTTCGTTATTTTTATCAAAATTACTTATTTCATTATTATTATTTGTTTCTTTAAATTTTTTCGGAAAAGAAATAACATTTATATTTTCAATAATTTCCTTAGTAACATTATCAAAATCATTACATAATTCAAGCGCAAAATTTTCAAAAAAATCATTAAATTTTTTATTAAAAGAATCTTTTGAAAAGTTATCTTCATCTGAAGATTCATAAAAATTTTTATATTCAAACTCAGCTAATTTTAATCTTTGTATAAAACTATAATTATCATAATAAACTTGAGTTTTATACTTACGATAAGCATTTTTTAATTCACTAACCAAAATATTCCTATTCATAAAAATCACTTTAAAATATTATAAATTACACAATATCATTAATTTTTTTATTCCCTAATATTAATTTTATTAAGTAAGAAGTAAAAATCATTATTTTAAACATAACACAATTAACTCAAAATTATCATTAAAATTAATATCATTTACAATATTAACCACAATATCATCATCAATACAATAAATAAAATTAGAACCAATAGAATAAACCGGTTGATAATTCCAACTTCCCAACAGACAAATCAAATCAAAAATCATACTTCAACATAACATTATAAACCAAATTCATATTATCCAATTATATTATTATTAATTTTGTAAATTCATCTAATTTTTCAGATTTTTTAAATTTATGCTACTGATTTTATATTCAACCCCCAAAACTTAAAATAGATCTGATTTCCATAGAACCATTAAATCATCTCTCAAATTTTTAAAATATTCATAATAACCAGATAACCTAAATTTCTCCTCGTCTATAAAAAAATAATTTATATTTTTAAAATAAAACAAATTATAGTCATGGAACATAAAATCAATAGACTTTTAATAATTGATTTTGTAAAATTCCAAAATAATATCATTTAAAAAAAAACAACATATATTTTCTTAAATTATCCAATTCATCATCATTATACTTAATAAAAATATACTATAAACTACTTTTGATACATATAAATATAATCAATTAAATAATAAGAAAATTACCTATATTTCACTAAAACAATATCAATAATTTCTGCACAAAAACTGCTTTAAACTTATAAAAATCAATTTTATATTCAAAAATTATTTCAGTGATAAATTTTTAAAATTTAAATATTTTCAATCCAATATCCACACATTCTAATTTAATTTCTATTATATTTACACTATAGTTTAACTACCCAGATATAAATTTTTATACTCTTTTTCTGCATAATTATCAGTCATTTTAGATATATAATTAGATATAACATACAAATATGCATAATGATTTTCCGAATAATGTTTTAAAATATTATTATTAGTATCATTATTAAATGAATCAGTTTTAACCATTTTATAAAATTCTTCTTCAGAATATTGGGAAATCAACCCCTTAAATTCTTCATTTTCTAATTTCAAAGAATCAATTAAATCATTAATATCAGAATTACTTACATGGTTTAAAGGTTTATTAATAAATTTGATATCTGAAATATCCTTAGAACCTAATTTCAATTCACCGAATTTATGATAATTATCTTTTAACATATTATCCAAAATTTTTAACTGTGATTGTGGCATTTGTTTAGGATTTTCATAATATGCTTTAAAAAGTTGTCTTAAAATAAATTTCCCTTTACCATCAAAACGATTAACTTCATAAGAATTAATAATTTTATTTTCAATAAAATTTTCAATAGTTTCATTAAATATCTCCCCCACTTCAGAAAATTTAATTAAACTACCACAAATATATTTTCTTTTATACTTCTTACCATATTCTTTCTTTATAATCTTTTGATTTCTATCTGCATTATATATTAATAACATAGAATTTTCTGTAACATCCCTAATAAAATAAGAAAGAATACATTTAATACAATAATCCCATATTAAATCAACATCCCTTTCAAAATATTCATCCAGATTATAAGTAGGAATATTTTCTAAATCCAATTTATTTTTCAATTTAATAAATAAATTATAACCACCCATATCTTCATTAATAGAATTAAGTGTATTATTTATAATCTCTTTTAAATTACTAAAAATATAATTTTGATTTCTTACACTATCATCCAAATCATGTTCTCTTTGAGCTATTTCATCAGAAAGAAGTACAATTTGACCTTCAATTGTTAATGGAACACCTATAGGGAATTTAGTATATACCTCATTATTATAATATGAGTAACCTATTAAATCGCTGAAAAAATTACTATCATCAACAAAACGTTCCCAATTCCAATATTTGTCATCATTTTTTCTAATAGAAGTATGTTTAACAATACCATCCAACACTTGCCAAGTCAAATTTAATCCATTCTTATTTTCATATCTATTTTCAACTAATTCTAAAATTTTTAAACTATTAAAATTATGTTTAAAACCACCATAATCAATATCATATTTTAATTTTTCGCCTAAATTATCTTTACCACGCATAATTTTATCTAATACCTCTTCACCAACATGACCAAATGGAGTATGTCCAATATCATGACCTAAAGCAATAGCTTCAGTTAAATCTTCATTAACATTTAAATTTCTTGCAATAGCTCTTGCAATTTGATTAACTTCAATAGTATGTGTTAATCTTGTTCTATAATGATCACTTCATGAGAATAAACTTGGGCTTTATGTTGTAATCTCCTAAAAGCCTTTGTATGAATTATCCTATCTTTATCCCGAGTAAATTCATCACGCATCTCATAATTCTCACCCAATTCACTGGAACTTTCATCCAATATTCTTCTCCTATCATTAGGAGAAGAATTTTGAGAATAATATTTTCCAATATAAACTCTCATTTTATTAATTTTTTTATCAGATAAATTCATAATTATACACCTTTAATAAAAATTAATTTAATAAAAAGTTATAAATTCTTCAATATCATTAGTTCGTAAAACCCCTTTAATATTAGTTTTATCAAAATCAGAAACAAAACCATTGTATTTGAATACAATTTTATCTTCGTCAAGTGCATCCAAATCATTACTAAAAACATTGTATAATGATAAAAAGTAAATAAATTCCGCAGGATTTTCTTTATGCATTATACGCATTTGATTTAAAACTTCCTCTTTTACATCAACAAGAAAATCATCGTCATTCCAATACTTTTCAAATTGTTGAAGAAAAGAATTAGCCACACCTTTACCATATTGACAAGTATTAATATCCTGTCTTTTAGAAGGAGTAAGTCCTAAACCAGTAGTAGTGAAATCAACAGTACCATTTATAGCAATATCAGAGTCATTATTATTATCAACGCAAATCATACGAAGTTGAGCTTCATTAATATTTTTAAATGTTTTAAAATCAGCTTTACTTTTAATCCAATTATAACACTCGCGAGATATTGAACTCATAGTCATTTCATTCTTAAGCTTAATTTCATATTCATTACCAAAAATATCATTATTATCAATATAATATTCCCTTGCTTCTTTTTCTTTATTTTTAGTAAATGTAGGTTTAGTATAAATAAAACGCATATTGTCAATATTTAAGTCTTTTTTAAGCATATCATAAGCATACATAGAAAAATAAGCAGAAATAATAGATAATTTAGAGCCCTTCCTTAGACTATCCTGAAGTTCTTCATAAACAAAACCCATACTCTTATTATCTAATATTTTTGGAGCTTTCATTTCCACCAAGATATTCACCTAAATTAAAAAGTATTTCAATGTTAAAATATTTGAAATAAATAATTAATAAAGGTTTATATATGGATTAACATAATTCAAACAAAAAGTTATGAAAACGATATAAAAGAAATATAAAACATTAAAAATTAACCCAACAAAAAACAGAAAAAAATAAAATAAATATAAAATATTAAAAATTAATTTAATAAAAGGAGGTTCTCCAAAATTATTTTTTTATGATTCTTATTAGAATATGGTTATGTAGAGTTTTAATTGGTTTATTGTTGATGTTCTTTCGCAGAATAAATGCAATCCTGTTTTTTATTCTTTTTTGTTAATTAACAGGCGTATTTATAGTTTTACAAAGTAAAATATATAATTTTATCATTTAATTTTATAAATATCTTATTTAAATTATTTTTAAAACAGCTTCATGACACAAAATAGGATTTCAACAAATCCATATAACCATAATATTAGAATATTGAAATAAATAGGTAATAAAATTTATAAAAAAATTTAATCCCATACATTATATTAATAAAGGAAATTTAAATATACCCATATTAAGAAGATATTTGAACCTTATTTCCTTCAATAAAATTAATATACACAAAAATAAATAATTTGAAATAATTTAAAAATGCAGTTTAGGAATAGTCTAATATTTCAAATAATAAATAGGAAAATATTTAAAACTTATATTTCCACCAATAAAATATTTCTAATTTTCTAAATGATACGGTAATAATTCATATAATAAAATACACTTTTTTCTTTTAATATTTAAAAGAATAATCAAATATTAATATTATAATCTATTAAAAATAGTATTATGTTGAATGAGAAAAATGAAAAAAAGATTTTGACAATACAGGACATATCTTGTTATGGACAATGCTCAATAACAGTTGCACTACCGATTATATCTGCGTTTGGAATTGAAACTGCAGTTCTTCCTTCCGCAGTTCTATCTACACATACATCAGGTTTTTCAGGATATACCTGTAGAGACCTAACAGAAGATCTTCCCGCTATCCGTAGACATTGGGAAAAAGAGGGAATATACTTTGATGCCGTATATACTGGATACATTGGTTCAATGAAACAATTGGATTACATAAAAGAAATCATAGATTCAAGATTAAAACCTGAAGGACAAGTATTCGTTGATCCTGCTATGGCAGATAATGGAGAATTTTATCCTGCATTTAACCAGGAATTTGCTGATAAAATGGGTGAACTATGTAAGATAGGAGATTACATTCTCCCCAACACAACCGAAGCTTGCTATTTATTACACAAACCTTGGAAGCCAAATTTCTCAAAAGAGGAAATCTTAGATATGGCAAATGAACTTTCTGATTTCACAAAAAGATATGTTATCCTAAAAGGAGACAATCATGAAGAAAACAAATTAGGAACAGTTGTTCTAGATAAGAATAATCCTTCTTCTACAGAAATTGTATACAATGACAAAATAGACTACATTTCCCATGGAACTGGTGATGTTTTCGCTTCAGCATTTGTAGGATCATCACTTATTGGTAAAACCCCTTCCAAATCAGCAAAAATTGCTGGCGAATTTACTAAAAAAGCTATTGAAGAAACAGTTGGCGATTCAAATCATAGATATGGGGTAAAATTCGAAAGGGTAATTCCACATTTATATGATTTATTATAACCAGAATAGACCTTTTAAATATCCAATAAAATCTATTAGATTTTTTAAATTTTTACTAATAATTATAAAGATTCTTAAATTATTAGTAATAAATATTATTTTTTCTTTTTTTAGTTCAAATTTTATAAAATTATAAATAGAATTCTTAGATCATTAATAAGAAATATTATAATCTTTTTTTATTCAATTTTTATATTAAATATAAATAAAATAATATTAAGAAAGATTATACCCTTCTTTGATTCAATTTTTATAAAATTATCATATTAAATATAATGAATATTTAAAAGAAAGGAACCATTGAATATACGCAGATTAGAACTACAACAGTTAAAATAACAATAGCCCCAAGAGGAACCTTTTTCCATGCTAAAGAACCTGCCACTACTGCACCAATCAAACCAATATACCACAAATTAGTATCAACAGTTAACACGCCAGGACATATTAAGGCAGCAAGTGCAGTATATGGAATTAAATTTAAAAACTTTTCAAATTTATAATTAAGATTTAATTTATCAACAGACACTGCTGGGATTAAACGGGGAACAAATGTTACAAGTGCACAGCCCAAAATTACAAGATTCACATCAACCATATAAAAACCTACTTACTATTATAACTACCAATATATGAAATCTTTAATTAAAAGAATTCTTAAAAATAGCCAAATAACCATTATAAAATATAAAAAAACTAACTTTAAACTTTTAATACTTTAATACTAAACTTTAATCATAGAATACCAACATACTTACACAATATAAAATAAACGGCTTAATATTATTAATAATATAATTACCTATTAATTAAAATCAAGAAAAATATTATAATAATATAAGCATTTCTTTAAGATTGTAGTAAACACTCTTTCTAAATTTAAAACAATTAATTAATAAGATCTTGTTTTATCATCTTCATTATCATTACAAGATGAACCCATGACAGTCTCATCATCAATATAATACACACCAATCGCCGCAGCAACAATAGTGGATAATATCAATGACCAATTAGAGACAAATGCCTTTAAGATAATATTTAAAACCCCCGTGAATACAACAAGGATACCCAATTTTTTATCATGCTTTATTGCAGGGATTAAAATAGCTACAAATAGTGCATATAAAGATATGTTAAAACTGTTTGTAACAATAACTGGAAGGAAATTAAGTAACATGACACCAATCGCTGCACCAAATATCCATGAAAGATATGCAATTAGTGCAATTCCAATATAAATCCATATTGATGATTCCTCCATAAGTGAAAATATTGCAAATGATTCATCCACAGTGAGATGTGCACTTAGAATATTTGTTAATAATGAATTCTCAGTAACCTTATTATACACACATAGATTCATTACAAAGTATCTTAAATTAACAACAAAATTAGTGAGTATAATTGCAATTAAAGTTGCACCCTGACCAATCATGGATACTGCAATAATCTGACCTGCACCGGCATATACAAATATTGACATTGCAACTGTTTGTAATGGACTAACACCGGCCTTAATAGACAGTGCAGCATAGCCAATGCCCATTGGAATATACCCAAATGTTATTGGAATACCCTTCTTTACACCATAAATGAATTTTTCTCTTATATTAATTTAAAACACCTTA
>JBJFGN010000133.1:12489-15825 GCA_051892775.1 Methanobrevibacter sp. | reverse complement strand
CCTTGCATTATGATAATCTTAGGATTACTTGTAAAGCTACCATATAATGCAACAAGAATAATATACGCCATTAAACAGACAAGTGCAATTTTACTTGCAAATACAAACACGGAAACCAATATTAAAATTGCAAGCAAACCATTATACACTCCCTGATTTTTAAAAAGTGTATTAACAGAATCCCTTTCTAATTCGGTTTTATCCATGCCAAAGACTTTAGAAGTTCTATCTGAAGAAGTTGCAAAAGTCTCCAAATACATTATAAATAAAAATTCAATAGCCACAAGTGTAGCCAATATTTCAGTTAATAAAAACATAATACCCCTTTGTTTTGTTATCTTAAAAATCAATGATAAGGTGATTTATTTATTAGATAGACAAAAAGAACATGATTATTTATTTAAAATGGCCAATAAATAAAAGACAATAACCCAATATCCCTAATGTCCAATATCCACATTTAAGATTTCGATATATCTAAAAACCACTTTCAATAAAAAAAATATAAGATATGGATAATTTACCTAACCCATCAAAGATAAAAAGTCATAAATTATTTTGGCTGCATTGATAGCGGTTATATCACCTAGTCTATCAGACGCAACCTCCATAACATCAAAGCCTAAAATATCTTTATCCTTTAGACAGACCAGAATATCCTGAATATTTTCAGGTGAAAGTCCACAAGGTACAGGATTACCTAAGGAAGGAGCGTATGCAGGATCAAGTGCATCCATATCAATTGAGATGTAAATCGGATTATCAATAGCCTCCAAATAATTAAGCAAATAAGTAAAAGATTTTCTTAAATCATCTGCTTTAAAAGAGGTGATTTTATCAGGATTTTCACCTACAAATTCCTCCTCTTCCAATGATGATGATCTTATCCCAATTTGAATAATTTCTTTTGGATTTAAATCAAACACCCTATGCATAACAGTTGCATGTGAATCCTTTTCACCTTGATAGTCATCAATAATATCCCTATGTGCATCAATATGTACAATAACAATATCTGACAAATCATTTGATTCCTGATTATTCGCTATTGCAGATAGAGTTCCTTTAGTAGCACTATGCTCCCCACCAATAAGGATTGGCCTGACATTATTCCTAATTAAATCAGATGCAACATCCTCAAGTAAATCGCATGTCTTTTTACAGTTACCTGGAATAGCATTAAGGTCTCCAAAATCATAGAATACAGCATCCATTTCCCTATTAAGAATAGTGTTATAATATTCAAATGAATATGATGCTTCCCTTACAACAAGTGGACCATATCTTGAACCGACATGATAAGAAACAGTACTATCAAATGGAACCCCTATAATACCCCATAAATTACAATCATCTTGAGGAATATCATCGAAATCAAGTTCTTCCTGTGAAAATGCAAACTTGCAAGGTTCATGCATGCCAAATATCATTAAAAAACACCTTAAGTTAAGTAAAATTAATTAAAAAACTAAAAAATAAGTAAAAAATAAATTATTTTTTATAATAAAAAATAATTAAGAAAATCCCTTAAGTTTTAACCAAATAGCTCAGACTGGGAATTATTTAAACAGCTAAATATTAGTAATAATCTAAGATTGAATTAATCAACCAATATTTAATAGTTAAAACTAAATCAAATTTTTAGGTCAAATAGATATTTAAACCAAATACCCAAATTGGAAAATATTAGATTAAATAACAAATTTAAACCAAATACCCAAATTGGAAAATATTAGATTAAATAACAAATTTAAACCAATATTAAAACTTGAAATTTAAATATATTAAAAGTTATGAAATCTAGAAACTAGGTGCTGAACCTTTAGTTCTCATGATTTTCATATTACCCATAGCTTCAATATATTCTACTTCAATACCTTCAACGATTTTGTCAGCTAATTCTTCAGGTAATGGTAAATCTAAAGTATCGTAGTTTTCCATATCCATGATTTGAACATTGTTACCTTGGATAGATAAAACTTGACCTACTCTTTTATCAATAATAGGAATATCCACTTTACTGTTTACAGGTTTGGTTAAAGTCCTTTTTTGACCATCGAAAACACCGATAGCTTCTACTCTAGCTTTAGCTGCTCCATGTTTACCTGGAGAAGAAGTACTTAAACCAACAATTTTACAAGGTTCATCATTTAATACTACGTATTTACCAACTTTTAAAGTTTTAACTTCTACAACTTTTGTTGCCATAAAAAATCCTCCAAAAAATATAAATATAATATAATAATTATTGATTTTAAAAATAAAAAAAGATTTCACTTTAAAATCAGATAAGAATAATTTTTAACTAAAAAATTATCTTGAATATAAAAAAACATATTATTATATTATTATATTAAACTTATCTTTATATAAATGTTAGTATTATAAAGGCTTTTAAGAGAAAAACTTAATAAAGCAAGTTTTTAATTAAAATCAAATAATTTTTAATAATAAATAATGAATATACTTTTATAAAATTATTAAAAATCTGAATAAAATTAAAACAAAAAACTAAAATTTGTATAAAAAATCTAATAATAATTATAAAACATATAAAATTAAAATTCCAAAATACAAGTTTCTAATAATAAAACCATTATTTGATTATCCCAGAACCTAATTTCAAATTATTTACAATTAAAGAATAAATTATATTAAATTATAAAACAATAAATAGAATTAATTTAAAATTTTTAAAACTATTGAAGATGAAATTAAAGATTTTAAATAGAAGCGATTTGAAATTTTAAAAAAAAATTGCTTTTACAAATTATGAAGGAAATTATAAAATGAAAGTAGCGATTGTATCAGGAAAAGCGGAAGGACCGACAAGATTAAATGCCTTTGATAATGCATTGAGTGATGCAGGAATTGGGGATGTCAATCTAATTAAAGTTTCAAGTATGTTAGGAAAACAAACCGAAATTGTAGAATTACCTAAACTTAAACCAGGCGCAATGGTGAATTGTGTCCTTTCAAATATTACATCAAGTAATAAAGGAGATACAATTACTGCATGTGTAGCAGTTGCTATAGGTGATGAATTAGGTTGTGTTGTTGAAACGACTAACGTTAATGTTTCACACGAAGAAAACAGAAAAGAAGCTGTGGAAATGGTTAAATATATGATGCGCAAACGAAATGTTAAAATAAATCAGATGATTGTTGAAGATTCAACACACACTGTTAAAGACATCGGATCCGTTGTTGCATCTGTTGTGTATATTAATGATGACATTATTGAATAATGACTTTTAGATAAAGCATAACAATAAGCCAATTAACTGAAATTTACTAGATAAATTAATAAACAATCAGTAAACAGAACAATTCAAA
>JBJFGN010000133.1:7487-12389 GCA_051892775.1 Methanobrevibacter sp. | reverse complement strand
ATATAAATAAAATTTAGTAAATAAACATGGATTAATGATATTGTCAAATTAATAAGATTTATACCATTATAAAAAAAAACAATATGAGGGATTCTATGAATGAAAAAGAAATAGAGATGTGTAAACAAATATCTCTTGATATTATAGAAAACGTTGAAAATGCAGTTAAAGTGCATTTTGGAAAAGAGGAATCTGGAAAATTTGTTAAAATTGGAGCTGATGGAACACCGACATCCCGTATTGATTTAGCTGCTGAAGACCAAGTAGTATCCTATCTTAAAAATCAGGATTTCATATGTTACCTTATCAGTGAGGAAATAGGGGAATTGAAGCTTGGTCAGGGAATGATGGAAGAAGTAAATATTACTGAAGAACTCCTTGAAGAAAAAACACCTGAAGCCAAATATATATTCCTATGTGACCCATTAGATGGAACAAGTAATGCGATTAAAAATATACCTGCATTCGGTATTTCAATGGCAATAGCGCCAGTACCAAAAGGAAGAGTTGCAACACTTAGTGACGTTGAAATAGGTACAATTAAAAACTTTGCAAATGGTGACATATGTCAAGCAGTGAAAGGAAAAGGCGCCTTGCTCAATGGTAAAAAAATGCATCCAAGTACTGAAGATCAACTTGATAAAGTTTCACTTGGAGGTTTTACAAAAAGTAAAACAGTGTCAGTGTCAACACTTGTAGACACAGCGAGAAGAATGAGGGTTCTTGGATCTGTTGTTCTTGAATTATCTTACATCGCATGTGGAAAATATGATGCGTTTATGGATTTAAGAGGAAGTAGAGTAATAGACATTGCTGCAAGTCAACTAATAGTTAAAGAAGCAGGGGCAATTGTTACAAACAAATATGGGGAGAAATTAGATACAAAATTAAGTATCTATGAGAAAGTAATAATCGTTGGTGCAAGCAATAAAAAGCTTCATGAAAAACTTATTAAAATCATAAACAACGATGAAACTAAAAAGATTGAATCCGTTGCGATTGTTTCAAGAATCGATGAATATAAGTCAATGCTCTTTGCAGTTAAAATTGCAAACACCCTACTTGATAAAGGCATCAATGTGTCTATTGAAACAGAACTTGCTAAAAAACTCACTGAATTAAAAAATAATCCTGATCTTGTAAAAATCATAAAGGATACACAGAAAAACGCCCCAAGTATTGCAAAACAGATAGAGGACATAAACTTTAACATAAACTTCAATGGCCTTGCAACAGACCTACCTGATCTAAGAAGTGACTTTGCGATTATCCTTGGTGGTGATGGCACATTACTTAGAACACAATCCCACATAACAACAGAAATACCAATATTCGGTATAAATATGGGTACAGTTGGATTTTTAACTGAAATTGAAGTTAGCGATACATTCAAAACATTGAATAGCATTCTTGAGGGCAAATACTATAAAGAAAAACGTAGCCAAATCATTGTCTCCCATGAAAATCATGAATATACCGCACTAAATGAAGTTGTAATAATGACAGACAAACCTGCCAAAATGCTACAATTCGAGATTTCAGTAGATGGTGAAATTGTAGAAGAGTTCAGGGCAGATGGTTTAATCATATCCACACCAAGTGGTTCAACAGCATACTGTATGTCTGCAGGTGGACCTATTGTAGATCCAAAGGTTAGGGGATTTGTAATTGTACCGATATGCCCATATAAATTAGGTGTAAGACCATTCGTTGTATCAGACAATAGTGAAATACGTGTCAAATTACTTAAAAGAGGTAAAAGTGCAATATTCGTAATGGATGGACAAAACATTGAAAAGGTAAATTATATGGAAGAATTAATCTTTAGAAAATCACAGAATGATGTTACATTCATCAGAACAAACAATAAATACTTTTACAGTAAAGTTAAAGCTAAATTAAGTGAAGGTGGAATTAACACCGAACCAAGAAGAATTTAAATAATTAGATGCAGGATTAAAATTAGATTATACATTATAAATTTAATTTAATTTAATCCAAATTTAAATTCTTAATAAACCAATGAGGCTTTTAACCTTAATTTTCTATTTTTATTAAAAAAAAATCATCACTAATGTATTAAACCAATATTACATCAAAAATGGCATAGTACTAAAAGAAGAAATTTATCCAAATATACAATTTATATATATTTAGACCAATATCCAGTAATAAAAATGATATAAAAATTAATACATTTAACTAAAAAGCTAAAAAATACATTAAGTTATATTTTTTATTGAAATCATTAAATTAAAAATAGAAATTATTTCCAAATTGCAAATAAATGAATTTCAAAAAATAAGCCTCCAAAGAGACTAAAACATTTAAAAAATATGTGATATTATGGATTATCTTGTAGTTGATATGACTCATGGTGGAATAAAAATAGCAATTTCACTAAAAAAACAGAATAATGAAAGTAATGTTTATGGATATGACATTTACAACACATTACATGAAGATAAAAAAAGGATTCTTCAATTATATGGCATTATAATGATTGAAGACATTTCCAAATTAAAAAATATAAAAAACCTAAATATAGTATCACCAATACACTGTATGCTACAGAAAGATGACTATAAAAAAATCATAAATCCAGACATTAAATATTATACCCACCATGACGGGGTAAAATTAATACTTAATAAATGGACCGAAAAAATGGAAAAATCGAATATTCCAATAATTGAAGTTACAGGAGTAAAAGGAAAAACAAGCACCTGTTTTATATTAAAAGAAATCCTTGATGATCCCCTCATATTAAGCAGTTTTGGAGCATATCTATTTAAAAACAACAAAAAAATCACATTGGCAAAAAATATTAGCATTACGCCGGCAAACATTATAGAAACTGTAGATACTGCAGAGAAAATAGAAAATCCGAAATGCGGCCTTGAAAATGATGGAAACACAAAAAATAACATAGGATATGGATCTGCAATATTTGAATCATCACTTGGAGCATGTGGAATAGGAGACATTGGAATACTTACAAATATCGTTGAGAATTATCCAATAGCCAAAGGCAAATCCAATGCCCAAATAGCTAAAAAACAGATATTCAACTGTAAAAACATAATAGCAAATCTTGAAACCCTAAATGAATATTATCCGGAATTTAGAAATAAAGACAATATTAATACATTCACAATTTACAAAGAGAATACCGACAACAATGGAAATTTAATTGCCAAAGACATCGAATATTCCTTAGAAAAAACAAGCCTAAACATTGAATACAATGGCCTAATCACCACATCAGGTAAAAAAATTAGTGGAGAATTCAATGTTGAGGTGTTTGCTCCTGGAGAATACCATGTAATGAATTATTTAGCTGCCATCACCTGTGGATTAAGTCTTGGAATGAATGATGAGGATATCGCTAAAAAAGTAGGTAATTTTAAGGGCTTACCTGGTAGAACATCCCTTAAAAAAGAGGCCAATTCAATAATTATTGAAGAAATTAATCCGGGAATAAATACAAATGCAATTGAAAAATCAATCAAAATGATATCGCAATATAACAACTATAGCATAATAATTGGTGGAAAATATGGCATTACATGTGAAGAGATTAATGAAGAGAAACTTGGAGAAACACTTGATAGAATAATCATAAAGAATCCTAAACTTAAAATCATACTTACTGATGAGCTAGGCAAGTCATTAATAAGCAAAATAAAAAATAATGAAAAAGGCAACATTGAATATATCAATAAACTGGATTCAGCAATAAATCAGGAAACAAAAAATAATAAGAATATCCTACTGATTTATAGATCAAATTATAGTCAAATAAATAAAAGATAAATAAAAAAAAATATAATAAAAGACAAGTCAGATGATTAAAAAAATAAGAGCAAATAGAGTATAAACAGAAAATATAAAAGCAAAGGAAATAATTAAAAAATTGAATAACACTAAATTAATAAAAGATAAAAAGAAAAAATAGTAATATTAGAATTATTAATTAATACTTTAAATAAAAAGGAGTGAAAAGATGAAAGTGGGAACAAGAGGAAGTCAATTAGCACTTACCCAAACAAAACAAACATGTCAAGAGCTCGCCAATATAACCGGTGAAAAAATAGAAATTGACATAATAAAAACAAAAGGAGACAAAATCACAAACTCACAACTATACAATATGGATTCAAAAGGACTATTCACAAGAGAATTAGATTCCGCAGTCCTTAATGAGGAAGTTGATTTTGCAGTGCACAGCCTTAAAGATGTTCCAACAGAACTTGACGGCGATTTAACAATTGCAGCAGTCCCTACAAGAGAAAAACCAAATGAAGTTCTAATTTCAAATAGAACATGGAATGAATTAGAACCTGGTTCAAGTCTTGGATCAAGTAGCCTTAGAAGAGAAGCATTCTGTAAATATTACAACAAAGAATTTAAATTTAAACCACTAAGAGGAAATGTGGAAACAAGAATTAAAAAAGTTCTAGATGGACAAGCAGATGCAACACTGATGGCTGAAGCAGGACTCAATAGATTAGGTTTAACTAAATATATTAAAGAAGAATTCCCAGTTGAATACATTACTCCAGCAGCAGGTCAAGGGGCACTTGCAGTCATTACAAGAAAGGACAATAAGGAAATCATTAACACACTTAAAAAAATTGATGATTACAATTCAAATAAAGCGGTGCTTGCTGAAAAAACAGTATTATATGAATTAGGTATAGGATGTCAATGGCCACTTGGATCCTATGCTAAATTAAATAAAGACAATAAACTTGAACTTTACTCAATCCTATTAAATGAGGACGGTGAAATCCTACATCAAGTTAAATCAACATCATCAATTAGGGCTGCTAAGGAATTGGGAGTTAAAGTTGGAAGAGAATTGCTTGAATATTTGTAATTCCCCATTACCCTTTTTTT
>JBJFGN010000133.1:0-7387 GCA_051892775.1 Methanobrevibacter sp. | reverse complement strand
TTTTTTTATAATAAAACCCAAATTAAACAAAACATCTAAACAAAATACTTTTTTTTAAAAAATTTTAACCCCCCCCCAATAAACATTAATACATTTTCACAATCAAAGAAAAAACAGGTATGGAAAATGTAGATAAAACAGCAAAAAAAGATAAAAAATACAAAAAACAATCAAAAATAGATAAAAACAAGAAAATTAAAAACAAACCAAAAAACACAGAAAAATAAGAAAAACACTAAAAAATATAAAACAAAATACCTAAAAAAAGAAAATCACAAAAATAAAAATAGAAGGATAAAAATTATCCTAATCTAGAAACGCTAATTAAGGATTTAACAGGAACGCCATCAATATAATCAAAACCTGCTTTATCAATTAAAACAGCTACAGCAATTGGTTCTCCACCAAGATCTTTAATTGTTTTAATTACCTCATCCATAGTTTTTCCACTGGTGATTACATCATCTACTACAACAACCCTTTTTCCCTCAACAGAAGCAAAATTAGTGCTGATAGTACCGGAATTATCAGCAAAATCCTCATTTTCTATTTTTGTTTTTTGCGGATGGAAAACTGCAAGAGCTGTATCATAGCCCATTTCATAAGAATAATAATCAGCCATCATAGTTGCAAATGGAATACCACTAACTGCAATACCAAGAATTACATCAGCTTCTCCCTCAGTAAGGGTCATATCACTTAAAGCTGCTGAAACATATTTAAGCCTTGTGGAACTTCCGCCAAGACTATTCCAATTTACAGCAAAATCAACTGGAACATCCTCTTTTTTAGCACCAGTAGCTTGTTGAAGTGTTAACCATCTAGCAGTATCAATAGATACATTTAATTCATCAGCAATTTCTCCAGTAGTTAATCCATGCGCCCTTAATTCATGAGCTTTATTAATAAGTTCAGTATTATCCATATAATCACCAATTAAATAAAAATTATTCTTCTAATTCATCGAAAGAAATTGGTCTTTGGACTTGTGAAGATTTATCTGCAGCGATAACCATTTTAAGAGCGTTAAGACCATCTTCCCCAGTAATTACTGGTTGTTTATTATTAGCAACAGCATCTAAGAAGGAGCTTAACTCTTCTTTTAATGGCTCTTTGTGTTCAATTTGAATATCTTGTGCAAATTTACCATGTACATCAATACTTTGATCAATGTAGTCTACACTAATAATTCCATCGGTTCCTGTAATAGAGATTTCTCTTCTTTTGTATGGAGTTAACCAGTTTACCTCAAGCATACCAGTTGTTCCACCAGCAAAATTAACCATGATTTCTGCATGATCTTCATATTCACAATCCTCTAAAATACTACCCATTGTAGCATATACCTGTTTTACCTCTTGATCAAATAAGTAGTACATCACATCCAAATCATGAATAGCCAAATCTATTGCAACACCCACATCCCTTATTCTAGGTGGGTATGGTCCTACCCTTTTAGCTGATGCAGATACAACATCACCAATAACATCATTGTCGATTAATTCTTTAGCTTTTTGTACAGCTGGATTGAATCTTTCCACATGTCCAGTTGCAAGTAACACACCTTTGTCATGAGCTGCTTGAATCATTTCTTCAGCTTCCTCTAAACTAAATGCTATTGGTTTTTCAACAAGAACATGTTTACCATGTTCAATAGCCGCCATTACTGCATCATGGTGGAAGGTAGTTGGTACACATACACTTACAACTTCTATTTCAGGATCATTTAATAAATCCTCATAATCAGCATAAGGTTTTGCATCAAATTTATTTGCTACTTTATTTAAAGTATTTTCTGATACATCTGATACTGCAATAAGATTTGCATTCTCTAATTTATAATATACACGAGCATGGTTATATCCCATTGCTCCAACACCGATAACACCTACATTAATGTTTTTCACACTATGCCTCCGATAAGTTATAACTTATAATAATATAATTTTCAAGATATTTAAAAATATCTTTTTTTAATTAAAAATTGAAAATCTTTAAAAATAGTCTTAATAAAATTAAAGGTCTAAAAAATATTTAAAAATAATCTCCTATTTTATTTTTTAAATTAAAATAAAATTTACATATCCTATATAATTATTTTAAATTAATTTAATATAAAATTTACCATCCATACATAAAATTAAAATTAATAAGAAAACTATATAAAAATGGAATATATAGACAAAACGAGAGCAAAACTAGAAAAAACAGATTAAACATTTAACAAAGTAAAATTTTAACTATATAAAAATATAAGATTGCAATAATCAAAGATTATTAAAAAAACCAATAAAGATAGAAAAAATACATGAAAAAACAGACTAGAGGAACAAAATAAAAAGATAATAAATTAAATTAAAATCTAATTATTATGTTGTCTTGGAATAACATCAGTTTTTGGAGGATTCTTATAAAACTGATGAGAGTTATAACCAATCAAATACTCATTTTTAGTAGAACTATATTTCCTTTTAGATTTAACATGATGAGACACAGGAGATGACGGATGTTGATACTCATCATAAATCTCATTGAGAATCGCTTTGAAAGTATATTTATCAATATTATATAATTTATGAAATTTCCTGAACAAAGAAGATTTAGCCTGATTCTTATTTAAAAATGCGGCTTTAATCTCATTGTATTGGTCAATATCAATTACACTAATAGTTCCAGGACCTATTTTATATCTTTTTTTATCCATTTTACAGCCTTCGTTTTTTATAAATAAATCATTATAAGAATTAAAATACATCGTTCAGACAATAATATTCTTTAATAACTCACTGTATATTCTTTTTAATTTTTTAATATATAAAATTATAGTTATCAAATATATTTATGAAAATTATTCAATAAACATATAAATTATATGAAATATTTTTTCATTTTTACAAATAAAATTGATATAATTTTAACAATATGTACAAATATTAAACAAAATTAAAGGAACCCAATATAAAAAACAAGAGGAAAAAAGCAAAAATTTTTTAAAAATTTACCTAAATCAGAACAATCAAAAATAAAATATAAAAATATAGAGAAATACAGAAAAAATTAACAAGAATAATCAAATTAGAAAAGTTAATAAAAAACTAGACGTTCTTAAAACGATTTTAAAAATTAACAATAAACATCCATAGATTTTATACTAAAATCAGATATAATAAAAAAAATAAAATTAAGAAACCTAAATATGGTATCTTAATATAGCTGCAATTCCACCGAAAGCACGGTATAGTTGCATACCTTCTTCAGTTTCAGTTGAGATTAATTCAACATTAGAACCTACTTCTTCAGCCATTTCAACAAAAGTATCAACAAGATCAACACTTTTATCTTCTTTCATACGCTCATTACATTTATCACATGTAAATTCCAAATCTGATTTTTTTCTTGGTGTGATATTTTTAGTCCAACCACATTGAGGACATTTCATGGTTACACGTTTCAACTTAAGACCTTCAGAAAGAAGAAGAGTATCTACAGCACCAATTTGAAGATTGCGTCTAACTTCATCTTCACCATAACTAGCAAGCCCTGTTTTATCATTGATAAGTTCATGTAAAAACCTTTGGACAATCTTTTTCTCCTTCATCACATCCAATTCTTCAAGAGTATCTGAAGCTTTATCAATAACCTCACGAATACCGAATTCACCAGTGTATGAAGTATCTACAGTAGTAATGACTTTATCTTTAATCTCATATTGCATGAAGTCTCCTTCATAGAAATCAATTTTAGTATTACCTGGTCCACCTAGTAGTACCCCTTTAAGATCGTCCTTAATAGGTAAATATGCTTCATTAACATGTCTACCAATCCTTTTAAGGAATTCTCTTGCAGCATCTTCAATAACACGATCGAACCTTCTCTGAGATTGACCTCCTGCCTTATGTTTACCTGGCACACCACTGGTTAAAGTAGCGATGATATTGATATGTTTACCTTTTAAAGTGGCAATAGTTGCTTCTTTCCTATCAATAACACATATACCATAAACATCCCTTTCAGAAACCATTTCCTCCAATGGTTCCAAATAGAAAGTACTATCACAGATATACCAATATGTTGTAATAGGTTCAGGTGGTTCTAACACATAAGTTTCCATCTTCTCAGTACCTGGACCTCCTCTAGGAATCATACCAGTGAATAAAACCAAACCATTCTCTGGTGCTTGCTTAAATAATTTAATCCTTTGAATGATAACCTCAATAGCAGATTGCACATTTTTTCTAGTGGATTTACTTTTAATGTTAGAACTTTGTCCAAGTTCATCCCTCATCTGTTTTGCAACATCACTAATTTGTTTTGTATGAGGTATATATACAGAAACCAATTCAGTTCCTCTTCCTTTTTTCTCTGATAAATTTTTGATAGTTTTTTTGAATTCATATAATTCTTTTGAAGATATGTCAGTCATTTAATTTTTCCCCGTAAAAATAAAATAATAAAAAATAATAATTATAAAAAATAATTAAATTAAAAAAAATTAGAATCCCATAAAAATATAGATTCTTTAAAATATAATATTATAATTTATATTTTTAAACTTAATAAATATAATGTTTATTTCATTAAGAATATGAAAATTAATAAGAAAAAATAAAAAAATAAAATCCACTAAAATAGACAAAAAATAAAAAAAATAAAAAAATAGCAAAATTCCTCAAAATAAACGAAAAAATAAAAAGAGTTAATATAAAATAACACCAGTTCCCTTTGCAACAATATGGAAACTGTCCCCAACTAATTCTCCAACAATATTATAATCAACTTCAAGATCAAGGACACCGTTTCCACCATGATTTTTTACCTCAGAAGCTAGTCTAGATAATGCAATATTTTTAGCTTCCTGAAATCTCTTAAGTAGAATGTCCTCTTCTTCCTTGGTTTTAACTTCGAATAGTTTATTTTGATTCGGAATAATTACAGAACCTTCATAAACTCCAATATATTCCTTAACTTTTAATTGCCATGGATGAGTAGTAGTCATGAACAATACACCCAAATTATTAATATTTACTTCATCTAATTCAGGTGCAAAATTCTTTTTAGTTAAACGATACATGGGAGGCCTAAATTCTTTACCTCTAAGTCTACACCATATTGGAACAAAAGTATAATAAAGTTTATCGGTGAGTTTTTTAAAGTAACCTGTACTATATGAAAGTAAACCAATTATTACAACTAAAAAGAAATAATTAACAGCTGTTGGAAATGCTGCCTGTAATATAACTATAATTGCACCAATAGTTATACCGTTAAACCCAAGAGTTGGATTTGCAATGATAAAACCATGAATTATAGTAACGAAAAATAAAATATAAGCACTGACTGCACCGGTAGTTTCATTTAAAAGTTTATTAGACAAATATGTTTCAGCATAACCTGCAAATAATGGAGCAAAAATAAATGCAAGGTTCCAACCAAAAATAGCTATATTAAAACGAAAGCTAAGAGCATAGGTAACTGAACCTACAAATGAACCAAATATAATGCAAATTGCAGCTTTTTTATCCTTCTCTTTATCCCGATTTTTAAAGTCAAAATCCTCTAAAAATTTCATTTAGATTCCCTTAAACAATTATAAAAAAATGAATATAACGTTAAAAAACATGAGTAAATAAATTAAACATAAACCATTACAAAAGCCAGATAATGAAACCTAGAAAAGTCACGGATAAATTAAACATAGGTTATTGCAGTTCCATAAGCAGTAACTAAAATAGTATTACCCATGGTTCCACCAAGATTTGCATAGTTTATTTTTAATCCAATAATTGCATTGGCGCCAAAATCTAATGCTTTATCCTCCATACTTCTAAGTGCAACCATCCTAGCTTTTTGGATTTCTTCCTCATACCTAGATGTTCTTCCACCTACAACATCACGTACACCAGAGAACAAATCTTTATATACATTTGACCCAATTAAAGCTTCCCCAGTCACAATACCATAATATTTTTTAATTTGTTTACCTTCAAGAGTATTTGTTGATGAAAGAATCATCCTATCACCGTATAAATAAATCTAAAAAATAGAATTAAGTATAATAAAAATATATCAACTGATTATTAAAATTGAAAAAATATTAACCATAAAAGAAATCAATTAATTAAATTAAATAGCATAGCTAAAAATTTACAAAAAAATTAAATAGAGATAATCTATTTAATAATTACGAAATATGCCCAAACCAATATAAATATAATTAATAAAACAGTTACTAATTTTTGATTTCTGTTCATTTGTTTTTCTCTTTGACGAATTACTTTTTCACAATCTGGGGAACATGCCCTTTCACTTAATGGAATTGGTGTTCCGCAAACTGGACAATGTTTATGTGGTTCTACTGCCATAAATTTCACCTCTAATTAGATATTATTTTAGTTCCTATATCTTCACCATTCATAATTTTAACAAGATTTTCTGGATTGTTACCATTAGCAATAACAGTATCAAGTGAAGAACGTTTAATCATTTGAATTGCAGTCATATCAAAGAATTCATAGGTACCTGCCTTTACGTCTTTACCCTTAATGAATTCCATCATATCAGAAGCCGTAATTTCTTTAATTAATTTTGCATCCTCAAATTTATTAGGATCTTTATCATACATACCATCAACAGATGTTAAATTAATAAGCAAATCCGCTTTAACATATTCAGCTAAAATTGCACTTACTGCATCAGTACTATGAGCAGGTTCTGTTCCACCCATAACAATAATTTTTCCGAATGCGGAATACTCTAAAGCTTCTTTAAAGTTAACTGGAACTTTTTGATATGCACTATCACCTAGAGCAGATAATAATAATTGTGCATTGATTCTAGTAACTTCAATACCTATTGCATCGCTTTGAGCTTCACCACAACCTAAATCCCTTACAACACCAATATAATCTCTTGCAGGTTTTCCTCCACCTACAACGACAAATATTTCATTATCCTCGGATAATGATTTTAAAATGTCTGCATAAGCTTTAAACATTTTAGCGTCATATTTTTGTATTAAAATAGATCCTCCAATTGCCACTACTATTTTCATATATTCACCTGAAAAGAATTTAATAAAAATTACTAAATTATTTATCTTTAATAGTTATCTTTTTTATATTATTTAAAACTAATTTTTTATATTAAAATAATATAAATAGTAAATAGAAAATCGAATCAAAAATGAAGATGATAATTAAAATATGGAAAAATTTAATCTATAAATTAGATACTTAATGAATAATATATTTCAATCAAAAAAGTAAATCGTATATGATTACTAAATAGTTAATGAATAATACATTCTAATTAAAGTAAATCGTATATGATTATTAAATAGTTAATGAATAATACATTCTAATTAAAGTAAATCGTATATGATTATTAA
>JBJFGN010000132.1:0-7345 GCA_051892775.1 Methanobrevibacter sp. | reverse complement strand
TAATATAATCTGTTTATTAATTTATATTATGTATTCATATTAATTAATTCTGTCTTTTTAATTAATTATTTATATTTTAATAATAATTAAAAACTTAAATATTTCAGTTTTTATTTTTAAATTTTTAATTTGCTTTTAATTAAATGCTTAAATTTATTAAAATAAATTATTTGAGTGTTTTATATGTATGTTAAAAATAATAAAATCATTTTTTCATTTCTTCTATTAATATTATTTTTAGTTTCAATATCTTTGGTTTCTGCAGAAAATGCGGATAATATTAATACTGATGATTTAAATACAAATTCTTCATCTTCGGATATTATATCAAATAATTATTATTCACTAAATTCATCACATATGTCCTCTGGAAATAATTTTTCTAATAATGTTAAATCTGTTGATTCTAATGACTATGATGTTTATTTTAATTCATCAGTCAATACTAATGGTAATGGTTCTAAGGATAATCCTTATAAATATTTTAATTATAATATAAATGGTAAAAAGGCATTCTTTGCAAATGGTAATTATAGTTTAAGTAATGTTCTTTCTATTGATTCTCTTACTTTTATGGCTGGTGAATCTAGGAATGGTGTAATAATTAGTGGTTATGGTTTTGATATAAGTACTTCAGGTAATTTGAAATTAAAAGACTTAACCCTTCTTAGTACTAATATTGCAGTTTATAGGAATTTATCTGCAGTTAACGTTGATTTTATAAATTCTTATAAAAGCACTAATATGTATTCAAATACATTTGGTGGGGCTATTTATGCTAACCAATATCCCTCTGGATATTACAAACCTATAGTTAATCTAATTAACTGTAGCTTTTTAGATTCTAAATCTGCATATGGCGGTTCTATATATCTGGCTAATGGAACTTTAAATATTGAAGATTCTGTATTTATGAATTCCTCATCTAGCATTTATGGTGGTGCTATTGCAGTATATAATTCTATTGTAAATATATCTAATTCATTGTTTAGTGATGATATTGCATTAGATAATGCAGGTGGGGCAATCTATTCCTTAAATTCTATTTTAACACTTAAAAATAGTAATTTCACTAATTGCAATGCTACTTTTGGTGGTGCTATTGCAGTTTTGGATTCTAATATTTCTGTTTATTCCTCTAGGTTTATAGAAAATTATGGTAAATATGAAGGTGGTGCAATATTTGATATTTATTCTCCAATAAACATTATAAATTCTACATTCACTAAAAATAATGCTATGAATGGTGGTGCATTATATGTGGATAATGGAAGTTCATTTAAATTAACTAATGATGATTTTGTTCTTAATAATGCTTCTGGTCTTGGTGGAGCTATATTCTCTAATGGAAATCCCATATTTGAAATAGATAATATTGGATTTAGAGATAATTATGCAAATAATACTTCTAATAATTTGTATAATCAAACATTTTGGCCGTTATATTATGGGGGATCTAATGTTAAGGTTATTGTAAATAAAAATGAAAAATATGATGGGATTATTCCAATTAAATATAATCTAATTGATTATGGTTATATTAGTCCAATTAAAAATCAAATGGATGGCGGAAGTTGCTGGGCATTTGCTGCTCTTGCTGCTTTAGAATCTTCAATTTTAAAAGCAAATAATCAAACTTATGACTTTTCTGAAGAAAATATGAAAAATTTAGCTGTATACTATTCACAATATGGTTTAATGTTTATGGGATCTAATAAATTACTACCTAATGAGGGAGGATTTAATAGTATGTCTGTTGGTTATTTAGTTAGTTGGCAGGGACCTATTAATGATTCATTAGAGAAATATGATGATTATACTTACATTTCCCATTTATTTAATAATGAAACATTCATGCATGTTCAAAATGTTTATTATATTCCACCTAGAACAAATTATACTGATAATGATAATATTAAAAGAGCAATTTTAAATTATGGTGCTGTTGCAGTTTCAATGTGTTATAGTTCATATTATTTGAATGGATATAATTATTATTATAATGGTCATAGCTCTGCTAACCATGCAGTAACTATTGTTGGATGGGATGATATTTATTCAAAAGATCATTTTTCTTATACCCCCGAAGGTAATGGTGCATGGATTGTTAAAAATAGTTGGGGTAATAATTGGGGAAATAATGGTTATTTCTATGTTTCTTATTATGATACTAAATTTTGTGAAATAGGTACTCAAGATGCATTTTGTTTTATTTTAAATGATTCAACAAAATATAATAAAAATTACCAGTATGATGTTGGAGGTATGAGTGATTGGTTTGTAACAGGAGAAAATAATATTTGGTATAAAAACACATTTACTGCTATAGCTAGTGATTATCTCACTGCATTTTCAACTTATTTCAACTCAACACTTACTGATTATATTGCATATGTCTATTTAAATGATAAGTTGGTAGATACTGTTTCAGGTTCTAGTTCATCTGGATATTATACAATTAAGTTAAATAAATTAATTCCTTTATCTAAGGGGGATAAATTTACTATTGCAATTAAAATCAACACTACAGAACTTGCAAGCTTTCCTATAGAAGAAGCTTCAACATATAGACTTACATTACATCCAAATATTTCATACTTTAGTTATGATGGAAATAAATGGTATGATTTATATGATTATTCTTCAGACATGTCTAATTATGGTCACTATTATAATGGGGGTCAAGTAGCATGTATTAAGGCATTTACAACTAATCCAAATGGTTTACGTAATGCAAGTGTTATTGTTGAAAATGTCACGGGTAAAACTATGGATAATACAAGTATTGAAGCAATCGTTATTGATTCTAGTAATGGTTCTTTAGTTGATGATGGTGTGGTTTTATTTGAAATTGAAGGTAAAAACTATACTGCTGTTGTAAATAATGGTGTTGCTAAATTTAATTATACATTTATTAATCCTGGAAATTATTCTATTATTGGATATTATGTAGGTGGAAATGATTATAATTCAAGTGATAAAAGTTCTAAAGGATTTGTGTATGTTAGTAAAATGTCAACAAATATTCTTATTGAAAATAGGGGCAAATCTAAAGTTGGAATCAATGATTATATTGTATTCATTGTAAAAGATGAAAATGGCAATGCAGTTAATAAAGGTAACCTTATAATTAAAGTAGATAATAATGAAAAAACTTATGATTTATCTAATGGTTCTGCATATTATATAATAAATTCAGATAAAGAAGCAGTATTTAGGATAAGCGCATTCTATAATGAAAACAATATGTATAAATCTAGTACAAATTACTCTTTTATTAATATTACAAAAGTTAATATTAATTTTGAGATTAGAATAAATGGAAAAAATGTTTCTATTATAAGTACTGATGAATTTGGAGATAGTATAAATCGTGATGATATTGCTAATATTAGTATTTATGATTCAAATGGAAATTTAATTAGTCTTGACAAATTTAATTTAAAAAATAGTAATTTTACATATTTATATAATTTTGATCCTGGAAATTATACAATCAAAATAATTTCTAATGAAACTAATAAGTATAATGCTTTAAATTATTCATCAACCATCAATCTTATATCATATACTATTTTAGATTTTGATTTCCCAAATAGTCCTAGGGTTAATAGTTCCTATAATTTAAAAGTCAATGTTCGTGATTGGAATAATAAATTTGTAGATGAGGGAATTATTACTTATTATATTATTTATGGCGGTCAGCCTATCGATATCAAAAACATTAGGGTTAAATCTGGTTTAGCAAATTTACCTTATATATTTAATAAAGCGGGTGCTTATACTTTTATAATATCTTATAGTGATGAAAATGGTAAATATAGGTATAATCAGACTAATTTTGGAGCAATTAATGTTTCAAAATTAAATTCATATATAAAGATTGATGCTGAAAACATTTCTGTTGGGGATGATTTAATTATTAATGTAAGCACTAATTACTTAGCAACTGGTCTTGTATGTATTAATATTAATGGTTCTAATAAATTCGCTAATTTAAACAATGGATTTGCAATATTTAATTTGTCTAATTTAACTGTTGGTAATTATTCATTAAATATTAAGTATTGGGGTGATGATTATTATGATTCATCTGAAGGTTTGGTAAACTTCACTGTTTACAGTATTATTTCAGAATTAAACATTGATGTTATAAACGGTGATATTATTGTTAATTTAACAGATTATTTAGGTAATCCTATAGTTAATGCACCGGTTAATTGCATATTAAATGGTATTAATAATACATTTATTACTAATGATAATGGTTTAATTAGTATTAAAGATTTATATGGAAAAATTCAATTTACTGCTATATTTAATGAATTAAATTACTCTAAATCTGAAAGTTCTGTTATGATTTTTATTAAAAATCATGTAAGAAAAAATACATCTATTGAATATAATAATTTCACTCAAACCGCAGTTGATTTTTATTATGGGGAAAGAGGAAATTATTTTAATGTTGTTTTAAAAGATTCTCATGGTAATTTCTTAATTAATAAACCAGTTAGTATTGGTTTTAATGGTGTTGTTTATAATCTTGTAACTGGTGTTGGTGGTGTTGCTCGTCTTCAGATTAATCTTGCTTGGTCAGGTATCTACACTTTTGCTGTTGCTTTTTTAGGTGATGATGAGTATAATGGTAGTTTTGTTGTTGCTAAAATTACTATTAATCCAAAAAACACACAAATGGATGTTAAAAATTTAACTTATGGTCTTAGTGTTTCAAGAAAAACTATCACTATTAAATTAACTGGTGTTAATGCTACTAATAGTAAAAAAACAGTTAATGCTGTAGGTAAAAGTATTAAAATCACTGTTAATGGTAAAACATATAATATTAAAACAAATAGTAAAGGTGTTGCTACTATTAATGTTCCAATTTATAAAAAAGGAACTTATATTGTAGTTACAAGTTTCTCTGGTGATGGTACTTTTAATTCTAATAAGTGCACTTCAAAGTTAATTGTTAAATAGATTTTTTTAAAATAGTTATCTTTTAGCTATTTTTTTTATTTTTTTTATTTTAATACGAAGATTAAGAATTAATATTTAAATTTAGTAAAGAAATGGACTATTTTTTATCTTTTTTTATTTTAATACCAAAATCGGGAATTAATATTTAAATTTAGTAAGTATATTAGCTATTTTTTTATCTTTTTTATTTAATATAATTTTATAATTTATAAATTTAATTTTATCAACTTGTGTTATTTTCAATTTATTCTGATTTTTTATAAAGTATTTTGATAATATTTAAATATATTTTAATCTATATTATATAATATGTATTTTTGATTAAATTCAATTTTACTTGCTTTAAACTTAATTTTATTTTTGGTTTATAAGAGTTTTTATTTAAAAATTAAGAATTTTATATTATATTATTCTTTTTTTCTTAAATTTATTTAAAGAGGTGAAAAAGTGTTTTCTAAAAAAAGTATATTGGTAATTTCTGTTTTAGCTATTTTCTGTTTATGTATATCTGGAATTAGTGCTACAGGGATTAACGATACTAATTCTTATGTAATAAATCAGGTGGATAATTCTCAAGTAAATTTAAATAATTCTGTTTATGAAAATTCAAATGAAAATGTATTAACTGATAGGGATAGTTCATTTGATGTAGATAATAGTACATTTTTCAATTACTTTGGACAGGACGGTTTTTTAAATAATACTGTTGTACCTGAAGGTTCTACTGTAAATTTACATGGTAATTTTGCAAATATTACTACTTCGGATGGGAATGTTTTAGATGGATTTACATTTGATTATAAGGTTACTGTAAATGGTATTAATGCTACTATTTATGATACTAGTATATCTTTAGCTAATGATGGTATTACTTTAAATAACTTAAGTTTTATTAATAGTAAACAGGATGCTTCAATTATAATTGGTGGAAATAATAATATTGTTAATGGTATTTGCATTAATCAGTCAACTAAAAATACTGATTCTTATGGAATTTACATTGACAGTGTTTCTAATATTAGTTTGACTAATAATAATATATTATTCAATGGAAATAATGGTGCCAAAACTTTTAATTTCCCAATATATATTTCTGATGCTTCCAATATTTTAATTGAAAATAATTCAATTGATAATAAAGTTCCTTCTGTTCCATTAGGATATGACAGTAATTATAATGTAATCTGTTATAAAGGGGGCATTGCTATTATTAGTTCTAATAAAACATCTTTAAAAAATAATAAAATAGAAACTATCTATAATAATGTTTTAGGTTCTTATGATACTTTATATAATGTGTTTGTTAAAGGATCTAGCACTGATTTTGTTAATAATACCATTGTAACTACAGGTAATAGTTATGTATATGGTGTTAATGTTAATGGAATTGTATCTTATGGCAGTGATGGTAGTTTTATGACTTATCCTTCTTCCCTAGTCTTTGATAATAATACTGTTATTGTTAATGCTAATAATTATGCAAATGGAATATATGTAAATGGTCCTTCTACTGCTAATATTACTAATAATTATATTAATTCTACTGGTGTGTCTGTAAGTTACCCTATTGCTTCAGCAGCATGGAGTGGCGCAGCTAATGTTAACTATATTAATAATACAATATATGGTTTAGCTAATTCTGTTTATGGTATTGAGTTAATGGGTACTAATGAAACTGTTATATCTAATAATATTACTGAAGATGGTAATTATACTTTAGGTATTGGTTCTAGTGGAGATATTAATGGTTTAGTAATTAAGGATAATAATATTGTTCTTAATGGTTTAGGTCTTTCTAAACCTACTACTGGCGATTCAATTTTATCTGATAATATTGGTATTGTTATATATAAAAATAGTGGAATTATTGAAGGTAATAATATCAGTTCTTCTGGTTATTATGGAATAAATCTCACATCAACTTCTAATAATACTGTAATTAATAATAATGTTATTACTAATAATACTGTCGGTGATTATGCAGTTTATAATAATGGAAATAATATTGTTAAAAATAACACTCCTATAAAAAATCAATCCAGTATTAAAATTGATGTGGATAATGATGGCAATATAATTGTTAATTTAATAGACTCTAATGGAAACCCTATATCTGAAGCAAATATTAAATATGCTGTAAATGGTACTGAATTAGGTACTATTACTACTGATAAAAAAGGTATGGCTAATATCACAGATTTAAATGGCAAATTAATTTTTGCTGTTAACTATGAAGGAAATAAATACTTCTTTGGATCTAATGCATCTGATAGTTTCATATTAGTTAAAAAAGCACCTGAAAGATTAGCTACTAATATTGTTTCTAGTGATTTTAGTCAGACTGCTGTTGATTTTTATCATGGTG
>JBJFGN010000131.1:0-7429 GCA_051892775.1 Methanobrevibacter sp. | reverse complement strand
TAATATTGTGTATGGTTTAATTTTGGTGTAGGATTGGGTTTGTCTTAGATTGTATATGGTTACTATAGTTTAATAGATGCTAAGGTTTTGCTAAGTATTTTGTGTTAATATGTTTTATAGTTTATATTTAGGTGATTAAAATGGTTGGTGCTGTAATTACTGCTGCAGGATTGAATTCTAGAATGAGAAATGATTTAGAAAATTTAAATTTACCTATTAAAAATAAATTAACTCTTCCACTTATTGATAATAAAAAAACAATTCTTGAATGTACAATAGATAATGTATTAAATGCAGGTATTAACAATATTATTCTAGTACTTGGTCATTATATGGAAGAAATTATTGACTCTCTTAGTGATTATTATCTATCTAAAGTAGAGATTGTTGAAAATAAGCCACATGATGTAGGTTTATCAAAGTCATTATATAATGGTTTAAGAAATATTTCCAAAGATTATGTACTATGTGTATCTGGAGATCAGCCAACAGTTTCAGATATTACCTATAAGAATATTTTAAAAACATTATATGATAGTCCAAATATTGATAATACTATTTCATTCCTTAGACGTCGTGAATATGGAAAATTAGATACTGCATTAGGTTTAGGTATGCCATTTGCATTAAATAAGAATATTATATTACCATATGTTTCTAATGTTGATGACAATTTAAATCCAATTCTTCGTAAGATTTTTGCCTCTGGTGTTGATTTCTATGGGGTTAAAGAAGAATTTGATTTGGAACTTGTAAATATAAACCATTATGATGACTTTAAGTATGTCTCTGAAAAAATAGATTTAAATAATTACAATTTTAGACTTTAAATATTTTTATTTTTTAGTTTTTTGTTTTGTTTGTTGTTTTTTGTGTTTTTTTAGTTTTTTGTTTTGTTTGTTGTTTTTTGTGTTTTTTTAGTTTTTTGTATTGTTTGTTGTTTTTTCTATTTTATTTTTAATGTTAATTTTTTATTATAATGTTTGTTTTTGTGTTTTTCTGTTGCAATTCTTATTTTTTTATCTTGTGTTATTATAATTAGTTATTGTGGTTTTATTTTTCTCTATTTTCTTTTTAATAATATCTTTATTAATATTTCTTATTTTAGCTTACCATTTATAAGATATTTAGGACAATTATAGGATATTGTATAAGTTTATAAAATTTATATAGTTAAATATTTAATATAAAATAAATATAGAAATATTATATTATTTTATATTTAATCAGGTGATGCTATGAGAGGTAAAGATAAAGTTAAAAAAACTGCAGAATTAGGAAAAACTTTATCTAAATATGGAGTTGCTAAGGCAAAATCAGTAAGAGATCCTGAAATGAAAGATTTACGTAAAGACCTTACTAAGAAATGGGTTAGGGTCGTTGAACAAAAATCTAGTGATGCTATGGATAAAGCAATTGAAGTAGCAAATGTAAAATTAGAGGATGCTCAAACTGGTAATGATAAACTTTCTCTTAAAAGAGAAAATCTAAAAATAGAAATGAAAGATGCTATTGATAGGGCAGATTCTATTCTAGATGAAAATCAAAATCCTGAAGCTGAGATAGATGACGAATATAAATTAATGAAAAAACAACTTCAAGAATTAGAAGCACTCAAAGAAAAACAAGCAAAAGAACTTGAAGATTTAAGAAATAGTGATTAATTAAGTCATTTGATTATTATAATAAATGAATAATTTAAATCATAAAATTTGGAAGAAGTGATTATTATGGTATTTTATAAAGTTGCTAAAAAAGGAATTAAACTTTCAAAAATTGCTGCTGAATATGGTGTTGAAAGAGCAAAACAAAGAAACGATAATGAAATTAAAGAATTAGGTTTAGAATTAGGTAAAAAATATGCTATCATTGCTGATGAAAAAGCAAATAAAATGATGGATAAAGCTATTGATACTGCTAATGAGAAATTAGAAGAAGTAAAAAATGGCGAAGATGCAATTTCCAAAAAACAGGAACAAACTAAGGAATACCTAAGAAAAGCTATTGATAAATCTGATGCTAAAATCAATGGTGAGGATGAAGTAGAAGACTCTTTATTAAAACAACAAAGAACTGAAAAAGAAGCTTTAAAAGCTAAACATGAAGAAGAACTTAAAGAACTCGAGAAAAAACAAAGAGAAGAACAAAAAGAAGCTATTAAGGCTAAAAAAGAAGAGTTAAAAGTTAAAAAAGAAGAAGCTAAAAATAGGTTTTCTGATAAAAAAGAAACTGTAAAAGCTGAAACTAAAGATTTAAAAAATCAAGCAAAAGCTGCTAAAGATGATGTTAAATCTGATATTAAAGAAGCAAGACAGGAAAGGAAAGCTGCTAAAGAAGTTAAAGATGATTAAAATAGATTCATCTTTAATTTTTCTTGATATCTTTTAACTATATTTGCTTAATTTTAATTTTATATTATATGTTATTTTTTTTAAATAAATCATGTTTTAATTTAATTGTTTTCTATTTTTAGTTTTTTATTTATCAATTAGTTTATTTTTAATTCACATTTTTACAATGCAAACAAGAAACAACTTTAAAGAGTTTATGGTATGTGTATATCCTCTATTTTTCCTCTATTTTTTTGACAGATTGCTTTAAAGTCACATGCATCACATGTTCTTTTATCTGCATTACCAATCCATGCTTCGCTAATTTTAGAACCTTCTTTTTCTTTAATCATTGATGATTCAATATTGTTCACTACACTGTCAAATTCTTTTAATGCAGTTTCCTCTTTTTCCTCTTCAATTGGTATAATCCTAATTGATCTGTCTATTTTGAATTTATCACTTAATGTAGGATAATATTTGGGGTTTCCATCCCATCTCATAATTGCTTCTTTATCCTCTTCTGAAATTTTAACATCTGTTTTATTATCAATAATATCCTCTTGTATTGCTTTTAAATCTTCGACAGATGGAACAAGCTCATTTAAATAAAATATGATTCCTGCAGGTACTGGCTTTGCATCTTTTTGATGTTTTCTAAGCCAGGAATATGTAAGAATCTGCCATTCATGATGTCTATAGTTGTCATTATCTGTTGATGGCCTTTTCATTCCTTTATAATCGATAATGATTTCATATTCGTCATCAACTTTGTCCTTTAATATTTCATTAAATTTTTTATTCTTTTTAAGATATTGTATTATCTTATTCTGGTATGAATCAAGCGTTTTTTGATTTGTGTTTTCAATTTTAAATGAACTTAGCACATCAATGATACCGTTTACACTGTAATGGTTTGATCTGCTGTGGTTCTTATTATAATTTGGCATGTCACGTATTCCTTTAATTAATACTTCAGCTGAATCTATTAAAGGAAAAAGGTCTGGCCCCCATACATTAATTGATGCCTCTGCCCTTGCACTTGCAATTCTGTGGTAAGGGTTGTCTTCAATTTTGTATTTGCCAATATCCTCTTCTGGGATATGTTTTGGATTATATTGTTTTAATGGTGGATATAGACCGCTTGCCCTTAATCTCTGATCTATCATTTCTTCTATTGGTCTTATTTCAGTTTCCCAGTCCCAAGGGAATTCCAGTTTTTCTGCTTCCCATTTTAAATATGCTTCCTCCATTACACCATGTATGAATTCTCCAAACCACAATTGGATTGGCATTGATGGTGGTAGGGAACCTTTATTTTGGTATCTGTATTGAAGGTTGCATGTTAGAAATGATAGTAAATCTCCAGTTAAACTATATTCTGGTATAAAATATGGTTTTGATCTTGCTTGAAGTTTCATATTTTTCACCTTTTTTGTTTATAAATATTTATTCTCTTGTTTGAATTTTTAATTTTATACGTTGGTTTAATTTTTAGTAATTAAATCATGTATATTTATGATTTTATGAACTTGTTTCCTTAACTAATTAAATTATTTATATTTTATAAAATCATATGAATTTTAAATAATAAATTAGGTATATTTTCCTTAGGTTATGATTTTTTATTAATTAAATCATGTATATCTCATCAAATCCTATGAATTCTTCATCTCTATTCCAACCTAATGCGACATTTGGTATGGATTTATGTTTTGTTTTTGTATCATATCCATAGATATTACTGTCTAAGCCAATTAATATTAGAACGTCCTGGGCTCTTGAGAATGCTACAAAGTATCTTCTAATTAAATCGTCAAAAGATCTATCGATTTGGTCTCTTTCTATAAAGTCCATTTCATCGCTATATTTTCTTAATCTATCCTCTAATTCCTGATCTTCTCCACCTTTCTTAGGAAATCTTTGAGGACTTGTTGATGCTAAATCTTTTTTAAACTCAGAACCGACATCTACAATCACAAGCGGAAATTCCAATCCCTTGGATTGATGTATGGTCATAATATTTAATCTATCGTCAGGCAGGGTATCAAGTAATTCCTCTTCAATACTTACTCCACCTGTTGCAATTGGTATAAACACATTCCAGTATAATTCATCTATTGAATTATATTCATTTTCAGGACTGTCAAAGTATATTGTTGATGCATACTTATTAAAGAAACCTGTTTGTGTAATGGTTTTTGTAATTGCTTCAAGAAATACCACACCCTCAATGTCATCCTGAAGTACGTCAATCCATGAAATAAGTTTATATGCTAAATCCATTAGTCTGGCTTCTTTTGGCCATTTATCCATTCCATAAGGGGCTCTGACTTGCCATTTTTCAACAAAATCCGCTAATCTTAATGGCTTGTGAGGTTCCGGGTTTTTGTCAATAAACCTTTTTGCTTCCTCTCGCCATTTCTTCATTACCCTATTTGCGCCTTTAGGTATCTCTTTATCCTTTTTCTGTACTACCATATCAGGATCTATACATTCAAGCATCAATCCACAAAATATTGCTACATACTCAATATCCTGAATATCCTTTCCACGAGGATTAAAAACATTAACCCCTCTATGTTGGAGTGTTTTTCTAAGGTAATATGTAAATTTATGTTTGTGGGTCATTGTGGATTCTTTCGTCGAATATGTTAAAAATGCAATGTCTGCTGCAGAACCATTCTCCCTATCTAAATCAATTACAAGTTTATCCTCTTTTTTAGCATTGTTCATGTTTATTTTTTTAGATTTTTTATTAAATGTTCCTTTCTCGTCATCTTTATTTAATAATTTAAATGAATTTGAATTCACAACACTCTTTATTTTTCTTTCAACATGTCCCTTATTTATAAGTTCCGCAATTAAATTTGATAAGTCACGAGCAAGTATATCTTGGCTAGATCTAAATAAGCCAATAATTGGAATATCTTTTCCTTTATTGTTTTTGGGACATACAATTGGTGGTTTATGACTTACTCTTGCATTTTGATATTCGCTGTCCAGTTCTGCAAAATGATTACACAAATCAATGATTTTCTCAGTGGACCTATAGTTATCTTTAAGATTAACCTCTTCAATATCTGTGTTTAATTTATTCTTAGCCCTAGTTTTGAAGTTAGTAAATAAATCTACGGTTGCACCTCTAAAACGGTATAATGATTGATCATCATCGCCAACGACAATAATTCCACCATTGTTTTTAATTGCATATTCCCCAATATTAAAGTAGATTTTCTCCTGTAGAAGATTTGTGTCCTGATATTCATCTACCAGAATAAGCTTAATATTCTTCAGGCTTTCATCATATTTTCTATCTGTTAAGTTATTTAGGAAATAGGATTCAAGCATTGGGAAATCAAGACTGTTTCTTGATTTGAGTTCTTCTTCAAATTCTTCAATTATTTCCATGGCGGCTTTTGTACCTGGGTCCTGTATCTTTTTTATTTCATTAAAATCTACAAAGTCATAGTACATTTTATTTTTTATTGTAAGAAGGTCTTTACTCATTATTGATGGATTTTTAATTGGACCTCTACCACTAAAGTCTCCAAGATATTCTTGCAGATTCCTATTTTCATATTTATTGTCTTGAATAAGACAGTTTCTCATTGCAGATTCTGCAATGAAGTTTTCAACAACGTTTGGTATATTAGTACCAGGTTCACGATTTAACTTAATTAAATCCTGTGCAACACTATCAATGGTACCAGTCATAATCTGATTAAAATCAATATGTGCGACCCTATGTAGGTCTTTGTGATTGGTATCCTGGTCTAGAAGATTTTCAAGAAGATAATCTTTAATTTTATATCCCCAATCAAGGATTCTACTATCTAATTCATCTGCAGCTTTACGTGTAAATGTTGTTGCAATGATTTCTTCAGGTTCAACATCATCTACAAATATGCTTTTTAAAATTTTAAGTACAATTACTGTAGTTTTACCAGAACCAGGTCCTGCAACTATAAAAAGGGATTGATTCAAATTAGAACTTATTGCTGATTTCTGATCTTTATTTGATGAAATATCACGTTCTAATATATTCACTACTATTTTTTCAAATTCATCATAGCTAATCATATTAATCAAAATTCCAATTTTACATTTAATTATATTCATGATTAAAATCATCTGTTTTAGAAAATATTATAAAATTAATATTTAATTTTAAAAATTCTTATTAATTCTTGTTTTTTGTTATTATTATTAATTTTTTTATTTAAATTTTATTTGTGTTTTTTGTCTGTTATTATTGATTTTTTATTTCTAATTGCTTTTTTTATGTTTCTTAATTTTTTCTTTATTTTGTTTTGTGATTATTGATTTTTATGTTTTTAAAATTCTTATTAATTATATTATTTTATTTAAATAATATATAAAACATTATCATAGCATTTGAAAACTAATTATTATATTTTTATTAAATTTTCAGAATTTTACTAATTTTTATTATTTAATTAAGTTTAAGAATGGTCTTATAAAAAGTATTGAATTTTTTATTTGTTTTTAAATAATTAATTAGTGAAAATATTATTAATTTTTAATAAACTAAATTAATATTGATAGTTTTTTAATAATTATCGGTTATATTGAGATTATTAAAATTAAAATCTAAATAGACTTTTATAATATTTTTAACTTATAAAGATGTTATATTGAAATTATTAAAGTTAAAACCAGTATATTCTTCTAATTCATCATTAATATTAAATTTATCTGTTTTTTTAATATCGTTTTTACTAGCATTTAAATCTAATAAAAAGCATAATGTATCAAATTTATATTCATCCATATTATTTAAATACATAATTAAATTTTCAGTTTCTTTTGTTAATAAATTAATTATACTATTAAAAACATCTTCATAATTAAAGAACTCTAAATGGTTTAAACTATTTAAAAAGTTTAAATCACTGTGATTTAATGATTTTTTAGTTTTATATTTACCTAAAACTTTTAAAAATTTCATTGAATCTCCAGCAATATATTGATTATTAAATGAATCATATAGTAAATTATTAAATGCTTTTTTATTTAATTTATTATTAGTAACTAGATTATTAAGCTTTTTTAAGAATAAATTAGCATTAGTAGAT
>JBJFGN010000130.1:0-7484 GCA_051892775.1 Methanobrevibacter sp. | reverse complement strand
AAAACCAGTGAAAACTTAAAAAAACACATTATCCAATATTATATTTATTTAAAACTGGTGAAAACTTAAAAAATAGATTATTTAGAATTATATTTAAAAATTCTTTATTTAACAGATAAAAACCCAAAATAGATTATTTAATATTTTATTATAATAAAAATAAATAAAATAGTTTAAAATAAGTAATTTATATAAAATGAAAAAATAGAAAAAAGAAATCAAAAAGTCAATAGAACTTTTACCAATAAATGAAGAAGAGTTTTTTACTCTCCTCCACCATTGTCAACATCACCTTTAGAATATGCATAATATGCTGCTATAATACCAATAATGAAGTAAATGACAACAGCATACCATGGGTTTGGTTGTGTGAAATAATATATTGCATAAGCAATAATTAAAGTTACAATCCAAGCGCAAATTCCTGAGCCAGTTTTACCTTGAGCAGCTTGTCCAATTCCAGGTAAGAAAAAGGATATAACTGCAGCACTATTTTTGCTTACCATATTAATCCTTCCTTCTATAATTTCTATTAAAAGGTTGTATTTATTAATATATAAAACTAATCAAACTTATATAAAAAATTAAAATGATATGAATAAATATTTAAAAATATACAAACAAAATATAATATTTTGTACAGAAATAACCACAAACAATTAGCATATAATAAAACTATAATATAATAAACTTAATATAAAGCTATAAATAGCCTAAATAAGCCAAATTTATAAAAAACTAAAAAAGATATAAATTTGGATTAAGATAGAAAAATTGATTTCAATAAACACCTCCCATTAAAAAAAACAACTTCAAAAAAAAAAACCACAAACCCCAAAAATAACCCAAAAAAACCACAAATTTAAACTAAAATTCTATTCCGAATCTAAATGATTTCAACCAGATTAGTAAAATTTACCTTAGACCCAATAGTTTCAAAAATACAAAGATTTAAAACCAAAAGGAGAAATTTAGGAAATGTAAAGATTTTCAGGTATAATTAAATACAATAGAATAAACGAAAGCATTAATGGAAAGATTGCACCTAAAAATATAGACATTACACCAAAATCATTTACTAAAAATCCCCCTATAGATGTACCTATTGCGATACCGCCATTAAGAACACTTAAAAATATCCCATTTGCAAGTTCAGGAGATTCCGGAAGTAATCTTCTCCCAATATATTGCATTACAGTATAGCCTGCACCATCAAGTATTCCGATAACCATCATCAATAATACAGAGTATAGTTTTATTCTGGCAAAATTGTACAATAAGACAAGCACAATGATTCCAATAATTGATACACTGAATATAGCGGATTTGGCCCTATTCTTAAGTAGTTTCCCATAGATTCCTGTTCCAAATATTGATATTAATCCATATGCAAATAAGGTCAAACTTAAATCATATGTATAAATATGATTGACTGTTTGGAAAAAGTAAGACATATAATTATAAATTATGCTTATTCCAATCGGATACATAATAATTCCAATAAATGAAACAATATATTTCTTATATTTAAGTAAATTATACTGTAATGGATTGGATTTTCTTATATTCGGAATTTTTGGAAAGCCACATATTAATATAAGAGGTATGAAGTTAATTATACCTAACCATAGCATTACCTCCCTATAACCCAAAAGAGTACCGATAGCTGTTGTGATTGGTAGACCTATTATACTTCCAACTGATATGCCAAGCAGTATTTTTGTAATATAATCTTGTTCTAAACCCTTAGGGGCTATCTCCTCTGCTACTGTAAGCGCAATGCTTACAAAACTCGAATAAAAAACTGCAGGTAAAATCCTGCATATTAATGATACAAAAAGGTTATCTGTAAACATTGATATTAAAGAGCTTACTACAAATATTGAAAGTATTGAAATAAAAACTGTTTTTCTTTCAAATCCTTTAAAGACAAGAGGTAGAAATAGTCCAGTGACTGCTACTGTATATGTAAAAGAACTAACAAATAATCCGGAAATTGCAATGGAAATATTGAAATATTTTGATACTTCAACCAATATGCCGACTATACTAAGTGGCGTATTAACTGCAAAAGTAGCGAATGCCAAAATGTAAACCATTATTCTAGAATCATTTATCTTAAACATTTTATTAATTCCTTTTTTATAAAGATCCAATAATATTTTCTAAAAATCACTAAATTAAAAAAAATAGATTAACTATAGTTATATTAGTTTATTTATTTAAAATTAAAGTTTCCGCTTGGAAACCAAGAAAGAGAAATTAAAAATCAATATAAATAATTTTAAAAATGAATCAATGAACCCATATTAAAATTAATTAAAATAAGATAGTTATAATGATAAAAAATAAATTAAAATTATTTAAAATTGATTTGATTAAGAAATTTAAAATAGACTCGACAATGGATAGATAATTAATAAAACCAATACCATTAAAACATGCTGAAATATTAAAAATAGCACGTGCCAATAAAAATATGTTTTTAAAATTGTTCAAAAACGAATAAACCATAGAACCATTAGAAAACTATTAAAAACCATCCCTAAAAACAAAAAAGACACTGGAAATAATAAAGAATATATAAACTTACTAAAAACCATTCCTAAAAACAAAAAATATAGTGCAAGCAATATATATCATATAAACTTATTAAAAATTATTTGAATTAAAAAATAATTAATATTAAGATATAATTATTAAAATTAAGATATATCCCAAAGATAATAAGATTATTGGAATTTTATGAAAATCAAAGATACAGGAAATTACAGGTATTTAAAATAACCAACAGAAATTCAAGAGGTATATTTCAAGTGTAAAATTATTAAAAATTAGTCATATATTTCAAGTGTAAAAATTATAATAAAACTGGGTAAAATAAATAGAACAAAGAGAGGATAAGTAAAAATAAGGTAAACATAAGTCCTATAGTAAAAATAAGAAATTATGATAAGACAAATGAAAAAATAAACAGTTTGAATAAGCATAGTTATAAATGAACACTTATAACTTATAATCAATGGATTTTATAAGGAATATCCCTGAAAAAATTATAAAATATTTAATTTAAAGAGATAAGATTAAACAGGCAAATAAAAATATTAAAAATAGAATGCCTAACAAAAGCTTAGTCCACACAAAATCTAAAAAATATAAAAAATTAAAAGATATGTTTTAATAAAATTTAAGTTTAGTAAACCAACAATAAAGCCAATTCTAAAAAGCTATTTCAAAGCCTTACGCAGATATTTTTGAGTATGGGGACAAACATACATACACTTACCACATATAGTTAATTCTTTATCCAAATTTTTTAAAGAAATCTTCTTAGCTCCTTTTAAACATTTTTCATAATCAAAAAAGTCTTCTCTTTCCAGATCAGGAGACCATTTAAGTCCTGAAACTGCAGATCCATAACAAGCGTCCCTACATTCAACACACTTACTACCACAAAATGATTTTGTAACGGGTTTGCCATATTCAAGTGGTGCATCTGATAAGACAGAGGACAAACGTAATGCGGAACCATAATTTTTATTTACAAACATTGCACATTTACCAATCCATCCCAAACCTGCTTTTGTAGCAACGGTTTTGTATGGTAAGGTATTTTTACAAGCATTACTGCAAACGACATTATAGCCAGTCCTGGACACTGTTTGAGCATAAGCATTATAGCCTAAACTTTTTAGATATTTTTCAACATCAACGGCAATGGAATCTAATTTTTCATTAATGATACCATACTCTTTAAGATAGTCCCCAGTTGGACCATTAGACAGACCATTTACAACTTCAGGCATGATATGAATAAAAAAAGAAATGCCTGATTTAATCTTAAAATCAAGACTTTCACCATTTACATCATTTACATCCATATCCTCAAGATTAGCAAAACCTACATCATTTGCTCCTTTCGATAGAATAAAATTTTTCAAATCCTTTGATAATGACATGATATAACCTATGAACTATTAATTAATAAACTTTATTTAATCTAATGTTTATTAAATTTAATCTAAAAACAACTAAAAGTTTTGATAATATCCAATCATTTAAATTTAAAGTAGCATATATAAAATAATTAATAAAAGGAATTTGAATTGAATTAAATTAAAATTAAAATAAACGATTCATATGAACCCAATTAAATTAAAACCAGCAAAATTTAAATATTAGAACCATTAAATAAAATGATATAAGTAAATATCAATTTGCTTTAATGGAATATCTTTTTTTAAAATTAATTTTATATTTAAATTGATTTATAGATTTAAGTTTGTTAAGATATTTTTTAACATGATAAATATAACAATTGTTAATAGTTTAGCAATAAATATAACAATCGTTAAAATAGAAGAGGCGATACTATGGAAAAAGAAATAAATTTTGATAATTTTTATACTACAGAACATATTGAAGGAAGCATGAATTTAAAAGAGTACATTGAAAAATATTATGACGAAGACGTGGAATACAAATTATGTAAGGAATGCCCAAACTATGGAAAAATATGGATGTGCCCACCACACAGAGAAAATTCCCTTGATGTATGGAAGAAATTTGAAGAAAAATATGAAAAGCTAGACTTCGTAATAACGAAAATCAATTTCACAGAGGAGGCAAGATCAAGAAACTACAGCCTAGAGGAAATCCTCATGGAAATTGTGCCAAACACATACAATAAGGAAAACTATAAGCTAATGGCAGACCTACGTAAAAAAGAAAAAGAAACAGGTGGACTGTTTATAAATGCAGGGCCATGTATCTTATGTACAAAAGGATGCCAAAGACCACTAGGTAAACCATGCAGAAAACCGGACAAAGCAAGGAGAGGATGGGACGAACTTGGAACCCGTGTATGCGATGCTGTAGAAGACCATACCGATTTAAAATTAAAATGGTTTGATTTACCGAAAGGAACAATACCAGAATACACTTGCGTAATAAGTGGATTTATGCACAATTAAAAACCAGATACTTAAAATTTTATATTTTAAGTATACTACTTCTTTTTAGCTATTTAACAATAATTCAGGCATAAAAAATTACTTCAATATTAGAAGATAGATAATATAACAATAGTAAGGGAAAGTAAAAAAATGCTTGAAGAACTATACCAAATAGACACGACTATTCTACACCTTTTTAATAAAAACCTATCAAACCATATTCTAGATGACATGCTAAGGTTATACACCATTGACTTTTGGCATATAATTCCTGCATTTGTAGTAGTAATTCCAATACTTGTTCTAATATTAGACAAGGAATATGGTAAAAAAATGTTTAGCCTGTTTACAGTAGGCTACATCACAAGCATAATCACGTCAAGAATTCTAAAGTACAGCATACAACGGTTAAGACCATTAGTTACTGAAGATTTCATAAACAAGTTAGTAATTGAAAAAGGATACTCCTTCCCATCAGAACACACATTATTCGCATTCCTAATAGCCACAATATTGTCATACAAATATCCAAAATATACTCCAATATGGTTTATACTTGCAATAATAATGGGAATAGCAAGGATATATGAAGGAGTGCACTATCCAAGTGACGTTATATGTGGCGGCTTAATAGGCATTCTAATAGGATACATTACCATCGATAATAAAGATAGAATCTATAAATTATTTAAAATGGAATAATTTTAAACTGTTTAAAAACCTAGTTTACCTAAAAACATGACCCACTAAAAACTAAAACACAAACTACAAGAACACCCAAATGCCTAAAAACTTAATTTTTTACTTATTTATTTACTATAGGATAAATTATATTTTGAATTTAATGCCTATAAGAAAAAAAACTGATTTTATGAACATCTTAAAACTAAAACAAAATTAATTATTCTAAAAAATAAAATATATGGAATTGTCCCAAATTAAACAATCAAACACACACAAAAACAGAAAAATAAAAACCACCCCCCAATTAAACAATCAATATAGGTAATTAAATAATATAAAAACCATAATATAAACAGTGTTTAATATAGGGATAATATGGCAAATAAAAATATAGAGGTAATGAGAGGAAATCCTGAGAATGCTGTAAAAAAATTAGCTATTCCAATAATGATATCAATGCTCTTAACAGCATCATACAATATAATAGACGGAATATGGATAGCGGGACTTGGACAATCAGCAATTGCGGGAATTGGATTTGTAACTCCAATATTTATGATATTAAATGGAGTAAGTGTAGGGCTTGGAAGCGGAGCCACAAGCAGCATAAGTCGTTTTGTAGGAGCTAAAAACCATAAAAAAGCAAGCGAGTCTGCAGAACATTCATTATTAATCTTTCTAATAGCGTCAATAATACTTACAATTATACTTCTTCTTATTGAAAAACCACTGCTCATATTATATGGGGCAAATGGACAATCATTAATTGAGGGTTTAAAATATGGAACCCCATTATTTGCAGGTCTATTTGGATTCATGTTTGCAAATGGAGCGAGCGGTATTCTTCGTGGAGAGGGGGATATGAAAAGAGCGATGTATGCGGTCATAGTATCCGTCGGACTAAACGCAATACTCGATCCCATATTCATCTACATATTAAATCTAGGTTCTGCTGGAGCATCAATTGCTACAGTAGTAAGCAGCATCATATCAGCGATAGTGATTATGTATTGGATTTTAATAAAAAAAGACACATATGTTGATGTTAAATTAAAAGATTTCAAATATAACTCCAAAATAGTAAAAGACATATTAAAAGTAGGTATTCCTGCATCAATGGATATGTTTATTATGTCCATTGCAATGAGCCTATACCTAATATTTATCTCAGTGATATCTGGAGAATATGGTATTGCAGTATTTACAACAGGACAAAGATTATACCTTTTTGCAATAATGCCCCTAACAGCGATAGGCAGTGCGGTGACTGCAGTTGTTGGAAGTTCATTTGGTGCTGAAAATAAGGAGTATATTTCAAGAGCACATATTTATGGGGCTAAATTTGGAGTCATATTTGGAACAAGCGTAACAGCAATACTTATAATTTTCTCAACACCACTCTCAACAATATTTGCATACACCAACAATACAGCAAGTCTGATTCCGGGAATTTCCACATTTCTAAAGATAGCATGTTTGTCACTTCCATTTACTGGTGCGGGAATGGTTTCAAGTTTCTTCTATCAAGGAATTGGAAAAGGAACTACAAGTTTAATGTGGACAATAATAAGGGAAGTGATATTTACAGTTAGTTTTACATATTTCTTTGGAATATATTTAAAATGGGGTCTAATTGGTATATGGCTTGGTCTTGCAATAGGAAGAACCCTTGCAAGTGTTTTAAACTTTAGTTATGCAAGATATACCATTAAGAATATTAAATTCAAAAATATAGGTAAATAAATTATTAAAAAGAATAAAGACAATTAGCTATGCACTCATTAAAAAACACATGATTTAAAAGCTAATCATCCATAAAAAAACAAAAAACAAATCACCAAAAAA
>JBJFGN010000129.1:0-1658 GCA_051892775.1 Methanobrevibacter sp. | reverse complement strand
TATACACCTTATTAGCTTTGCTGTTTTAGTCCAAGTTGCGGTTAGGCATTACATTATGAACAAGGAGTTTCAGAAGAAACCGTTTATAAACTGTTTATAGAAAAAGTAATTGCAGATTATCCATATCCAAAATTTCCATTTGAAATTTCTATAAGTAATTTTCATAACTACATTAAGGAAAAGTATAAGATTGAAATACCTCCAACATTTATAAAATCGTTAATTAAATCTATCGATGAAAATAAAAGTAATCTTTTTATAAAAAAGGAAAAAATCACCCTTTTAACATCTCCCTTAACTTTGCAAGAGAAATATTCAAACCAGCAAAAAAATCTAGATGAGAATACAAGAAGGATTTTTGAAAAATTTAATAACTATCTCGAGTATAATGAACAAAACAGAATTACATATAAAGAGTTTTACGATACTCTTTCTATCTATTTTTCTAGAGTTACAAATGTAAATCCTCTAGAAGAAACTGAGTTATCTAAATTATTAATTCTCTGGATTAAGGATATTTATAGAAATACAAATGATACAGAAACACAAAGACTTTTTGATAAATTGATTTATTCTTGGTTGTTATTTTCATATTTTTATTCTGTTAAGCGAAGTAAGAAGAAGCTTTCAGGAAATATAATTGTTTTTGATACAAATTTAATTGTTTATTTATTTGGTATTAATGGCAAAGAAAGACAATTCTTTGTTGAATACTTAGTAGAAAAATTAAAGCAGAATAATTGTTCTATTCAAATTAATGATTTTACAATACGAGAATTTCGAGGATTACTTTCTTCAACAGATAATATGGAAATTTTACTATATAAAAGAAATAATCCAGAAATATATCAACAATTACTTTTAAATACTGAAGAATATTTAATTACTAATATTAAACTAAAATATAATATAGATGTATCGATAAATTCCAAAGCATTTTTACCAAATAACGAAAAATATTTGGACTTGGTTTCTAGTCTGAGAACTTTCAAAGGAAATTCCACATCTCGAGAATCAGCAGAACATGATATAAAACTTATTCATTCCACTGGGGAATTAAAAAAAATTAGTAATATTTATATTGCAAAAAAATTAATTGCCACAAGTGATTCCATTCTTACAAGATGGTTTTCATCTTATATGAAGAGGAAATATGATAGTGATTATATCAATTTACTGACATTGTACAAAATCAACTTAATTTTTTGGATAGAATCTGATAAATGTATTTCATCTGAATTTTTGATGAATACATGGATGTCTGTCTCGGATTCAATTGCATATTTTAAAAATCAACATATTAATCGCTTTTTCGAGACATTAAGTGAAAAATATAAACAAAATAATATTCCTCCTGAGAATTGGCGTTCTGTTTATTTATTGTTAAAAGATAATTTACCAACTGATAGAGAGCCAACCGAAGATGACTTATTATTAGCTCTTGATAAAATTTCATCAATTGATGCTGAAGAGAATTATGAACTTCTACAAAAAGTAAAAGATACTAATGAAGAAGTCATCGAACTTAAAAAAGAGATTGAGAGATTAAAACTAGAACCAAGAACTCAAGTGATTATTCAAGAAAAAGAGAAATCGATTGATGATTTTGTAATGCCTAACCGCAACTTGGACTAAAACAGCAAAGCTAATAAGGTGTA
>JBJFGN010000128.1:0-1663 GCA_051892775.1 Methanobrevibacter sp. | reverse complement strand
AAAAATAAAATTATTCACTATTTACTTTGGAGGCATTTTTATTATGGGAAGAAAACCTAAATATACAAAAGATACAAAAATAAAAGCGATAAAAGAATACATTGAAGGGAGAAAATCTTTTACAGATATTTGTAATGATTTAAATTGTGGGAAAACACCTTTAAGGATGTGGATTAAACTGTTTAATCAATATGGAGATTCTATTTTCGATGATAAAACATTTAATAGCACATATACTAGGGAATTCAAAGAAAATGTAGTTAAAGAATATTTAGATGGAAAAGGATCAATAGAAAGTTTACAAATTAAATATAAAATTCTAAGTAACAGCACATTAAGAAAATGGATTTTAAAGTATAATAATGGTATAATATTAAAAGATTATAAACCGATGAGTGAGGTGTATACTATGAAGTCTAGAAAAGTATCCTATGAAGAAAGAATTGAAATAGTAAATTACTGTATATCAAATAACTATGATTATAAAGATACAGCTAATAAATATTTTATTCCTTATGCTCAAGTATACACATGGGTAAAAAAAGTTAAAGAAAAAGGTTATGAATCTTTAAAATTACAGAAAAAAGGTCCTAAGATTAAACACTTAGATGAACCAACAACATCTGAAGAATTATTAGAGATTGAAAATGAAAGATTAAGAAGAGAAAACGAACGTCTTCAATTAGAACTCGAAGTTTTAAAAAAAAAGCATCGTTTACAAAAACGAGCCAACACTCAAAGGTAAAACTAGAAGAATACTATTTAACAGTGGATTATTTTTCTAATTTAGGATATAAAATTGAAATAATCTGTGAAATCTTAGGGTTAAATAGAAGTTCATATTACAAATGGAAAAATAGAATAGTTCCAGAAAAAGAAACTAGAGATAAAGAATTATGTGAACTAATAATAGAATATGATTGTTCGTATAATCATATTTTGGGTTATCGCAGAATGACAATGTATATTAATCGTTTAAACAATACCAATTACTCATGGAAATATATCAGAAGACTTATGAGAAAACTAAATATTAAGTCAAAAATACGACGAAAAAGATATAACTACATAAAAGTACAACCTGAACAAGTAGGAGAAAACATATTATCCAGAGATTTTATATCTAATTATCCGAATGAAAAATGGTTAACAGATGTCACAGAATTTAAAGTTATTGGCCAAAAGCAAAAAATTTATTTATGTTCAATTTTGGATTTATATGATAAATCTATTGTAGCTTATACATTATCTTTTAGAAATGATAATAAATTAGTATTTGATACATTTGATAAAGCAATAGCTTTAAATCCAACTGCTAAACCAATTTTCCATAGTGATAGAGGATTTCAGTTTACATCAAAGGTATTTAAATTCAAATTAGATGAACAAGGTATGATACAAAGTATGTCTAGAGTTGGTAAATGTATCGATAATGGTCCTATGGAAGGATTTTGGGGAACTATAAAATCAGAAATGTATTATATAAACAAATTTTATTCAACAGAAAATTTAATTCAATCTATAAAAGATTATATTGAATTTTATAATAACAAGAGATTTCAAGCCAAATTAAAATGCTTGGCTCCGATGGAATATCGAAACCAAGCATTATCGGCATAAATTTTTATTTTTATTATCTGTCTACTTGACAGACATCAGTTCA
>JBJFGN010000127.1:0-1665 GCA_051892775.1 Methanobrevibacter sp. | reverse complement strand
GTTACAGTTCAGACTAGAAAGTAAATAAAAATTACTTATCTAGTCTTTTTATTATTGATTTTACTATATTTAAAATGAAAATAATAGACTTTAATTATTTGAAAATTTTATATATAATTTTTGTATAAGATATGGGTGAGATTATATGACACAGAAAGGATATATAAATGATTTTTATAAGCAGTTTGAAGAACTAAATAAAAAACTTGATACAGCAAATGATACTATTTCAAAATTGTTATTAAATAACTCTATATTATCCACCGAGATTAAAGAATTAAATATAAAGTTAGATAAGGCTAATAAAAAAAATCAAGAATTATTATTAGAAATAGAAAGACTTAAAAATAATAATAATAAAGATAGTTCAAATTCTTCAAAACCATCAAGTACCAACGGCTTTAAAAAAGTAATTACCAACAATAGAAATAAATCAACTAAAAAACAGGGTGGACAACCAAATCATAAGGGAAAAACTCTAACAAATGAAAAAATAGAAGAAATGATAAATAATAATGAAATAGATGAAATAATTACTGTTGAAGAAAATAAAACAGAAGAAAATAAGAATCTAACTCCCATAATAAAATACGAATATGATATTAAAATCAAAAGAATAGTAACGAAACATATTATTTATCCGGATACAAAGAAAAACATTACTAAATATCCAGTAACTTATGGAAATAATATAAAAATACTAAATTGCATATTAGGTCAAAAATATATGTCACTAGATGGTATTCAAAATTTCATCTATGATACCACTAATAATAATCTTTTAACATCAAAAGGTTCTTTTTATGCATGGAATAAAGAAATATATAATTTATTATTAGATACAGAATATAAGCATATACAAAAGAAATTAATGAATGCATTAGTATTACATGTAGATGAAAGCCCAATTAAAATAAATAGTGAACAATTTTATTTACATAATATTTCAGATGGAAAACATACTCTTCAATATATTACTAAACATAGAAGTCAAGAAGATATAGATGAATTTGGCTTTTTAAAAAAATACAAAGGAATTATAGTTCATGATCATTATAAAATGTATTATAATTACGGAACTGATAATGCTGAATGTAATGCTCATATTTTAAGATATTTAAATGCTGTATCTGAATTTACTAATCATACTTGGTCTAAAGAACTACATGATTTATTTCTGGATATGAAAAAGAAAAAAGAAGAATATATAAAAGAAGGGAAAGAATATTTAGAAGATGATGAATATGAAAGTTTTAAATCTAAATATTTAGAAATATTATTGAAAGCTAAAGACGAAAGAAAAAAAGATTTATCTACTAATGCCTATAAAAAAGAAGAAATTAATTTAATTAATAGGTTAGTTAAATACTGTAGAAATCATCTTTTATTTCTTAAAAAATTCTTTGTTCCTTTTTCAAACAATCGTGCGGAGTCTGATTTAAGAGGCATTAAAATAAAGCAAAAGACAGGTAAATTTAGAAGTATAGAAGGTGCTAATATCTATGCTGTTATAAAAAGTTGTATATCAACTTATAAGAAAAATGGGATTAATTTATATTTAGCACTTAATTCAATGTTTACTGACAATCCTATATTAGTATAAAAAACAGATAGAATTTTTATATTCTACCTGCTTTTTCTAGTTACCTAGTCTGAACTGTAACA
>JBJFGN010000126.1:1753-32559 GCA_051892775.1 Methanobrevibacter sp. | reverse complement strand
AAACTAAAAATAATTTAATTAAATAAAATCTACATTTATTTAAATAAACATTTATAGTTTCAACAGTCAAATTTCCCCTAGAATAATAACCATTTCTAGAATTCAACAATCAAATACAAACTACTAGAATATTAACTATTTCTAGCTCAACAACAATTTATTTTTTTTAAAATACGTTATTATATAAAATTTGAAAATTTTGTCTTATATATCCATTTTACACATGTTTGAATAATATACATTTATAAAGTATTAAAATATAAAAAGCAGTCCAAACTAATCATCCGACGAATAAACGATTAACATAAAACATTTTATAAATTAAATACTTATAAAATTAAATTCTTAATGATTAACTAATTAATTTTTTATTGCAATAAATGTTTATATAAAAACTAATCTTTATCGAAATCAATTCCAGTTATTCTAATTCCTCCGAAATGAGATTTATATTTAATGTTTAAAGCAATGAGAAGTGGAGTAATTTCTTGAATTTGTCTAGCTCTTTCAAGAGGACCACAATCAATAGCTTTAACTCCTGGAATTTTATTAATTAAATCAGATGCAATTTCTTTAGCTTCTTTATCATCTCCAGCTATAAGACAATCACAATCTATTTCTTCTGGTATGTTCAAAAGTTGAGAATTACTTATATTATTAAAAGCACATACAACTTTTGCACCAGTTCCTTCTAAGAGAGCCTGGGTTCTTTCTGCAGCAGATCCTTCACATAAACCAATACTTCTTTTTACAGATCCGCCAAGTGCTGTTTCTAATGGTACAGTAGCATCTAAAAATACTTTACCTTTAACAAACTCTTTAATAGTTTTTAAGGTAGGTGCTTGTGCAACTAAAGGAACAGTCATTATTATGATATCTCCAGCTTTCGCTGCATCTTCATTCGCCATACCTTCCATAGAAGCAATGCCATAATCTTTCAATTCTTCTTTAGTTTCATTTACAATTTTTAAAGCTTTTTCTTCTTTTCTAGATCCAACAATAACATCTACACCTGCAATAGCTAATCGTTTGGCAATACCTAAACCCTGAGGTCCAGTTCCACCAATGACACTAACTACCAAATATATAACCTCCCTTTAAATTTTATAGATATTCAAAATGAATAACTTTATAATTAAAATTAGAACAAACTAATATTTTAAACTTTCTAAATGATTTTTTTAAAATATTTTCAATAAAATAAGGAATAATTTGAATTATTCTAAAATATGTTTAGAAAAAAGATAGAAAAATAATTTAAAATTAATATACTTTATATATTATGTTTAAACAGTTGTATAAAATACAAAACATAGATAATAATAAATAAAATTCATTAAAAATAATTTTAAAAATAAAATAATAAAGGAAAATATTTTAAAGAATATAACAATATAAAACAAGCCTAAAAAAATATTTCTAAAAAAAAATATTATAATAAAAAAATGAATAAAATTAAAAATAATTAGTTAGTATAAAGAATAAGAAGAATAAAATGAATATTAGCCTTATTTAAATCTTTCAAATTTAATATAAAATTCAAAACATTTAAAAATAAAGGATTTTAAAAAAAAGCTAGAATTTTTAAATAAATTTTTAAGATAATTTAAGTATTATAAAAAAAATCAATAAATATAGTAAACTTTTTAAAGATAAAAATTAAAAAAAATATTATACACGTGTAGAAAAAAATTACTTTTAGATATATTTTAAAAAAAGATCATGAAAAATCTTATTCAAACATGCTTTTAAATAAAATTAAATTTTATTAATATATTTTAAACGATTTATTAAGTTAAATTTTCTAATATAACTGATTTAACACTTTACTCGAGTTTAATAATAGATAATTAAAGTATAAAAGAACATGAGGGGTTTTATGAAACATAAAAAAACAGACATTAGAAAAGAAATAACCTACAAAAGATTATCAAATAGTTTATTTAAATTACTTGAAACAAAACCATTTGAGGAAATTAAAGTAATTGATATTTGTAATGAAGCAGGAATCCATAGAAGTACATTTTATTATCATTTTAATGATAAATACGAATTATTAGAAAAAAGTATTTATGAATTTACAAAAGGATTAAATAATAAAATCAAAGACAAAGAATATAAAAATATTGTAGAATACTATTATATACTAACAAAAGAATACTTAGAACATATTAATGAAAATAGAAATATTTACTTAGCAATGTTAAATAACAACCAACACAGTGAATCATTAGGAATAATATACAATATAGTATTAAAAAATATTAAAGAAAATCTCAATTTAGAAATAAAAAAAGGTAAAAAATATCCGGTTCCTACAGATATCATAGCAGAATATTATTCTGGTGCAATATTAAAATCAACGGAATATTGGATTAAAAATTCTGATAAAATTGATAAAGAAGAATTCTTAAAAGATTTAAATATACTTTTATTTAATCCATTGATAAATGGAGAGTTGAATACACTAAATCAATAATTATTAATTTTTATAATTTAATTTTATTAATTAAATTACTTAAAAAATTAAATTCACTAAAGAAAAATATTTCTAAAGCGAAGTAAAACCTAAAGACTTAACAATGAAAGACTTTGTTGAAAACATGATTATTTAAAATTTTGATTTTCTAAAAACCATTAGTTTTAAATTTAAAATAAAATATATTATAAATCTAGAGGATTTAAACAAAGATAACAGAAAATTAACCTTAATTATGTTTTTTACAAAAATTTTATACTAAAATTATAATTTGAATTTTTTTATTTAGAATTTTAAACATTATCTCAAATATAAAAATACAAACCCAAGAAATCCGTATATTAAAAAATCATTTTTTAAGCAAAATTTTTAATAAACAAACTATTTTTATTTATATTATAAAATACTAAGATATTATATCTAAAACTTATTTTACTAAATTTTATTTTGTGATTGAATATGAATTATAGGGAAATTTTAAAAGAAATAACACCAGATGACACTGAAAAAGAAGAAATTAAAGAAATATCAAATAAATTAATTAACAATATTGATAATATATGCAAAAAAAATAATATTGATGCGAAAGGAATAAAAGTAGGTTCAGTCGCCAAAAAAACATTTCTACATGGAAAATCAGATATTGATATTTTCATCAGCTTCCCTATCAATACTCCTACAGAGACACTTAAAGAAAAGGGTCTTGAAATTGCATATGAAGTTACTAAAGAAAATAATGGAATAGGTAACCAACATTTTGCATCACACCCCTATTTAACCAGCATTATTGATGGTTATGAAATAGATTTTGTGCCTTGCTATAATATAAAAAATGCTGAAGAAATGAAATCTGCAGTGGATAGAACAATATTGCATACCAAATATATTAAATCACATCTTAAAGAAGAACAAATATCTGAAGTTTTACTGCTTAAACAATTCATGGATTGTGTTGGTGTTTATGGATCTGAATTTAAAGTAGGGGGTTTTGCAGGATATTTATGTGAAATACTTATATTAAAATATGGAAACTTTGAAAACCTCATAAAAGAAGTATCAAATTGGAGATATGGGACAGTTATTGATCTTGAAGATTATGGCACTCAGGATTTATTTAATGAGCCATTAGTAGCAATAGATCCTACTGATAAAAATCGTAATGTAGGTGCAGCTCTAAGACTAGATAAAATGGAAGAATTTGTTGAAGCTTGTCGTAATTTCGAAAAATCAGACAATAAAATAGAATTTTTCCATCCAATTAAAAAAAATAATTTAACAGTTAAAAGCACACTTAATGAATTTACAAAACATGGTGGAAAAACATATATTATTGAATTTGATATTCCAAATCTTGTATCAGACACACTACATCCACAATTAAAGAAAACTGAAGAATCTTTAAGAGAAAAACTTGAAGAAGAAGATTTTAAAGTATTTAAAAGTGGATACTGGACTAATGAAAAAGATAAAGGAATTTTAATATTTGAAATGAACATTTACAAATTAAACAATATCAAAATCCATTATGGGCCAAAAATATGGGCCAAAAAAGCATGTGAAAACTTTAAGAAGGCACATGGAAAAAATTGTTACAATTTAAATGAATTCCTAGTTATAAATAAAAAAAGAGAATTTGTTAATGCAACAGATTTTATTGAACATATCTTTAAACCTGAAAACATAAGTAGAATTAAAATCGGCAAAAATTTAAAAGAACCTGCATTGAAAACATATAAAATTTATCTACTCGAAAATTATTTAAAAACTATAAATAAAAATGATTTAGAAGATTTACTTGAATATTTAGATAACTTTTTAAATCCGGGACAAAAAACAAGAAGATAATATGTTTTTATCTTCTAAAATTATTTTAAATAAATTTAACGCCATTAAAACATACTTTATTTAAGAATTTAACTTTTTTTTAAACATTTATAAAATCGAAAATAAATGTATCTTAAATTTAATATTTAAAAAAATATTTTAAGAAAACCAAATCTACTAAATAAAAACCAAAAAAATAAAAAATATTCAAATATCAAATATGTTTTTAAACATATACTTCGTTTTCCACAGATTTTATAGAAAATTTAAAAAGAAAAATTTAAAAAGATAGATAAATATAATAATATTATTAGGGGGTAAACTATGGAAAATGATAAAATCATTATAACTTTATCCATAATTATAATAATCTTAGTAGTAATTATAGGAGTATTTCTAGTTAATGCTAATTTTACAAAAGAAGATACAAGTATAACTGTTAGTGGAAATAGTACACTATACAAAGGAGAACCATTAACTGTGAAACTTTCAGATAAAAATGGAAATGGAATTGGAAATCAAAATATTACTGTAACATTAACTAATTCAAACGGCAGTGCAAGTGAGTATAATACAATAACCGATAATAATGGTGAAGGGAAAATAGCCATAGATGTTAATAATTCTGGACAATATACTGCTAATATAAAATATGGTGGAAATAATAAATATAAAGAAAGTTCCATAACACAAGGAATCATAATTAATGATATTGTTGGAAACATTTCAACAAATGAAAGTACTGGTAATAAATCACTTAATGGTAATCCAAAATATAAACAATCAGATAATGGTGTACATCAAGAATCTGAAACAATAGATGGATGGGATCCTTCAGAACATGAAGTATCACGTGAAGAATTAAGTGATGGAAATCATAAAATACACTATGATGATGGATATTACAGAATCTGTGATAAAGATGGAAATGTTATAACATATGGATATTGATAATAAAACAAGTAATCATGAAAACCTAAAACAAAAAAAATAAATTAAAAAACTTAAAATCAATACCCTATTTTAAACATTAACTGTAATTTAAAATTTTAATTAAAGGAGATTCCATATAGAAAATATAAAATAAAAGTTTAATTAAAAAATCTATTTATCCGGCTTTGTAATATCCTTACGTTCATAAACAAATTTAGGAACTGCATATTTTAATGGATCAAAAGTTTCCCTATCTTTAACTTCAACACACTTCATACTAACTTTAGAGTGAAGTGAACTTGGAAGTCTTAAAATACGTTTTATATCAATAGAAACTTTAGCATCAATAGTTTCAAGATTAACATTAGCCATAGAATTTACTAAATTATTATATCTTCTTGGACCAATATTTCCTTTAAACAAACCCCACTGATTATTATCTAGAAAGTGCCTATATTTTATAATATCCCTTAATAATTTAGGGTTAATACCATCAATTTTTTCATTACCTTTCAAATGTTGTATATTAAATTTAAGTCTATCTGTAAAGATTTTATGATACCCGATTGGAATAATAAAATGTTGGAAATTAAAATTACTAGCCACCATACTTGGATCTGGATTAGGATAATTGCTTCTAGGAACTGTAGCGCCAGCCACATATTTTAAAACTTCTGAACGTAAATCACTATCTCCTGTCATCATAACAGGATCTAATATACGGATATGGTATCCCCTTCCAGAATAAATTAAATGGATATTTTTAAGACCCAAATTACCATCTAATGTATCAATGAGATTATTTACAATATCCAATGCCTCATCTAAACATTTTTCACAAACTTCACCTTCCCTACAGTCACATGAACGAATAGGTAAATCTTTAGCATCAACATCAAAAACATATTCTGCCTTTTGCCAACCCTCTCTTTTTTTAGGATTAAGATAATATGCAATAGAAACATATGCTGCAAATGGGGCTTTACTCATTAAAAAACGTCTTAGTACATTTTCATTTCTAAAAACCTTATATCTATCATTAGGTCCACGACCATAATGATCAAAACCAAATTCACGTCTAGGTAATTCATCTGTAATAAAATCAGGTAAATCTTTAACAGACCACTCTTCCCTATAAAATTGTCTTCTTTCACGTATTGAAGATTTACCGAACATCAATATAACCTCTAACTAATATCTTTTTATTGAAATTTATAAATGTAATATATAATTATTTTTAATAGATTATTCCTTATTATTTTCATCATCCTTTAATTTACCTTGCTTTTTAAGGTTCCATTTAGCTCTAGTATAGTAAGATAAAGGATTATTAATTCCTTTACAAGAATTATCTTTTTTGCATAATTGTGGAAGATGTATTTTAACCTTCTCACAACTCATGGGAGTGTACCATTTAGTCTCACCTTCATGCTCCAGTGAAGGCTCAGAATGCATTCCAAAACCTAATTTTGAAATAATATTAATTTTCTCTTGAGGTTGATCTTCAAATAAAGGAGGAGTACAATTATCTGCAGCCTCATAAATCAATGGTAAAATCTCATTCTCAGTGATTCTAAGATTTTTATCAATGTCTGAAACTTTTACACCTGCTCCTTGAGCAAATATTCCGGGATATAATCTAGCATATGATAAAAATGATGTTAAAAATAAAACAATAGCATCATTACGGCCACCAGAAGATACACCTTTCATAGTTTCACGAATACATGGTGGAAATGCTTCCCTTACTAATTTACCAATAGACATAATACCATCAGGATTATTAATATTAGCATAAAATGAACTGTATTTAGACATTTCTTTATCAATTAATTCCTCAATTAAATCCCCAAGAACAGAAATTGTAGGGTGAACTTCAATAAGTTCAGACTTTTCTTGAATCTTTTTAATATAATCCTCAGTTTTCTGTTTTATTGTATTAATTAAAACTTGTTCTTTAACATTATCCCCAACAAGGACATCATACATTTTATCTACTGAAATATCATCAAACTTATCTTCAAATCTTGAAATAAATTCATATTTATCAAGTATAACCTCACCATCATCAATAACTAAATCAGTTAAAGAAAGTTTACGGCTAGCAATAATATCCTTAAGTGAAGTCCATTCTACAGTATCGGAAATCATTAATTGACCTAAAATTTCTTCTAAAACTGCCCTTTTTTCACTTAATAATAAAGTACTAAGCCTATCTTCAATTAATTGACCTTCCCCATCAACAAATAATTTCATTTCACGTGAATTAAAATTAAACTTATAAGCTATAGCCTGAGCTGTTAGATGAAATGCAATAACATCATATGGAGTAATATCTTCTACAAAAAGATATTCGTAATCATGTTGATTATATTTTTTATTGTTTCTCCTTTCAATATACCATTTAATACGTTTCTGAGCAAATTCAATGATTGATTTAGGAATTAGGGAATCATCATCAACTTTCTGATGTGGAGAAAATGATACAATTTTTATTAAATCATTATCAACATCAAAAACAGAGGTTAAATCCGCTTTTTCTCTAACAATATTTTGAGCCTCCTCAGAAAGAGGATTTAGAAATGAAGTTAAAACCATAAAATTTACTTTATAATTCATATAATAAATAAATATCCTAATTTTAAGATTTGAAAACAAAAAATAAAAATCGGGTTCAATAAAAATAAGAGTCTGTTAAAAATATAAGAATAAGAATTTAAGAAACAACTGATATAGGCAGGACATTAAATTAAATTAAAAAAAATAAAAAAAAAACAATAAATGCTTTTAAAAATACTAAAAAATAAATTTCTTTATAAAGACATGAAAATCTTTTTAAATTATTAATTTAAATATAAATATACAAAAAATATTAAAAAAAATTTATATTTTTTAAAGGACGAAAAATACTATTTTTAAAAGAATTTGCTTATTTTAAGAATAAAACTTATTTTATAGTAAGTTTATAACAAATAATTCATTTTAAATAAAAATTTATTTTAAAACTATTTGAAATAAAAATTTATTAAATAAATTTCAAGGCAAAAATATGATTATTGCAGAACAATTATCAAAAGAATTAAATATTAGACCACAACAAAGTGAAGCAGTTATAAAATTAATTGATAGTGGAAATACAATACCTTTTATTGCAAGATATCGTAAAGAAGCTACTGGATCATTAGATGATGAAACATTACGAAAATTTAACGAAAGATTAAACTATCTAAGAAATTTAGAAGATAAAAAAGAAAAAGTAATAGATAACATTCAGGAACAGGGAAAACTTACTAGTAAACTTAAAGATGCAATTAAGAAAGCAAAGACATTGGTTGAGGTAGATGATTTATACTTACCATATAAGAAAAAACGACAAACAAGAGCTACAAAAGCTCGTGAAAAAGGTTTAGAACCATTATCTGAAATTATTCTCAATCAAGACATTAACGAACCTATCGGGGATATTGCTAAAGACTTTATTAATGATAAAGTATCAAGTATTAAAGATGCAATTAATGGTGCAAAAGATATCATTGCAGAAACCATATCAGATAACGCAAAGTTTAGAAAAAGAATTCGTGACGATACCTATAAAAACGGAAACATTGACATTAAAGCAAAAGACGAAAATCTAGAATCAGAATATGAAATGTACTATGATTATGATGAATCCATATTTGATATTACCCCCCACAGAATACTTGCTATTAATCGTGGAGAAAAAGAAGGAATCCTTAAAATTAAAATAGAAACAGATGATAAAGAAATTAAACAATACATTGCAAATCATACATTAAAAGCTAATAAATATACTGATGATATTATAATAGATGCTATTGATGATTCATATACAAGACTTATACAACCTGCAATTGAAAGAGATATAAGATCATATCTTAAAGAAGAAGCAGAAGATAAATCAATAAAAGTATTTTCTAAAAATTTAGAGCAATTACTTCTTACAAGTCCAATTGCAGATAAAACCGTTCTTGGATGGGATCCTGCATTTAGAACTGGATGTAAAATAGCTATTGTTGATTCAACTGGAAAAGTATTAGACACAACTGTCGTATATCCAACAGAACCACAAAATAAAGTAAAAGAATCAAAAGACATTATTTCAAAAATGATTGAAAAATATAATGTTGATTTAATTGCTCTTGGAAATGGTACTGCTTCTCGTGAATCAGAACAGATTATTGCAGATATGATTCGTGAATATAATCTTAATTGCAAATATGTTATAGTATCTGAAGCAGGTGCTAGTGTTTATTCTGCAAGTAAACTTGGAGATGAAGAATTTCCAGATTATGACGTAGGTGCTCGTAGTGCAATTTCTATTGCACGTAGATTACAAGATCCATTGGCAGAACTTGTAAAAATAGATCCAAAATCAATTGGTGTCGGCCAATACCAACATGATATGAATCAGAAAAAACTTAATGATTCACTTACAAGCACTGTTGAAAAGGTAGTTAATGAAGTTGGAGTAAATCTTAATACAGCATCCCCTTCACTTCTCGGATATGTATCAGGAATATCAAAAACTGTTGCAAAAAACATTGTAGAATACCGTGAAGAAAATGGAGAATTTAAATCACGTAATGAACTTAAAAAAGTTAAAAAATTAGGTCCAAAAACATTTGAACAATGTGCAGGATTTACAAAGGTACCGAACTCTAAAAATCCCTTAGATAATACAACAGTCCACCCAGAATCATATAAAGCAACTGAAAAATTATTAAAACAATTAGGTTACACACTTGAGGATATTGGAAGAGATGATTTAAAACTTAGTAATTTGAATTATGATGAACTCTCAAAAGAACTTGGAATAGGTGTTGAAACATTAAAAGATATTGTAAAAGAACTTAAAAAACCAGGTCGTGACCCAAGAGAAGAGATGCCAGAACCAATATTAAGATCAGATGTTCTTGAAATGGAAGATTTAAAAGAAGGAATGATTTTAAAAGGCACTGTAAGAAATGTAGTAGACTTCGGAGCATTCGTAGATATTGGTGTTCATCAAGATGGCCTTGTCCATATTTCAGAACTTGTACCTGATCAATATGTAAAACATCCATTAGACATTGTAAGTGTCGGTGATGTTGTAGATGTTAGAGTTTTAGATGTTGATTTAGAAAGAAGTAGAATTAGTTTATCTATGATTATATAAAACATGTTTAAACTAATAATCTTTTTTCAATATACTATTTTTAATTAAAAAAAATGAGAAACCCATTACATATAAAAACTCAAAAAATAGACTCATTTAATTTATTAATAAAAATCCATGAAATTCTTAAAATAAAGCAATGTTTAAACATGAGATAATCATGACAAGCTTCTTTTTTTATTAAAAAAACTTTAAATCTAATTATCAAAATCTTTATCGATAATAATAGTAACAGGACCCTCATTTACTAATTCAACATTCATATATGCACCAAAAACACCAGTTTCAACATGAATATGTTCCCCACATTTTTCTACAAACTTATTAAATAGCTTATCTGCATTTTCAGGATCCATAGCTTTTGAAAAATTAGGTCGATTGTTATGACTTACATCACCATACAATGTAAATTGTGGAACAAGTAATAATTCACCATTGACATCCTGAATAGAAACATTCATTTTATCCTTTTCATCCTCAAAGACCCTAAGTCTTAATAGCTTACGCACCATATAATCAAGCTCTTTTTCAGTGTCATTTTCACCAATACCTACAAGAACCATTAAACCATTATCTATTTTACCAGTTATTTTATTATCAACTTTAACACTCGCATTTGAAACTCTTTGAACTACTAATCTCATGATATCCTCTTTAAAATATGTTTTATAAAAAATAAATTATAAAATTTATATACCATATTAAAGATTTGAATAAACTATTAAATAATCTTAATTAAGATTGAACTAATTAGAAATTAAAATATTATAATTAGAATAAAATAATCTAAAACAATTAGAATTATAAAAAATTAATAAAATCAGAATTACAGTTAAATAAGGCAAAATATATAAAAATAGTACAATTTATATAATTCAAATTAAATATATAGATATATTCTATAAATTTAATAGAATTTATTTTTATGATTATTAAAAATTCATTATAATTAAAGGAGAAAAATCAAAATGGCTAAGATATTTGTATCAACTGCACTTCCATATGCAAATGGTCCATTCCATTTAGGTCACCTCAGATCAACATATTTACCTGCAGACATATTCTGTAGATATCATCGTATGATTGGTGATGATGTACTTATGGTTGGTGCAACCGATGAACATGGTACTCCTATTGCTGTTCAAGCAGATAAAGAAGGTAAAAAACCAATTGAAATAGCAACAAGATATCATGATATGATTGTTAGAGATATTAAATCATGTAATATATCTCTTGATAATTTTTCAAGAACTACAAAACCATTACATTATAAAATATCACAAGACTTCTTCACTTATTTATATGAACATGACTACATTTACAAAAAAACAGTAGAACAATTATACTGTCCAAATTGTAAAAAATTTTTACCAGATAGGTATGTGGAAGGAATCTGTCCTGTGTGTGGTGGTGAAGCGAGAGGAGACCATTGTGAAAACTGTGGTAGAGCTTTAGAGACTATTGAACTTAAAGAACCTAAATGTTTAACTTGTAATACAACCCCAATTATAAAGGAAACAACACAATATTACTTTAAACTAAGCGAATTCCAAGACCAAGTAGAAGAATACATAGACAACAATGATAAATTAGCAGATAATGTAAGGAATTATGCTAAAAACTGGTTAAAAGATGGCCTTAAAGATTGGGTATATACTCGTGACATGGATTGGGGTATTCCAGTACCACTTGATGAAGCAAAAGGCAAAGTTATCTATGTTTGGGGAGAAGCATTTATAGGTTATATCTCATCAGCTGCAGAATGGTCTAGAAAAGACGGAAATCCTGCATGGGAAGATTATTGGAATGATACTGTAGTCCATTTTATTGGAAAAGATATTATTTACCACCATTCCATTTTTTGGATTGCAATGTTAATAGCACATGGTTGTAAACTACCTGATGACATATTTGCTGGAGAATTTTTATCCCTAGAAGGACGTAAAATGTCTACCAGTAAAAATTGGGTTGTATGGGTAGATGACTTTGTTAAAAAATATGATGCAGATTTACTTAGATATTATTTAACAATTGTCGCACCATTAAATAAGGATACTGACTTTAGTTGGGATGATTTCCAAAGAAGGAACAATGATGAACTTGCAGACGTACTTGGTAATTTCTTACACAGAACATTTACATTTACAAATAAATTTTTTGATGGTAAAATACCTGAATATAAAAATCCAAGTGACGATGACTTGGCTTTCATTAAATTAATCAAAGAAACCCCTGAAAAAGTTGGAAAACAAATAGAAGATATGGAATTCAGAGAAGGTCTCGTTGAAATTATGAAAACTTGCAAATCAGCGAATAAATATTTCAATGATCAAGAACCATGGAAAGCGGTTAAAGAAAATAAACAAAAAGCAGCTAATTGTTTATATCTTTCAAACCAACTATGTAAATCTCTTGCAACTTTATTAAAACCATATATTCCAACAAAAGCAGATAAAATAGCAGAAATCATGAATATTGAATTACATGATGATTGGAATGAAGCAAGTGAATTTATAGAAGAGGGACATGAGATTAATAAAGCCAAACCTCTCTTCAAAAAAATTGAAGATAAACAAATTGCAAAAGAAAAAGAAGAGTTATATAAAAATTTAGAAAAAACTGAAGAATCAGACAAAAATAATAAAAAAGATGATAATATGAGTGACATTATTTCAATAGATGACTTTGATAAAATTGATTTAAGAATTGGACAAATTAAAGAAGCTGAAAAAATTGAAAAATCTAGAAAATTATTGAAATTACAAGTAGACTTAGGTACTGAAACTAAACAAATTGTATCAGGTATTGCAAACGAATATAAACCTGAAGATTTAATTGATAGAAAAGTTGTTGTTTTATGTAACCTTAAACCAGCAAAACTTTGTGGTGAAAAATCAGAAGGTATGATTTTAGCTACTGAAAAAGCAGCGGCTCTCTTAGGTGTTCACGAAGACTGTGAAGTCGGCGAAAAAGTAATGTAAATTACTTAAAAAATATTTAATTAAATTTTAATTAATTTAATTAAATTACTTATTTTTAAATTATAATTAATAATATTCCAGAAAATTACAGTATACAATATTTAAAATTTAAAAATAAATAAAAAACAATGCAGTTAACAAAATAAAAAATCAAAAAATAATTATTAAATTGCTAGTAACTTAATTAAAAGAATATTAACAATTTAATAATTAAAACTTAATAAGAAAAAGTTTTATTAATAATAAAAACTAAAAATTATAAAGTTATAGAAAAGAATACAACTTACTTCTTAACCTATAAGCGGCAATAGGTTATTATAAAGTCCTCACGGTGAGTTAATGGATTCAAATAGATTAATTACGAAAGCTGAGAATTATTTAAATAATATTAATGAAGAACCAATTGATTCAAGTAAATTAAATAATTTTGAATATTTTAAAGATGTTTATTATAGATTAAATAAACAACTAAATATACTTCAAGATTTTAAGGAAACTATGGATATACAAGGCTATACTTCACCATATAGATCACTTAGTAAATATGGTATAAGTACAGTTGGTGAAGTTACTGCTGAAGAAGCTTCAGAAACCCATAGACATAACCAATATTTTAGAATGAAGGCTTCCAATAAAAAAAATATATTAGATAGAGTTAAATCAGCGATTACTTCACACAAAATAGCTTTAGGTAATTTAGAAGAATACGGATTAATTCACTGCAACAATTGTGGAAAAACCTATAGAATTGAAGAATTAAAAAAAGAGTGCAAATGTGGAAAAACAGATTATAACTTTGAAGTAAACCCCACAGGAAATTACAGAATTGAAATTATCCCATTTTTACCCCTTGCTGGAGACTATATGGTAAAAATAAGTGAACTTTCCAAATGGGGAAGAAAATCATTTAAAAAAGTTATAAATATGCTTAAACAGGAAAGAAAAGGATCCGTTAAAACAGTGACATTACAAATTCGTTATAAAGAAAACAAAAAAACAATAAGAAAAAACGTTACACTTGATTCAGAATTTGTTGATTCCTATGAAGAGGAAGTAAGAAGAAGATATGGAAAACGTGTACGTATTGAAAAATTACAATTCCATAGAACAAAACCTGCAATTATTGATGATAATAATACAAGAACAGCACTTGCTATTGCATATGTCAAAAAAGGAGAAATAATTGCAAATAAATATAAAGACGCACTTTTAAAAGAGAAAATCAAAAATCCGGACAAATTACAAAAATATGATGAAATCATCTATAATGCTAAAACAGCCAATCCAAAATTTTTAGATGAAACAGACTCTATTGAAGATTGGAAAGACGATAAAATTAATGAAGATTTGATTAAAGCAAAACTTAAATACAAAGATGGACGTTTAAATAGAACATTAGATATTGATTTGAAAACAAGGAAACGTATTGAAAAATCCATCTTCATAAATTTAGCCCCTTCCCTAATATTATGGGATATCTTTAAATATTACCTTACAAATTCCCAGGATAAACGTAAAAGACATAGTGGACCATTCCCATACATTAGAAGTGAAATAGATCGCCAACAAAGAGAAATATTTAAAATTACATACACCCAAGCAATAAAACTATTAAATAAAAGGAATAATGAAACAATAATTCCTGTAAAAAATATGGATTTAATATTACATAAAAAATTTAATTTAGAATATAAATTAAAAAACTCAAACCTTAAAATAAATCACTATGCATTAGGCGCTGCAATGATATATAAAGAAGGTAAAATTGATATTAACCTAGTTGCCAAATCATTTAATTTAGAACATGAAAAAATTAAAAAAGAAGCAAAAAACATTGAAACCATCACTAAACCAAAAAATGATAAAAGTAAAAAATTTTTAGAATTAATTAAAGGCTAAATGTGATTAGAATGAGTGAAGATAAAACAAAAGTACATATTACAGAAGCTTTAACTTCAAAAAAGATTATTGAAATTACAGAAGAATATCCTTCACTTGAAATTATCACATGCTCCCAAAGTATCTATAATAGAATACCTAAAAAATATTTAAATGCTTTAGAACAGTTAGATATCAATGTTAAAGTGGAATATAATCAAGGAGCAAAACCAAAATATTCTAAGGGACTTATAAATAAAGTTATTGAATTAAAAGAAAATGGTTTAACCCCTAAGGAAATAGCCAATAAAGTCGAATTGAGCACTAAAAAAACATATTATATTCTTGAAAAATATTCTGATATTAAACTTAATAACTATAAAAGAAAATATACTGAAGATGATAAAGAAAAAATTAGGAAAATGAAAGAAAAGGGAGTTAAACCTACTGAAATATCAGAAATTATGAACATCCCAATAAGAACCATCTATTATATTTTAAATAAGAAATAAAATTCCAACATTTGCATAAGTTATAAATTATATAAATAAACTAATTCTAAAAATAAAAAAGATAAAATAGCCAAAACATCTAAAAAAAAATTAATTAAAAAATAAAAAATAAGAAAAAACAAAATAGCCAAAACATCTAAAAAAAAATTAATTAAAAAATAAAAAATATAATTTAAAAATTATATCTTTTAAATACTGAAAGATAATGTGAATATCCTTCATCTACACATGTACCAACAGATTCATTTAAATAAACAAGAGAAAAGCCTTGTTTTGAGAAATAATCTTCTAACTCATTATGAGAAAGTCTTAATTTCATTGGAGGGCCTTGAAATGTAGGTACTTTTTTAAAGTCAATTATGGCAATTTTACCATTATCCTTTAAAACACGACTACATTCAGAAATCGCATTATACTTATCCCGTTCAGTTATAAATTCATGGAAAACATTAATCATCAATATTAAATCTACTTTATTATCTTCACAATCAATATGTTTATCTACATTACTTTGTATAACTTCAATATTAGAAATATCTAACTCTTTAATTTCGGAATTCACATAATCTATTACATCATCAGACTGGTCAACTGCATAAATAAAAGCATCTTTATTTAATTTACTTGCTTCAATCACAACATGACCATCACCGCAACCAATATCCATAAATGAATCAACATTACGAACATTAAGTACATCTAAAACATAATCAATATCTATAAAATTTTTACTGGATTTAAACTTTATATTATCCATAATTTGCACCTAAAAAAAATATTTACTAGATTTAAACTCCATATTATCTAATTTTAATCTGAAAATATTAAAAAATAATGAAATATTATATTAATCCCAAGTATATATAATATTTTAAACCTTTTATAATAATAGCCAATCCAATTCCACCTAAAAGACCAGTTATTAATCTTAGATAATTTGTACTTTCCCTCCAACCTAAAAATTGAGTAAAACCATCAATACCTGCAGGGACAAGAAGAAATAATCCAGTAAACATTAGCAAAGGAGTATAATTTATAAATACAAAATAAGCATAAACGAAATATGCAAATATACTTATGTAAAAACCAGTACACCTTGCACATACTGGAAAATAATGGCCTTTATATGAAAATGTTCTATCAGGTCTTCTATGACAAATTAAATTTAATGGATTAAAAGACATTTTTACACACAAATACTTATTTTAAAAGGGGATTAACTAATAAAAAGATTCAGTTATCCATGTTGAATATTAATTTTAATTGGAGCGCCATTTTGATCTACCCCACTTACATTAATACTATTACTATCATTTTTTACTGAAACATTATTTACTGAAATATTAGATGTTGAATTAGACACATTGAGATTAGAATTACTATTATCATTAACTTGATTATCATTGTATAAAGTATTTTGATCTACAAATACAAATCCAAAAAGGAATGCAATAATAAATATACCAATACAACAAAGTATTAAAGTACCTATTACACCACCTAAAAAATCAAACAACCACATAATTTCACCATATTTTAAATCAAATATTTAATAACATTAAAACAATTTAAATTATAAATAAACTTAGATTAATTTAAAAAAAAATAAATTTAATACAATTAAATTATTAGAATCAAATTTTCTTATTAATAAACCAATTCATAGCACTGAAAAAGATTATTAATATAATAATAAGTTCAATATAAAATCTTAAACTAAAAAATGATTGTCCTTCAAGATAAATTATCCCCAAAGCTAGAACTAAACTTATAATAAATATATATTTCCCACTTAAAATTTCGGTAGGTTCCTCTTCTATAAGAGATATATGGCAGTTAGGACATATAATAGAATCTTTAGGAATAATTTTTAAACAATTAGGACATTGCATATATCCATCTTGTATATCGACTTTACATCCAGAACAATCTTTAGACATATTAACACTGATTCTTAATTCATTAAATACTTTAAATATAATAATATTTATATACTAATGAATATAAAAAATTTTGTTTAAATCAGATAAATTAAAATAATTAATAAAAATATATTAATATAATAAGTTTTTGAAATCTTATTCAAAAATAAGGGACTTTTATCATGACAAAAGTTTTCTAAAAAAAGTATGTGATTAAAATGACAAATGATTTAAGAACACTTGGAATGGAAGAGGGTTTACATTATGAAGGAATCTATACAACAATTAATAAAAATGGAGTGAAAGATGCCGCACCAATTGGAATTAATTGTAAAGGTAAAAATAAGATTGGATGTAGAATATTTGTAGGTAGTACAACCCTTAAAAATATACAGGAAACTAAGGAGTTCGTAATAAATATTACAGATAATCCTATTGCCTTTGTTAAATCCACTATTGGGAACCTAGATAAAGAAGATTTTACAGAAGATAAAAATATTGCAATCATGAAAAATACAGATGCATATATTAAATGTAGAGCAATAACAATTGAAAAAATGGATCCTATTGCAGACCATGTTAATTCACATGGTGAAGCATATATCATTGATTCAGAAGTTATAGAAATTATTAAAAATAATAAATGTGCTAAAGCATTAAATAGAGGTTTCTTTTCTCTTCTTGAGTCACTTTCAAATTATACACGCTTAGATATTGTAGATAAAGAAAAACAAGACTATTATATAGGGCGTTTTAATGAAAATAAAAGAATAATAAATAAAGTTTCTGATGATAAAACTAAAGAAGCCATGAATATTCTAGGTGATGCAATGATTAAAAAGGGATTTAATATAGATTAAATCCCATTTCAAGATTTTTAATAATAGTTAAATTAAAATGAAATTTAATTCAAACCTAAAATAAATAATTAAAAAAAAATAGCTACTTTTTTAAATTAAATACAAAAATAACTTCCTTAAGAAGAATATAAAATATTTAAAAATTTTAAATAGAATAAGATTATCTAAAAACTAAATTAATAAAAAATAAGAATATCGCTATTTTTAAAAAATAATAAAAATTTAGGAATAATTAAAAAGTTTTATAAAAAACTTTAAAATTATCCTCTAATAACATCTTTAAATGCTTTTTCACCCATATTAGTAGTCATAATAACAATTTGGTCCTGACCTTCTTTATAATTAAATGTTTGACCAGTTTTACCGGTTATTAAAACACCTTTATGTCCATTAATAGTGACATTTTTAGTATTATTTGTAGAATTTACTGATTGAGAAGGTGTAACTATTTTATTATTAGATTGATTAATTACAGTAATTTTGTAATAATTAGTACCATTCTCAATTATATGGGATTGTATAGTCATATTAGTATTATTATTAGTATCAGAAGAAGTACTATTGGTATGATAACCATATGGTATGGAAAAATCATGACCCCCTACATTTAATGTTAAATTATTATTAACAATTAAACCAATAGCAATTGCTGCAATAACAATAATAACTACACAAATAATTATTGTTCTTTTCTTTTTGGATTGTTTTCCTTCATCACCAGAAATATTTACACCTCAAGAAAATTTTTAAATATTCTTAATAAAGTTATAAGAACATTATAACATTATTATTGTTTTATTTATATATTTCATAATAAAAATAGTTTATGTATTAAATCTAAATAAAATAAAAAAATATTTACTAATTTTTAGAAAAAAATGGATAAATTAAAGAAAAACACTGAAAAAAACAATAAATCTAAAAAATAGACACATATTTTATAAATTATAGCGAAAATAGCTAGACATGATTTAAAAAAAATAAAAAGACAAAAAATTGTCTTAAATAAAAAAATTAAATTTTATTTCCTTCTTCTTGGTATTAATAAACAAATTAATGCAATAAATAATGCAATTATAGGAAAACCAGTTGCAGGAGTTCCTTGACCTAATCCAGATAAATTATGATTATTTGTTTTATTATAATTATCATATTTAACTGTTTTATTATGTTTAGTTTTATTATCTGTTGTATTATTATGGTTATCTGTTTTAACAGTTGTAGTATTATTTGCACTCACATTACCAGTCTCATTAGAACCAGCAACAACCACATTAGTAAAATTACCAGATTTAACTGTCTTAAACACAACAGTGAAATTAGCAGACTCACCAACACCTAAAGCATTAGCATAAGTAAACACATCACCATTCCTAGTCCAATTAACACCACTAAAATCAAAATAACTTAAACCAGTATAATTAGACTCAACAACATAAACACCAGTCAAATTACAGTCACCAGTATTAGTAACAACAACAGTAAATGAAGTCAAATTACCAACAAACACAACAGGATCATTAACAATCTTAACAACAGTCATATTAGGAGTAAACACACTAGTGTTATTTGAAGAATTACTGAATGTGTAATTTCCAATTCCAGAACTAACATTATTTACAAGTACACCAGATTTATTTGTACCAAATACAATGATTAAATCTGCAGATTGATTTGGTTCAAGAGTATCATTTAATATCCAAGTATTATTATTGGAGTTATAAATCCAATTACAATTGGATTCAAATGATTTATATGTTAAACCATCACTAAAATCACTATCATCAACAAAGATTCCAGTTAAATTACAGTTTCCATTGTTAACAACAGTAATGTTAAATTTAGTATCATTTCCATTAAATACAACTGGAGTAATTGTTTTTTTAATAACAGTTACATTAGCACCTTCTAGAACCTTAAACATAAATGAGTTTTGTGTTCCTTGAGGGGTTATAAGGAATTTGAATTTATAAATATTAGCAGTTCCATTATCAAGAACTTTAACATTATTTTCACCATTAATCCTTAAACCTGCATTATACTTAGCAACAACATCATTAATAATAGTATTATTACTATTTAAATAATCTCCATCAGTTAAAATATTAATTTCATTTTGTAATGAAGTACCATTATAATATTCAAAAACTAATATTTTTAATAAATCTGATACATTGTTTCCATTTAAACTATTGAAAATAGTATAATCATCAAAGACTACACCGTTAATTGCTGCATCAGAATATTTTTCTACACAATAACCAAGGTAACCATTATCAAAAACTGTTAAATTTTCAGAATAATTTCCATTAACAATTTTATCATTATTATAAGATACTATCTTTATAGTAGAACTGTTAGAGCCAGCAATATTAACTTTATTTAAATCAACTATTGCATCATCATCTAAATTATCATTACTAAAACTAGAATTGAAAATTGTAGAATTAATTGAATAAATTGTTGAACCTATTTTAGCTTTATTGTTCACAAAGCTAGAATTAACAACAGTTACATTATCCATGCTTATTGCTCCACCATAATTTTGAGCAGTGTTATTTATAAATCTGGAATTGCCTATGTAATCATTTGTGCCTCCACTAACAATAGCTCCACCATTATAATAAACAGCCCCATTATTAGTGAAATTTGAAGATTCAATAACATTATTGGTACTATTTACAGTGAATAAAATAGCGCCACCCATAATAGCAGAATTATTATCAAAACTACTATTTATAATTCTGGTGTTATTTGCTTTAGCATATATAGCTCCTCCTTTGGTATAAGAAGAGTTAGATAAATCAATAACATCCTTACCATTATTAGTAAAAACTGAATTGATTATAGTGTTATTTTCTGAAACTTCACCATCATATGGATTGTATGCAATAGCTCCACCTCTTGCACAAGAGTCATTATTAAAAGTACAATTAATTACTAAATTATTAGATCTAGTAAAACATATTCCAGCACCTCTTCCAAGGGCAAGAATATTTGTAAAGCTAGAATTAATAATTTTATTACCATTACCGTTTAATAATAATGCTCCACCACCAAAACCATTACTATAAGAATTTTCACCAGGGAAATTAGAATTTACAATAGTTAATGGATTAAGACCAGTACTATATATAGCACCACCTTGACCATTAACTACATTATTTATAAATGTAGAATTATCAATGAACAAATTTAAACCGCTGTTAAAAATTGATCCACCACGATAAGCTCGAGTTCTATTAAATTCTGAATCAACTATTCGAGTATTACTTCCACTATTGTAAATTGCACCAGCAAAACCTTTTGACGCAGTACAGAATCTAAATAGTACATTATTAAATAAAGTATTATTAGTATTATTATAGATATATACCCCACCACCATATGTGGCATCACATAAATCAAACCAAGTATCATTAAAGACAGCATTATTAACTCCAGGATAAATGAATACTGCACCGCCAGCAAGAGCATTATCGTTTCTAAAAGTACAATTTGTAACAGTCAAATCACTTTTTTGAACGAGTAATGCACCTCCATTACCAGAAACTTTTCCATTTATAAGAGTCAATCCATCAAGAACAACATTTGACGCATTTATAACAAATATTCTACTGTTATATTGAGCATTAAATATAGGATTAGCACCTTCAGCTGCTTTAAGAGTTAAAGATTTATTAATAAGCAAATTGACATTATCTGCACCAGAGAAAGTTCCATCATTTATAATAATTGTATCACCATCCTTAGTATTATTAAGTGCCAATTTTAAATTATTATAAGGATTGTCAGAACTTCCATTACCATCAGTTGTAGTATTTCCACCAACATAGTAAGTATTAAAATTATCCCCACCTAAAAGATTGGAATTCATATCATTACTTACAGTAGATGCATTAGACTGTAAATTTGTTGTATTATTATCAGCAGCAGACACTGTTCCTACACAAACTACAAGAAGAGCAAATAAAAGTAATATATGTAATATTTTATTTTTTGAAATAATTACACCCCATATAAATAAAACCCCATATTAATTCTAAGAATAAATAAAAGATTTTTTAAAATGTTTTTACTTTTAAAATCTCAAATTGCCTAAATAGAAAATTTAAGTTTTTCTATTTAAATAAATATTAAATTAGTAATAAAATTAAACATGATTTAATATCTTAATACAATAATTAACAATATAAAAAAAAGTATTATTAAACTAAATATTTAAAAATAATTTATTTATAGTTTTATAGTAATAAACCCATTTGTTATTATAGAAACTAAATATTAATCACCAAAATAACAAATGACAATAAAATAAACAAAGGAAAAATATAATAAAAAATTAAATAAAAATTTATAGATAAATAGAATATAAATTAAAATATTTTAAAAAAATTAAAAAAATATACACGATTAAATAATTTGTAAATCAAAAACATGATAATAAAATTATAAAATTATTTGAAAGTTTAATTTAACGTTTATTCTGTTAAGAACCCATTATTTAAAAATTTAATTTTTTAAAATCCATTATTTTACAATTTAAAACAAAAAACATATTAAAATTAAAAAAATGCAAGAGATATAAATTTTTTTAAATTTAAATTATTTTATAAATCATATTTAAAAATTTTAAATAAGAACAAAGTAACCATAAACCTGCTCATAAAAAAAGTAAATTAAAGATTAAGATAAATAATCTTTAATCAATGAATCTAGACTTAGTTTTATACCAATCCTCATTTTTACTAGGTAAAATTGTAAACATGATAGTTAAACCAACTAATATTACAGTTAATATAACAAATACAATTAACTCTTCAAATGTTCCTGTTTTTATAGTGTCAAATAATCCTCCGACCCAGACAATAGCCACTACAATCGGTAAAAGATATTTAACAACAAAAATCCACCATTTGCCTACTTTTATACTTTTACTATTTTTATTAAGTTTTGGTATAACATTTTCACATTTAAATAGCCATGCAAATACAATGCATTCAAAGAATACACCTATTAAAATAGCTATTTGGTTAATATATGCATCAACAAATCCAAGTAAGGTTCCACCCATACCAGTAGCATATATCATTGATACAACTGCACCGACAACACATAAGACAGTCATTGTTTTATTACGGCTCCATGCAAATTTATTTTGAATACCGAATGCTAATGGTTCAATAGTAGAAAGTATACTTGTTAAACCTGCAATATATACTGTAAAGAAAAATGCAGGACCTAAAATATAAGCCCAATTACCAAGTACATTAAATACAGTAGGATACGCGATAAATACAAGACCAGTACCTTGTTGTACTAACTGGTTAACTGCAACACCACTTCTCAAAGACATATAACCTAAAATAGAAAATACACCTAATGCACAGAAGTTTTCAAATCCGCAGTTTGCAATTACAACCCATAAAGTGTTTGATACAAGATCACTATCATCTTTAGTATAACTTGCATAGGTAAATGCAATACTCATACCTAAACTAAGTGAAAAAATAATCTGACCAAATGCGGCCATCCAAATATTAAAGTTTAATAGCAAACTCCAATCAGGAGCAAATAACTCTTTTAAACCAATGCCCGCTCCAGGTAATGTTAAAGAGAATATTACAATAAGTATCATTATACCAAAAAGTAAAGGTACAAGAATTTTACTTAGTCTTCCTAAACCCTTTTCTAAATCCCTATGAGAAACATACCATACAATAGCCCAACCAATTAATATTGTAACAGCGATTATAGGAATAAATATACATAAACCAGATGTTGAGGTTGTAGATTGCAATAAAGTTGTTGTAAAGTAAGCATTAGGATTTGATCCCCAAGATTTAAAGAAACTAAACACTACATACAAGCCATCCCATCCCAAAATACATGAATAATAAATCATGATTAAAAACACGGAAACGGGAATAAACCAACCTAAAAATTCAAATTTACTATTTATTTTACGTATTGCTTTAGGAAATGAAGATTTAAAATTATATCCTACACTATATTCTAAAATTAAAAATGGAATACCCATAATCAATATAGCAACAATGTAAGGAATATAAAATGCTCCCCCACCATTGCTGTAAAGAACATAAGGATATCTCCAAATATTTCCTAAACCGACAGCAGAACCAATCATTGCTAAAAGAAATGAAAGGTTACTGCCCCATTCATTTTTATCCTCATTTTTATTCATAAAAAAACCTATCTTAAAAAGTTTTAAAAAAAAGTATTAAAAAAATACCATATATATTTTGAACTTTGAAATTTAAAAAGATTATAGTATTTTAGTCTAAAATCAGCAATAAAACTAAATAAAATTCAAAAGATAAGAACATGAGAATAAAATACTGAATAAAATATAAATTAAAAAATAAATCAAAAAATAAAAACATGGGTTAATTAAAATAAAAAAGATATCATATAATTTATTTATTAAAAAATAAATAAAAATTAAGGAATTAAATAAAAATTAAGGATTATAAAATAAAAAAATATAAAAAAGCATCTAGGAGAGATTAATTAAAAAGGAAAATCATAAAAGTTTTTAAAAAAAAAATCTTAAAATATGTGTAAAATAAGAAATAATTAATCTAAAAAAAAATATTAATCTAATAAGAAATAATTAATCTAATAAGAAATAATTAATCTAATAAGAAATAATTAAGATATTAAAATTTAATTAAAAATTGATTTTATTGAAATCTTTTAAATTTATATTATAACTTATTTAATTTTTAAATAACCGAATTTAATAAAATTAAACGTTAAGAATATATTTTAAGAAAATAAATAAGATTTAATGATATTAATAAACTTTTAAATATCAATGTATTCAAATATTTTAATATGTATGAGAACTTGATTATAATATTACCTGTAATAGGCTTTTTAATAGGCATACTGGTTACAACTATAGGTGGAGGTGGCGGAGGATTATATACCATAATACTAATTATGTTAGGTGTAGATATCCAAACTGCAGTTGCAACATCCCTTGCAACAGTTCTACCTACCACAATAGTTGGTGCATATAATCATAATAAACAAGGAAATATCGATAAAGAAATGGGTCTTGTTTTAGGTATAAGTGGATTTATAGGAACATTCATTGGAATTTATATATCCAGTTTAATACCAGAAAATATTCTTAAAAAAGCTTTTGGAATACTATTCATAATACTTGCAATTATAAATTTAAGAAATTTTATACATGAATTTAGATCTGAAGAAAAAATAGAGAAAAAAACAAAAGTAAGAATTAAAGGATATAAGAAAATATTTATACCACTTTTTGGAATAACTGGTGGAATACTTGCAGGTATTTTTGGTTTGAGTGGTACACCACCAATACAATTAATATTATTATTACTTGGATATACAGCAACGAGTATAATAGGTACAACAATCTTCGTTTTAATATTTAATTCAATTGGCGGAATTTTTGGTTATGGTTTTCTTGGAAGGGTAAACATTACACTTGTACTCTTATTATGTTCTGGTACTATAATAGGTGCAATACTTGGCCCTAAAATCGTTGAAAAAACTAATGAAGAAATACTTGAGATAGTTATACCTCTTATTATTATAGGAATTAATATAATTTTTGCTATTCAAATGTTACTATAAAAATAAAGATTAAAAATCTTTATTTAAACTTATTTTAAATGATACTTTTTACTAAAAATAATAATAATAATAATATAAAAATTAAAAAACCAACTATTTATTCTTAACTTTAAAATAAAAAATACAACAAAACACCAAAATAAGCCAAAAAAAACATGAAATAAAAATACAACAAACAAAACTCAACAAAAATTTATAATAAACTTATTTTTCTAAATTAAACATAAATTAATTAAAAAAATTAAAATTTAAAAACAGACAGATTTAATAATTAAAATAAAAAAATTGAATATAAACAATAAAAGAATAGATTAAAAAATAATTAAAAAATGTATCCTGTATAAAAATATACAGGATAAGTGTTTTTTTTTAACTTATTCAAAAAATAGATGTGGGAAATATTTGAATAAGTTAATAGACTAGGTCTAATAAAAAAACAATATAGGAAATTATGTTGAATGAGTTCTTAAATCATCAATATTATCGTTAATAAATAATAATTAAATCATAAAAAATTTTACCTTTTCAACATAAGTAGAAATATAATATTTCTACAATTAATAATAATGTTTTATAGTATATAAAGATTTATGTTATTATATAATAAAAAAGAAAAAAAATAAACAGTTAAAATAAAATTATTAAAAAAATTAACCAGTTAAATAGAATTTAAAAAGAAAAAAATGAAAATATTTAGGGCTTATTAAAATTAGTTTTAATATATTCAAACAATCTGAAAAATAAAACAGTATAAAAGTAAAATAGAGAAATAAAAATAAAATAAGGGTTAAATAAAATAAATAAAAATAAAAAAAATATTCATTTAAATATTGAAGAATTAAAATAATAAAACAAATAAAATAAGAATGATTTTAAAATTTAAAAATCATTATATCCCATACTTCCAAAATCATCTTCATATCTACTATAATATGGATTAATATAATTAGTAGAATGTTGACCATTTGAACAAAAAATAAAATTTAATTCTTTTTTAATCTTACAATGAATTCTATTAATCTGTTTTTCTCTTTCACGAGGTAAATTAGAAAATTTATTTGGTTTAAGTTTTCCATCTTTTGTATAACCAAAAGTTGGTGATTGAAGATATTTAGTATTTCCTCCAAGGAAACGATTATTCATATCATAATCATTTTGTACAAAACCCATTTCTGGTGCAATTTGATTGTGGATTCTATCAATTTCACAAGACTCAATCCAACGTTTAAAAATACGGCGTTTTTCACGTATACGTCTAGCATTATCTTCTTTACGTTTTAATTCTGCACACTTTTTATGCATTTTTTGAGCATTATGTCCCTTACTATAAAAAGGTTTACCACAATATACACATATTTTTTTTACCATAAAATCACTAAATAATTACTCTAAAACATAACACCATTATTTTTAACTTTATTAAATAATATTCTTAACTATTTAATTTTAGTAATTCACTAAAATATAATTGCTTATCTAAAACAATTAGTAAATTATTCCAATTTAGTATATTCATATTAAAAAAGAAATAAGGTTTAAGTCCAATTAAAATAGGAAAAATAGAATCCATTAAATTTTTACTAAAAATAATAAAACATTACCCTCTTTAAAATCTTTAAATTTAATAAAAATCAATGTTTAATTTAAAGATAGATTTTTAAAAACTAAAACATTAGAAATCAATATTAAACAATGAAAATTTTAAAAAAAGTTTCCAAATTAAAAATAAAAACTAAAAATATTATTTGACATCAAATTGTTTAAGATAATATAAATAATTCTGCACATACCCTGCGGGAATATCTATATATCATCATAAGATTGTTTAAGATAATACCTATTTCTCATCTCTGTTTTATCCCCATATTCAATGGCCTCCACAGGACAACCATTTATACATGAGGTACAATGCATACAATTATTACCCCACTGCGGAGCACCATTAATAAATGTAATATTATTTAATGGACATCTGGCAACACAAGTTGTACACTTAATACACTTATCATTAACATGAAACTTTTTAGTGCCAATAATGCTTTTATAAAAGAAGACATTCCCAATAGAAGATTGAACTTTGCCTTTAAAAGAACTTGGTCTTCTAAAAAATTCTTTGTTTTCATTAATTTCATCAGCAATTGATTCAATTTTATCTTTTTGAATTTTCAAAGCTTTTTGTACATTAGGATTTGATACAGGTGAAGTAGGATACAACATAATATAATTTGCAGGCATATTAATTGCATCAAAACCTTTAAGTTTTAAACCAATATTTTTACAGGAATTTTTAATATACTTTAAAGCATTACCAGGAGTTCCACCACAATCCGCTATAACATAAACTTCATTAGATCCCTTAAAAGTACATTTTTTAATAAATTCATCAACAGGACGTGGAATTCTCCAAGCGTAAATAGGCAAAACAAAAACAAAAGGTTTATCAGACTCAAGTAAAACTCCATCAGTAGAAGATTTCATTAATGGAGTTAATGATAAAAGTTTATCATTAATTCTTTTAGCAATGCCTTCTGCAATAAATCTACTGTTTCCAGTTCCTGAAAAATATAAAATCAAAAATATCACCCTAATAATTAAAAATTTTTATATAATTATAACTTATTATAAATTTCCAAATATAAATTATTTACTTTTTTATATTATATATTCAATTATTTTAATTAAAAAATAAAGGAAAAATATAAACAAAATTAAAAAAATGAACAAAAATAAGATTAATTAAAAAACAAGAAAACTAGAAAATAAGATTTAATTAAATTAAAAAAAAACATGATGAAAGATAATAGATTAAAAATTTTATAAAAATAAATTATTAAAATCAACCAAAAATAAGATTTAATACCCCTAAATTCAAAAATTGATTAAAAAATATAAAATTAAAAATACATTAGTTCAAGACAAACATTGTATTGTTTAAAATGAATTAAAAAAAAATTATAAAAGACTTTTTTAATATCTCTTATAATTAAATACATCTATAACAATGGGTTTTGGTGAGAGCAACACCTCTTCATTTAATAGACTATGGGTACATAATATGCATTGATTTTCTTTAAGGTTTGACAGTTTATCTTTCCAATTTTTCTTAGAATCGTCTAAATTACTAATATTTTCAGATATTTTATTAAATGTATTTGAACTAGGACTAAAATATATTCTATCTGTAATATTATTAAGTTCTTTTAAAGACGCTTTTTCAAGTTCATCTTGGATAATGAATGCCATAGACCAACCATATTCATTACCCTTTTTAATTATCTTAGATGCAATAGTATTTTGACGTATATTTATATTTTCTGCATTATCCAATACTGCAAAAAAGGGGAATTCCCATAGGCCTTCCATTAATTTATAATTCCATAAATCATTCAATATAACATCATAAACAAATTTTTGGGTAATTTTACTATATGGACTTAAATCAACTAATTTAACTTTACCTGAAAAATCATTTAAATACGACCAATCAAATGTAGCACCACCGTTAAATGGATCATCATCAAATAAATCACCCATTTTTTCAACAATTTTATACCCGTCATTATGGTATAACTCTTCTTTCAGTTTATTGAGATTAAGGTGTTTATATTTCTGGAGAGATTTAATAAGCGTAATATAGATCAAACCTAATTCTTTAGGTTCTAAACTTTTAAAACTCTGATGACACCAAGAAATAAATCTTTGTGCAACATGAGAATTATCCTCTTCAACAAAATCATTTTCAGAATATCTTAAAAATTTTTTAAATGGATTAAATGGTATTTTTCTAATATTTTTAGAATATTTATTACCAAGGTTATCTTTAAGATAAGTGAATTTACCATTACAGTCAATAATAAAACTAGGTATATTATTATAAGATAAATCTACAATTAAATTTTGTACAAGACAATATTTACATGGACTTATCTTACCTTCGATTATAATATTTTGACTTTCAAAATTAGGATTCCCATATTCCCAATAAAGTTTATAATTACTTCCAGATGCTGTACCTAATAATGGACGAATGTCTTTTAGATAATTGTTGTCTTCTATAGATTCCTCATTTTCTATGGATACTTCCTTTATAACATTACCCTGAAAATCAAAAACCCATCCTTCAAGTCCAAAACCTTCCATTGGTTTTAAAAAATTTGAATACCGCCTTTTATTAAAATCTATAATTAAGATATATAGTTCATCTTCAAATTTATAGATCCGATCTTCAATTTCTTTAAATTTTATATTTATATAATTTTTCAAAATTGGAATTGTCTCATTAAATTCAAGATCTTCTTCAATACCAATTTTTTTAAGTAATAATGTTGTTTCATTTTCCATCAAATATCCTCACTAATTATTTTATAGAATTTGATAAAATTTTTAAAAAAAGCCTTAAACAACAATACATTATAATGGTATAACTATAGTTATATTTAAATTTTACTAAATATTACTACAAAAACAGGAAAATATGAAAATAAAAATTAGAATATAAAGATAGAAAATATAAAAAATAACCTAACAATAAAAATAGACCATAAAAACAGAAAATATAAAAAATAACCTAACAATAAAAATAGACCATAAAAACAGAAAATAT
>JBJFGN010000126.1:0-1653 GCA_051892775.1 Methanobrevibacter sp. | reverse complement strand
AAAAAATAACCTAACAATAAAAATAGAGAATTTATAAAAAAATTTAAAATAAATTAATATATTTAATATCAATTTAATTCTTTGAATAATATATAACAAGCATCCTAGAAATTTAAAATAGGAGCAGTTGTATATTCTAAAAGATTATCCCCATGGAAATTAAAAATCCAACCCTTACCATAACTTTCATTAGTTGGTTTAATTTCATCTTTACATTCTCTTGAAATAAAGTTTAAAGTTAAAACTGAAGTTTTATTCTCTAACCTATAAACTTTTGGTTTTATCATAGTAATTTTACTATCTAAGAAATCATCTAATTTTGGAATAATTTCATCATCATTTAATTTTTCATGAATATTAAGTTCATTCAATAATTTTCTATATTTATTCATATACTCCCTCCTAATTAAATGATTAATAATTTTTAACAACTAAATTATGATTATTAAAAAGTTCATATAAAAAGCTTTTGATTTAAACACAATTAAAAATTAAACAAAAACATTAAATAATAAATAAAAAATTAGAAATAAATAAATTATTTTATAAAAATACTATAAAATTTAATATAAAATTATAAAAAAATGAAAAAAATTATAAAACAGAAAAAATAAAATTTTAAAAAGTTTTAATAGAAAAATATAAAGAAAAATTGAAAAATTAAAGGAAGAAGAATTGATAAAAAAGGTAAAATAAAACAAATAAGAGAGATTAATGCAAAATAAAAATTAAGAAATGAATTTAATAGATACAAAAATATGAAGATTATGAAATTAATATAAAAATCTTTTATAATAAAATAAAAAGCTTTAAATTATATTAATGAAAAATAATAAAAGTTTAATAAGCTTTTAACTAGATTAAAAGAAAATACAATTAACTAAAATGAAAATAGATAAAAATAAAACTATAGATATGAAAAATTAAAAATATATTAATATAAACTTAATTAAAGAGTTGTGAATCTCCAAATAATAGATATTTAAGTATATAAAAATAGAATTACTACCATAAACAGTAATAATTCTTTGTTTAATACTTAAATTACTAATATAAACTAGAAATATAAATTTTAAAATAAAAATAATAATAAAATAAACAATATTGAAAAATACAATATTAATAAGATTTATTTAATAAAATTAATAAAGATATTCATTTTATAAAAAATCAAAGATAATATACAAATAAAATAAATAAAAGAATATAAATCCAATCCTAAAAAAGAATTTAAAACAATTAAAGAAAAATAAAAAATTATTAAAAAATTTATTAAAAATCATACAAATACATAAAAAATAATACAAAAGTTAAATATTAAAATTCACAAAAAACAATAATTCTAAAAAAAATTTATTTAAAAATAAAATTTAAATAATTTTTAATGATCTAAAAAAAACTTTTAAGATTCTATTTTTTATAATAATATAAATGATATTTATACCATAGTTTAAAGTTAAGAAAGTTTTTTGAAAAAAATGATGATTTAATAAGATAAAAAGTTTAAGATTAAATTCCTACAATTAAAATTTTAATAAAAAAATATTAAATCAATATAAAACATAGATTAATTAATAAAATATAAATAAATATACATATCTTTATGATAAAATTAAAAAATAAAATTAAAAAATAATTAAATAAAAAATTCTT
>JBJFGN010000125.1:0-1704 GCA_051892775.1 Methanobrevibacter sp. | reverse complement strand
ATATAAACAGATAATTTTATACAATATTATTATGGCACTACTATTTAAAAAATATATGTCTTTTATCTTTGAATTATATGGGGCATAAGATGCTCTGTACGTTGGTCTTGTGCCCTTAATATATGTGATATTATTTTTTATTTATAAATTTCAAGCACTATTTATTATGACATATTACAAATTATTATATATGTTGGTGGTAACATCATTATTATTAGGTTGTACAGAAAATATCAATCAATCCAATCAAATATATTATACTCAACAATCTTCGGACTATGATGGGCAAAGTGCACTTTATAATATTCCAATGTTATCAAAAGACCAATTAAATGAAATTGCAGTAGATAATGATTATTTGAATTATAAGGAGGCAAGACAATTTGCTTACACTGAATTTATTTCAAATATAGATATCTTTTATTCTGAATATACAGAAGAAATAAAATTTGCACTCTCTGCCAATATCGAATTACCACTAACATTAACAAATAGACCGGCAGTAGTATTTAATTACGATGAAAAACCATATTATTATGAATTTGGTATTTTGCATAATGGTACTCTTATAGGGACTTTAGTAGCCCTGGCAAGTCCTGTAGAAAAGCAGGTAATCATAGATAGAATTTTTACGGAGCCACTTGATTATAATTCTTACGCTTTTAATTATAATCGGTATATCGGTAATTATCCGGAAGTATATTACGGACTTTCATCAAATAATTTATATCAACAAATAATTACGCAAAATGGTTCTTTAGAACTTACAAGCATTACTCTAAACTCATCTTCCAATGAATTTAATTTTACTGATTTTTACCCGAACGAAGATTTGGATTCAATGAGTAGAGAATTTAAAGAAAATGTAGGCATGCCTTATAAAGAATATTTAGATATAATCAATGATTCCCTTTCAACAGTCAAGGCATGGTGGTTAGAAAGAACAAATCCGTTTGAGTTTTATTTAGGAGGAGGTAATATTTCAGAAAATTTTAATGTACCGACAAATCAAAGAGATGTAATATCAGAGGCATTAAATAATAATGATTATACTGATAAATTTTTCCTTCAAAATTATCTTAACAACTCTTTACTGAATACAGTTTGGAGCGGTGCTTGTGGACCAACAATTATGAGTTGGTTGTATAGAGGAAAATATGATAGTTATCATGGGGTTTATATACCATTATGTGGTGAAGTTCACCCACATAACAATAATAAACCTATAGGTCAATTTTTTTATAACTATAATGTAAAACCAAGATATTCAAAGAAAGATATTTATGATATAAGTCATAAATTAGATAATAGGCTTTATTATCAATGGTTTAAGCGGACAGATAGTTTGTGTGGTGGAGACGCATTATATCATCTGGGTTTATCTCGAGGACTTAGAGAGGCAACTGATGAGTTGTATAATGTTAATTTTATAACATTAGACCAAGCGATAAGTTTAATGAAAACTACAAACGAACCCGTAGTAATAGTATGTGGAACGAAAGCAGGACCACACTATATAGGTGCTATTGGTATGGGATATATAATTAATAAAAAGGGTAAAAAGGGTCATAGTTATTTCTACTATATGGATAATGGTTATAAAACCAGAGATGAAAATAATAGATATCCATGTTGGAAGAAAACTAATGGCTGGAATTTACATTATATTTGGAAACGACAATTTTAATTTAAGGAGGATTTTTT
>JBJFGN010000124.1:0-7895 GCA_051892775.1 Methanobrevibacter sp. | reverse complement strand
TTTGTAAAAATTATCCAAATAAAAAAAAATTTAATAAAAACAAATATCGAGTTAAAATTAGATTAATAAATAATTATTTTATATATAAAATATAAAATTAGAATATTAATAAATACTTTTTTAATAAACTTTAAGAAAAAACTAAAGGATTTGAATACATCATGATTACAATTAAAGTTTCAAGGTTCAATCCCGAAAAAGATAAAGAACCTTATTTTGAAAGTTATGAAATTGAAGAAACAAATAAAATGAAAGTTTTAGATGCATTAAACATTATCAATGATAAATATGATGCAAATATTAGTTTCAGAAGCTCTTGTAGAGCAGGGCAATGTGGTTCTTGCGGTGTTAAAGTTAATGGGAATGGGGCACTTGCTTGTAAAAGAGAAATAAAAGATGGAGATATTATTGAACCATTAAATTTACCGATAATTAAAGATTTAATAGTTGATAGAACACCTTATGAGAATAAAACCTCTGAATTAGAATTAGAATTAAATTCTAAAGAAAGCAAAAAACTTAATCTCAATTTAAGTCCTAAGGAAATTGAAGAAACAAAGAAAGTTAGAACATGTATTGATTGTTATTCTTGTCTTACAAGTTGTCCTGTAGTCAAACATTTTGGCGATGAATATGCAGGACCTTACTTTATGAGATATTTGTCTAAATTTCAATTTGATCCAAGAAATGATAATAACCGTTTAAATGAAATATTATCCGAAGGAATTTATGATTGTACAAGTTGTAGGAAATGTGAAGCAGTTTGTCCTAAAAATATTAATAATTATGGCGATGCAATAGAAAAACTTAGAGAGTTAATAGTAAATAATGGTCTTGGACCTTTAGATGCACATAAAGGAATACATAAATCAGTTGAAGAAACAACAAGATCCATATCATATCCTGAAGAAGGAGGATTTATTGAAAACTATAATAAAACACATAAATCCAATGAAAAAGCAAAATATGCCTTATTTACTGGATGTATGGTTGATTATAGATTACAAAAAGTTGGTTATGCATTAATGGATGTATTTAAAGCTAATGGAATTAAAGTTGATGTACCTGAAGGACAAGTATGTTGTGGTTCACCACTTATTAGAACTGGTCAAACTGATTTAATACAAGGACTTGTAAACAAAAATAATGAAGTTTTTAAAGATTATGATACTGTAATAACAATATGTGCAGGTTGTGGTGCTACACTTAAAAATGATCATCCAAAATATGGTTCAACACTTAATGTAAAAGACATTAGTGAATTCCTTATTGACAAATTAGACTATTCAAAAATGAAAGAAGTAAATAAAATTGTAACTTGGCATGATCCATGTCACCTTGCAAGAGGACAGGGAATAAAAGATGAACCACGCGAGATTTTAGAAAAAATACCTGGAATTGAGTTTAGAGAAATGAAATATCCTTGTCAATGTTGTGGTGCTGGTGGAGGAGTAAAAAGTGCAAAACCAGAAATAGCAATGACTTTAGCGAAAGATAAAGTGAACATGATTAAGGATACTGGGGCAGAAAATGTTATTAGTATCTGTCCATTCTGTCAAAGAAATATACAAGATGCATTAGACGAAGAAGGATTAAATATTAAAGCAATAAACCTTATAGAATTATTAAAAGAAGCATATGCTGATGAAATTTAAAAATAGAAGGTGTTAATATCGGAGATACTGCTACAGAAGAAGAGATTATTATAGAAAACACCCCTTTAGTTGAAAAAACAACAAAAAAAGATACAGAAGACAAATCTAAAACTAAAGCTATTTCAAAATCCACAACCCGCGGAATTGTTAATAATGAAAATAATTTTTCAGATGCTGCAAAAGAAATTAGAAATAATTTATATATTGTTTTTGTAGAATGTGAAACTTCTGGAAATGTAGGATTTCTTGCGAGAACAATGGCAAACTTCGGTTTGAAAAATCTTGTATTAATAAATCCATGTGAATTAAAAGATGACGCATATTATCAGGCAATGCATGCAAAAAATATTGTAGAAACAGCAGAAATTTATCCTGATTTAGATACCTTCTTAGAATCAAAACAGATTGACTTTGTTATAGGAACTACTGGTGCACCTGGTGGAAGTTATAATCTTTCAAGGATACCTATTAAACCAGAAGAGTTAGGTAAAAAAATAAATACAAATAACACTAGTGCAATATTATTTGGAAGAGAGGGTGATGGATTAACTAATAATGAAATAGACAAATGTGATATGATTGTATCCATTCCTACTGATCCAAGTTATCCAATAATGAATATAACACATGCAGCAGCAATAATATTCTATGAAATATTTAAAAATAGAAATAATTTTCATAAAGAAGGATTAACAGAAAGTACTTATACCGAAAAGAAATATCTACTAAAAGATATGGAAGAAATTATAGATACTTTGAATATTCCAGAGCATAAAAAGAAAAATGGATTAAAAACTTTTAAAAATATTATAAATCGTGCATTCATAACAGGTAGAGAAGCACATACATTCATAGGTATCTTAAGACATATTAACCAAATTTTACATGGCAAAAAATAAAAATAATATTTAAATATTAATTAAAAATAAATGAGGATAAAATATGGCAATATTAAGTGATAAGGATCTTAAAGAATATATAAAGAATAAGAAAATTGTTATTGATCCATTAAAAGATGAAGAACAAATACAACCATCATCAGTAGATATGAGATTAGGTGATGAATTTAAAGTGTTTAAAGTTATTAGAAAACCGTATATTGACCCAAAGGATGATGAAGACCTTACATCTTATATGGAATCAATAACTGTTGAAAATAATAATGCATTTATAATACATCCCGGAGAATTTGCACTTGCAACAACCTATGAATATGTTAAAGTCCCAAATGATTTAGTTGCACGTGTAGAAGGTCGTTCCTCTATGGGAAGATTAGGGGTTACAATGCATGTAACTGCCGGTTATATCGATCCAGGATTTGAAGGTAAAATTACTCTCGAAATTTCAAACATAGGGGCAATGCCTGTAGCATTATATCCTGGACAAAGAGTATGCCAACTTGTTTTTGAAACTATGACAAATCCTGCAGAAAAGCCATATGGTCATCCTGATAGAAATAGTAAATATATGGGACAAAAAAGTCCCGAAACAAGCCGTATTAAATATGATTATGAATTAAATAAATAAAAAATATTATATCAAAAATTCTTTAAATTAAAACTTATTTTTCTAAATTAAATTATTATTTTAAAAATAAAAATATTTTAAAATAACAAATTAAAAACTATAAAATTAATAAAAATTAATTATAAAAATAATATTTATAAATTTATACTTTGTTAGCATGAATAAAATAGAAATTAAAACAAAGTTTAATTATTATAATAAATTTAAATAAAAAATTATTTTGGAGTTATCAAATGAATCATGATAAAATGACTAATATCAGTAGAAAAAGAGGTTTTTTATGGCCTTCTTTTGAAATTTACTCTGGAGTATCTGGATTTACAGATTATGGACCTCTTGGAGCTACATTAAAAAACAATATAATGCAAAAATGGAGAAAACAATATGTTGTACAGGAAGGTTTCTCAGAGATTGAAGCACCGACTGTAATGCCAAAAGAAGTTCTTAAAGCATCTGGACATGTTGATAATTTTACAGATCCTATGTGTAAATGTACAGAATGTGGTGAAGTATATAGGGCAGATCATATTATTGAAGAAAATATTAATAAAGATGTAGAAAGTTTAGAAAACGAAGAATTAGATAAAATTATTGAAGATAATAATATTCGATGTAGTGAATGTGGTGGAAAACTTTCTAAAATTTGGGATTATAATTTAATGTTCAAAACCCAAATTGGTGCAAAAGGAAATAAAGTTGGATACATGAGACCAGAAACTGCACAAGGTATTTTCATATTATTTAAAAGAATGTTAAGATATTTTAGAGGAAAATTACCATTTGGAGTAGTTCAACTTGGAAAAGCATACAGAAATGAAATTTCACCAAGACAAGGAGTCATTAGGCTTCGTGAATTTACACAAGCAGAAGCAGAAATATTTTTAAATCCGAATAATAAAAAACATCCAAAATTCCATACAATTGAAAATGTTAAATTCAGATTATGTTCACAAGAAGTTCAGATGAATGAAACCGATGAAATAATTGTAACAGCTAAAGAAGCACTTAATAAAGGTATTGTATCTAGTGAAATGCTTATTTATCAATTATATCTTGCAAGAAAATTTTTAGAAGAGCTTGGAATCCCAGAAGAAGTATTAAGATTCAGACAACATTTACCTGGAGAAATGGCCCATTATGCTCTTGATTGTTGGGATGTTGAATGTAAAACTGATAAATATGGATGGGTTGAAATCATAGGTATTGCAGATAGAGGAAATTACGATTTAACTGCACATTCTAAAGAGAGTAATGAAGAATTAAACGTTTATATACCTTATGATGAAGCAAAAATAGTTAAAAAAACAATTATTAGACCAAATATGGCCAAATTTGGACCTTCATTCAAACAATACAGTCCTAAAGCAAAAGCATACCTTGATAATTTAAGTTCAGAAGAAGTTCAAGAAATTAAAACAAAAATTGAAAATGAAGGAAAATATATAATCAAATTAGATACCGATTTAGAGTTATTACCAGAACATGTTAAATTTGAGGATATTGAAGAAGAAGTTAAAGGGGAAAAAATAATCCCACATGTAATTGAACCTTCATTTGGTATTGATCGTATATTATATTGTGTATTACTACATTCTTTTGTTGATGAAGGAGAAAAAGAATATTTCAAATTCAAAAAGGAAATTGCACCAATACAAATAAGTGTATTCCCACTTCAAAACAAAAAAGAAATGCCTGAAATTAGTCAGAAAATTAGCAATTCCCTTAGAGAAGAAGGTTATTCTGTAGATTATAATATATCTGGATCTATTGGTAAAAGATATGCAAAATCAGATGAAATTGGTATTCCTCTTGCAATTACTGTAGATTTTGATAGCATTGAAGACAACTCAGTTACTGTAAGAAATAGAGATACAGAAGAACAAGATAGAATCAGTATTGATAATTTAAACGAATATATTAATAATTATTTCAATGAATAAATTATTAGTTTATTCATAAAATTTTTAATTATCCTTGATGATAAAATTGAAAAAAAGAAGTAAAATAATCATATTAATCTTAATACTTATTATTGGAATTTGCTTAATATACGGTGTTAAATTAATTTACTATGAACCATTAAATTCAAATTATTCAAAAAATTTAGTAGATGCAATAAATTTCCAGAAAGACAGTATTTCACTCAAAGACCAAGCAGATGGAACAAATACTGAGGAAATAATTGAAAAACTTGATTACAATTTAAATTCTGAAAAAAATAGTCTAGAAAATGCTAAAAAATATAGTAAAACCAATACAGAAAAAAAGTATATTGAATTAGAAATAGGAAGGGTAGATATTGAACTTCAAGGAATGAATACAATAAACAAGAATTATAATAACTTAAGTTCAATATCAGATGAACAAGAATTCCAATATTATTACAATAAATATTCTAATTATACAAAAGAACAATCTAAAAAAATAGACAGAAATCAGAAAGAAGTAAAAGAACTCCTTGATAAAAATCCTGATTTTAAATTCAAAATTACTCATTTAAATGGAATAAAAGGTGACGGCAATATTGGAAAAACAGGATATCTCGGAGATGTAAATGCAACAAGACTTGCAAATATATTATAAAGATTAATAGTTAAACTATTAATCCATTAAAACTTTTAAATGAAAATTAAAGTGTACTAGATTTAAACTTTAATATTTAAATTATTTAAATAAAACATAGCCCCAACTACTATTTTTATAAATTTTTTATTTAAAATTTAAAAGCTATTTTTTAATAAAATACCCTTCTAAATCTTTAGATGAGTTAATATTAAGATATTTTGACTTATTTAAGAAATAATTAAATAATTCCATACCCCAATGAGTTCCAGATTTAGAAGTATCATAAAACATAAACATTGTATCATACTCATTATTTAAATCAAACAATTGAATACTTATAAAATTACTCCCTGAATTTAGAAAAATATTTAATTCATCATTGGATTTATAAAAATTAACATTTGATAAACTAAGTAAATTATTAAAATTATCTAAATGATTCATATATAATTCATATAGAATAGATTCTGTAACTATAATATTTAAAATAAAACTAGAATCATCTTTTACTAAATCATATAGAATATTAATATGCTCACTTGAACATATAGATAAAACAATATTTAAACTATGAGTTTTACTAAGTAAATCAGCATATACCTTAAAAGACTCATATGGTGAATTGAAATCATAAGTTAATAATTTTCCATTATGGAGTAAATATAATTCGTCGATGAAATGAGTAGGGATATCATCAATCATATGTTTATTTAAAAACTCAGAAATTCCCTTTGTAGGCCAAGCATCTAAAAAATTTAAATAATTAATAGCAATAATCTTTCCCTCAGATGCAAGACCATAATTCTCATTATTCTTAAGTTCAATGATATTATTATCCTCAAAATAATGAATAGTGTTTGATATAGAAGATGTTTGTCCTAATAATTTCAATTCAGAAAAATTTTTATTTTCATTAATTAAATTTAAAAATACATAAGATTTAAGCCTAGATCTTGTTAAAGAAATTGTCTTATTTAACAATAATTCTTCTTTATTTGACATAATATTCCCCTTTAATAAATATTAAGATTTAATAAATGAACCATATTTTGTACCACTACTATTATAACAAATATCAAAAAGAGATTTTCCCCAAGTTAATGAATCAACATCATAGGAAATAAGTAGTTTATTTTTATCTATTAGACCATTATCATAAAAAAGATTAATACAAAAAACAAAATCATTTAAAAATAAATTAAATTTAAATAACTCATTTGATGCAAGTAAATGTAATTTTTTATTATAAAAAGCAAGTTTTAATATTTGTTCATCAATCAATGCAAGAAACTTATTATAAATATTTTGAGGAAGAATTAAATAAACTGGAATATTCTTATTTAAAGAATATGATATTAAATCAGCATATTTAAAATTTACCTCAGAAATTATAAGATAAATAAACTTGCCCTTTTTCATATTCTCTACAATTAAATCATCTAAACCATAGATATTAGTCCTAGAAGAACTTACAATTTTAGAATTTCTCAAAAGACTAATATTTAATAAAAGTTCTTCTGGAAAATCTTCAACAGTATGATTAGACCATAATAATTTATAAGAATCTATAACTTCAATAGCATTGTTAAGATTAAAAATTAGTTGTGTTTTTATTTTTCCACTATTAGTTAAATAAAATTTTGAGTTTTTCTTAATAACAAAACCCAATTCTTGTAAACGATTAATATTATTACTTAATGTTGGATATGTTAATTTTAAGTTTTTATGCATTTCAGAGAAGTTTCCACATTTATACATTAAAAGATATTTTAAAATATATAAACGATCATTAGAATTTGTTAAAAAAGACAATTCATCAAAGACACTATCAAATTTAATTAAATAATTCCTTTCTAAATTATTTTTTTCAATTAATTTATTCATATTGACACCTTTTAAACAATAATATGAAAAAATTCAATCCCCAATCATCTAAAAAATACAATAGAAAAAATGTCTTAAAGATTAATAAAAATAAAAATTAAAGAATTTCAATATAATAAAGAAAAACATTTCATTTTATTTAATATATTAAAAATAAATAATAATTTATATTTAAAAATCTTTTAACTAATTAAATAATTGATTAAACTAGTATATAAATCTTTTTAAGATACATAAATAGTTAAAACTAATGTATATTAACAA
>JBJFGN010000123.1:0-33301 GCA_051892775.1 Methanobrevibacter sp. | reverse complement strand
ATCATAACCTGCAATTTGTGCTTTAACAACACCAACATCCAATGTTTCTTCAACAACATCTACTGCTTTATCAGAAACTTCAGGACTAATCATAGCACCATTATCATTTGCAGCAAGAATATTACCTACAGCTGTACATTTATCTGGTAATGGAACAATATTTTCAATACCTGCTTCTTTTAAGTTAGCTAATTCCCTATCATATATTTGAGGGGAAACTACAAAACCATTTGAATTTCCAACCATTAAAGCTCCAGCTAAGTTAGAACCTGCAATTGAAGACCTAATTATATTAACATCTAAAGCTTCTTCTAAAACTTCAGCTTTAGAATCCAATAAATTAGGAGGTACAATAGCTACATCATTTGTTACAGTTATATATACACCTAAATTTGGATTTCCTGTAAGATTGATTCTTTTTAACATTTTATTTTACCTTATCAAATAGATAATGAAAAATAATAAAAATAAAGATTTTAATTTTAGATATCTATTCAGCAAGAACTGCTTCAACATATCTTTCATCGTCTTCTTCTACAAGTGTAGCTTTAACTTTAATTTTAGAAGGGATTTTTTGAATTCCTCTTTCCCAAATTTTTTCATTAATAGAAGAATCGATAATTACATCTTCAACTTTCATATGTTTCATTAAAAAGTTTCTAACTTCTCTAATAGCCCTAGGAGCCCTAATTGTCCTTTTAACGTTTTTAACGTTACGAAGAGGTATAGTATAAACTCTTTCTAAATCTTCTGCCATATTAAACACCACTATAATTTAAGATTATTTCTTCTCCAATGTCTAGGCTTAGGTCTGTATTGTAATTTACGATTAGTTTTAGCATAAGCCCAAATAGGAATTCTTCTGTTTTGTTTGTTTGCTTTAGCCATTCTTAATTTTTTAGCTAATGGTTTATTTCTACTCATTTTCTCACCATATATATAATTATTATTTATTATTAAGCGATATGGATAAAACCCTTTGAATTTTACAATCTAAAGTTTTAAATAAAATCCTATACTTCATCATTTTTATATCCAACTACATTAGTTTGATAATGTTCAGGGAAAATTTCACTTGAATTTCCTCCAAGTTTATCTATTAAAATTCTAATTTCTACTTCAAAATCAGAACTATTATCTTTATTACTCTTTTCTTTTTTAACTTCAAAAAGAGAAGAAACTAATGTTTTAATAGTTTTATAACCAAAACTATCTAAATTAATATATTGAATATTTTTTCTATCTTCTAAACTTTGAATTTGATCACGATTAAGTTTAGGAGTTTTATCATCCCTACGAGTTCCGTCAGCAACAACAGGATACTCTGAAGCAGCTGCCTCAACAACTTGTTTATGGATATATTTAATTCCATCGTTAGGAAATCCATCATCCATAATCATTTTAACACCAGTATTTAAAATCTCTTTATCAAGGTTTAAAACCCGATGCTTAATACCAAGAGCTTCAGCAGATTTCTGCGCAGGAATAAATGAATTATAGACTCCAAAATTTGCAGTGCATACTTCTACATCAAAGCCTAATCTTTTAAGGATTACAGCCATGAGAGAACTATCTTTTCCACCACTATATAATACACAAGCTTTCATAAAAATTACTCTATTTTCTAGTTATATGAATCTCCCTTTTTTGACCAGAGAGTTGTTTTAAAAGAACTTTTAATTGTTCATCAGTAATTTTTCCTCTTAAACTTCCAGCTTGAGCAGATTGTATTAACTGAATTTCAATTCTTTGAACTAATTCCGGTTTAGTTAATTTAAGATTGGCTAATCTGCTTCGAGCTTCAGGAGTCATAATCTGCTTCATCGCCTGATTAAGTTGAGCTTGTAATTCTTGTTGTTGTTGAGCTTGCTGCATTTGTTGTTGTTGCTGTTGAACTTGTTGATTTGCAGCCATAGCTTGTTGTTTTTGTAATTGCTCTAATTTTTTACGACGAATATCATCTAATTCACTCATATACAAATCTCCATATCTTTTTTAATAAGAATAAATTTAATATTTTTCAAGTCCTGGGATATCTTTAATTAATTCAGTTGAGGTTTTATCTAAGAAAGATTGACCTTCAGGGGTTACAACTCTTCCACCTTCAACTTTTTCAACTAAGCCTGCATCTTCTAATTGATGAAGAGCTCCTCTAACAATAGAACCACTACCTGGTTTAAAAGCTTCTGGACATACTCCACGGTCTTTTTTACCACCATACATATTCCTTAAACTTCTAACACCTACAGGACCAGTTATATATACTTTTCTTAAAATAGCAGCACATCTGACATACCACCAGTCAACATTTACTGGTTTTCTTTCTTTATGAACACCAGTTTTTACGAGATTAGACCATGCTGGTGATTGTATTTTATCATTGTTGTTTTTAAATTCTTCTGCAAGATGGTTAATTAAAACATCTGCAGGTACATCATATACAGTACTCATATTAATTCTCCATATATTTCAATATTTTAAATACAATATTTTAATAGATAAATTCTTAATATGATCCTCAAATTAAACTTAATTTAGCATAAAAAGCCAATGATAAGTTTGTAACTCAAAATGAGTATTAAGACTTTTTCTTGTAAATAATTGCAACATGTCCTCTAACATCTATTAAATTAGATTTAGTTTTATTAACAATGTTGCTTATATAATCATCTTTATCTTTTGCTACAGATCTAGCAAATTTAAGCCTAACAATTTCATTTGATTTTAATTGGCGTTTAATTTCTTCAATAACATTATCATTAACACCAGATTTACCTATATTAATTGTTATAGCTGAAGGAGCTTGATTCATTATTTCTTTTTTTGTTAATGTATGAGTCAATTTTAGCTCTCCTTTTAGATTTTTTTTCCTTTAAATAAGGAATTTTAATTATATGGCCACACTCCCCACATTTAATATTAATTTTACCATTAATTAGCCGGATGGAACAGTTTTGACCAGGATAAAGGAACTTATGACATTTCTTACAATATCGCCTATTCCATTTTTCAGGAATTTTAATATTATATTTAGTAGAAATCTTCAATGCTAACTCAACATAGCGGTTAGATCTTTCTTGATGAGAGAAAAATTCCTCCTCAGCTAAGTTGAAGAGAATATCAATTCTTTCATTAGCAATATCTAGAATCCACTTAGGCCTGTTTCCTCTACTCACTATATCCCTCTTGATATGACATATAAATTCTTGTAGAATCTGAACTTTTTGGAATAATATAATAAATATATAAAAAATAAATAAAATTCTAAAAGATATTATAATCATAATACAAAAAGAATATATTAAAATCAGTATGTTTTTTATATATAAAAAACTTTACTAAATAGAAGAAATATTATTCATTAAAAAGTTCCATTATAATATATGTTTTTTATTAATATAAATGTTACCTTATATAACATAATTTTAAAAATAGGATTTAAAAAAACAATTAATAAAAAATTTTATAAAAATATAAAAATATAAATTAAAGACCAAAATATAAGCTAGAAATTAAAATCATAAATAACAGAAATATAATTATACAAAACTTAGATAAAAATTAAAAGATATTTCAATTTAAAAATAAAAATTATTATGAAATAAATTGAATTTAAAATAAAAATTTATATTAAAAATGTTAGATGGAATAAAATAAAGATTCAATTATCTAAAATCCAATCCATAAAATTAATAGATCCAACTGGAGAAGCTAATTCTCCATTCATAATACTAATTATTTTATCAGCCACTTCATCAATACTTAAATCAGTAGCATCAATTTCACAAGTATCAAATGGATGATAATCATAAGATTCCACACCACAAACATCTAAAGATTCTGCTTCTAAATTTTCATGAATTTTAGAATCTTTATAATCTCTTTTATTTAATCTTTCTTTTAATATAGAAGGATTAACTCTTAAGATAATAACTTTAGTTGGATTAGAACAAAAATGAGTTAAATGTCCCTCAAATATAATAATTTTAGGCTTATTTGTTTTTTTATTTAGAAATAACTCCTTTTCCTTATTAAAATCTTTATCAAGTAAATCAAGATCTATTTCTTTATAATCCTTTATATCATCAAAGCCTAAAACAAGATTATTATCCAAATCAACTAAATCATTAACATGAATAAGTTTTACCTCATTTTTGACATTTAATTTATCACATAATACTTTAGAAACTGTTGTTTTACCAGTACATGGAGTTCCACTAATAAAAATTGTCATGTCATCCATAAAATCACACGTTTATTTAATAAAAATCGATTAATATATTAAATGAATTATTTTTTAAGAATAACCCTTAAAACATCCTCATCTTCAAGCACATGATCTGGACCTACTTTTTGACCTGGAAATTTAACAGAAGTTCCCCAAACTTTAGCATGTCTAAAGTTCTTAACAAATTCCCTATGTAATTTACCACATGCTTCAATTACAGTAGTTCCTTTTTTAATAATTAATGGATCATTCATGTCTGCATGTCTTCCTTGAGGTTTAAGATAAACCCTAATAAGACCTAATTCATTAAAAATAGTTTCTTTAAGATAATCCATATTCATTTTTTTATCTGCAGAAATTGGTATAAACTCAGGCATTGTTTCTCTTAACTGATTTAAATAATTTTCATCAACTAAATCAGTCTTATTCATAAGAATTATCATTGGAACATAAGATTTATTTCCATCTAAAACATCAATAAATTGATCCATATCAATATCTTCCCTAAATAAAACACTAGCATTATGGATATTATACTCATTTAAAATAGATCTTATTGTAGGTTCATCAAGTTTAGTTAGAGGAATAGTTGAAGATACTTTAACTCCGCCTCTACCTGTTTTTTTAACTTTTACATCAGGTTTATGTTGATTTGGCCTTACACCAATATCATGAAGTTCATGTAAAATAATTTTTAAATGTTGTGGATTTAATACATCAAGTACAACAATAATCAAATCAGCATCTCTTGCAACAGATAAGATTTCTTTACCCCTACCTTTACCTCCAGATGCGCCTGTAATAATTCCAGGAACATCAAAAATTTGGATTTGTGCATTATTATATTCCATAATTCCAGGAATAATATCCAAAGTTGTAAATTGATAAGCTCCAACTTTACTTTCTGCATTAGTTAATTCATTAAGTAAAGTAGATTTACCCACAGAAGGAAAACCTACTAATACAGCAGTAGCATCTCCAGATTTTTTAACATAAAAACCTTGACCTTTATTTCCAGAACTACTTCTTTTAATTTCTTCTTCTTTAAGTCTTGCAATTTTAGCTTTTAATTTACCTATATGGTGAGAAGTAGCTTTGTTATACTGAGTATTGTGAATTTCATCCTCAATAGCTTTAATTTTTTCCTCAATATCACTCATAACTACACCGTAAAAAAAATAATTGTAATTTTTATAAAATAATAAGTAAATTGGATTTTTTAATAATTTAAACAGATTAAATCTTAAAAAATAATTTACTATAATAAGTATAATAATATTATTATCTATTTCGAAATATATAAAACTTATATATTAAATTATAATTTTTAAAGTTTTTAATAAAAGTAATTATTTTCTAAAAAATAAATTAAATTTACAAATTTTAACTAAATTAAAATTTTAATAAATCTTTAAAAAAAACACAAAAAATAAAAAAAATAAAACAAAAAAACAACTAAAAAAAAATAAAACAAAAAAACAACTAAAAAAAATAAAACAAAAAAAAACAACTAAAAAAAATAAAACAAAAAAAGTTAAGATTTAAAAATAATCTTAACTTCTTGACATATTTGATTCTGAACTAGATCCACCTGTTGTTAAATTTGTAGCGGAAGTGTTTGAACCACTACCCCCACCTGCAACAGTGTTATTAAAGTTTACTCTCCATAAAGATACTCCATTTTCCATATGAACTTGAGTAAATATATCTTGTCCATTACCACCAAATAGGTATAATCTAGTAAACATAGAGTTAGTTAACTCATTATTAAATACAACTGCAGAATAAGTGTTATTATATCCGAGTATGTATAATGTATAGTTACCCTCTTCACATCCTTTTATAGATTCGTTTTTAACAAGATAATTGTCTTCAACAACAAATAATTTACTAGCCATTAATGGGTTGTAATTTGAACCATTAATATTTGCAGTAGTATTGTTATTAGTGAATTTAGTTTCAATATGTCCAGCAGTAGTGTTATTTTCTTTACCTCTTGAAATAACAGCAGTAACATTTAATCCATTATCATTAAGTACTGAAACTTCACCAGTTTGTCCTGGCATAATTTTAGTTTCATTAGTAGATGGATAATAAGTGTAACTATCTGGAGTACTATTATCAAATTTCCAATTACCGAAGTATGTCCACCAACCTGCCTTTTGTAACATATCTGAACTTGCGACAAATATTACTGGTTTCGGATTATCTGGATGAGTGTAAGATAATATTTTATCTGCATCAGTAGAAGATACATGATATTGACCAGTTAATGTGTTTTTAGCATCAGACTTACTTTGTGGTAATATCTTATTAAGTATTTCAACAGAACTACCATTATTATTATGAGTATATTTACTTAATATTTGATTAGTTGGATCATAACCAGATGTTCCAAGCATTCTAAAAATACCTGCAGATAAATCTAAATTGTCTGTCGTCATCGCTTCTCCCATCCAGTAGGCCCTACCTTCTGTACCTTGCATACCTCCATCAAACATTACTTGTCTGTCAGAAGCAATTTCAAATAAATAACCGAAATCCCACCAAGACGCAATTACAGTATTATTTGGTTCATTTGATTTAACCCAATCCATAGCATTCCACATTGCATCACTAGTACCTGGAACAACTGAATTAGATGTTTGGTAAGCGCAAGCTACTGTTGGTGATACAATTGCCAAGAATATACAAAATATTGCAAGATATTTCTTATATGGAATATCTTTATAGACAAGTGGTTTTTTAGTATCATATAATATTGAAGCGATAATTGCAACAATTACAATAAATATAATACCTGCGGGTCTGTTTACTTGTGCTGCAATTGGATAACCTGCAAACATTGCTGCAATAATAATAGTTGCAACAAGTTTTTTATCATCAATTCTTTTAGATTTAATATAATCTGCAGAATAACCAACAAATATACCAGTAAGTAAACCAAATGGTAAAATTAATAAAGTAATAAACCTAGTACCCTGAGTTACAGCAGCGCATGCAGAAACTACCCATACAACAAATAAGGTTAAGTAAAGTAAAGTTTCTTTTTTAGATTTAATAATTTCATCATTTGAACCAAAGTTAACAATATCATTAAGTGAGAAAGATAATCTTTTTTTCTCAGATTTAATGGATGTTGATTCTCTTAAAGATTTAGGTAATTTACCAGAAGATGTTCTTTTAACATCAGTTTTTCTTAATTTTGCAAATCTAGAAATATAAGTGTACAATACAACTAATGCTGCAAAGAAACATATAATTCCACCAATACCATTTATAACAGCACCAGTATTAGCTAAAAATGCTCCAGCAATTCCACCAGAAGTTAATGCAGGAACTTGAAGCTCTGCAACAGACACCATTACATTAGGGAATCCACTAGCAGATCCAGTAGCTTGAAGTGCGAATCCGCCCATAATATTACTGAATATTCCAAGAACCCCTGCACCATCAACAATTAATAATGCTACAAAAAGTAATATTACAAGACCAATAACAGACAATACTTCTTTTTGATGGAAGAACCCTTTAATTCTAGTTGATAAACTAAGCTTATCATTAGAATCGCGTAATGAGAAGTAAAGAGTAGCAATTAAATAAACAATTACAAATATAGCTAACATACCAAGGTAAAATACATAACCATCCCAACATTTAGCAAATAATGCAATACATGCTACTGAAAGAATAGCATATAATGCTTTTAACTTATTATTATCTGTCTTAATACACTCTACAAAGAACAGGATAATAAATAGCGGGAATACGAAAATAAACATATCTGTATCAAAAAATCCTGGAAATGTGTGTGAAAAGTAATTTGGAGATAAAGTTATAATTAATGATGCGGCAATTGCCCCATAATCATTAGTAATTCTTCTCACAAATATATATGCAGGAATAACAGCTAAACATGCAATAATTGCTCCAGCCCAGAATGCCACTTCTTTTACACCATGATGACCAAATATATTGAACAAATCATACAATATAGAAGTAGTAACACCAATACCTGGAGTATAAGTAGTATTCATACCATTTGGAGAATACCTATGATTATCCCATTGACTATTATTCACCATAGTATCTCCATAGTAACCATGATCAATATAATCTTCAGTCATCCGTAAGTTATAATATGAATCCATCTCACTAAAATAAGGAAGACCAGAAGAATCAACATACTCCCCTTTCATATCGGAAGGTATACCATTTAAATCCGCTGCCGGTGCTCTTAAAGCAAATACTACAGCAAGGAGTATTAAAATGATTACTACAGACTTGATTATAGTCTTTGTTTTATTATTCATAAAATCCTCTGATTAATTTTCTTTTAAAAAATCATTGTTAAAAATGATGTATACATAATTTAAAACACAAATAGAATTTAAATTCATATCAATAACTTTAATTTAATAATAAAGTTGTAGACTCTATAAAAAAATTAATTTACTAAACAATAATTTAATTAATTTAGTAAGAATATCAAATGAAATTTAAATACTATTCATTAATAGTATTTTTTTTAAAGTTTTTAAATATTTGTATTATTCATAATAAATAGAAAAAAACAAAGTTTTAAGATTTTATTATAAAATAATCTAAAATAAATAAAAATTTTTTAAAAAAAGAGAAATTTATTAAAAAAATTATAAAATTAAAAAATTTAATAAATAAAATGATTATAAGAATTAGATAAAAAACTAAATTTATGCAAAATTCTCATTATAATACTTATAAACACTATATAAATTATAGGCATAACAAACAAACCAAATAAAAGCACCGACTGGGAAAATTATTGTAAATGTAAATAATACACATAGAATAAAAATAAAAATTCCGAATTTAACATTTCCTAAATAAATTTGACCTAAACCTGGAATAAAAAAGGACAATAATAATGCAAGAGTTAAACTTTTATTAGAAACATTAATATTAGAATTAAAACTAGTATTCAGATTACTATTTAAATTATTGTTTAAATTATCATTCAAATCATGATTTAAATTATTATCTCCAGTGCTTTTGGGCTGGATATTTGAATTAATAGTTGATAAATTAGAATTTTGATAAGAAGCTCCGACAATTGGAGAACCACAAGCTGGACAAAATTTTGCGTTAGGTTTAAGTTTAGCACCGCAATTACCACAGAATCCGGAATTTAGATTAATATTAAGTTCATCCATAGAATCAGCATTTATCTCAGGAACCGGAGTTCCACAATTACCACAAAATTTTCCATTAGTAATTTCTTTACCACAATTAGGACATTTTACCATATTCAACCTCAAAAATAATTTTAAAATATGATTTTCAACAACAAACCTATTTTTAATATATATTTAAATAAATATATAAATTTAATTATTGAAAATAAAGAGTAAAATAACCTAAAATTCAAAATAGATGAAAATATAAAAACGAATAAAATAATCAATTAATAAAAATAAAATAAAACAAAAATTTAAAAAAAATAGAAGAAGAAAAAAAATAAAAATTTAAATTAATTTTTTGCTTTATCAGTAGCAGAATCTGAAGATTTATTTAAGATTTTTTCTAAATCATCAACTGAACATGTAAATCTACATTTAGGGAATCCCCTGCAACCAATAAACTCACCATATCTTCCATTTCTTTTTACTAAATCCTTACCACATTCTGGACAAGTTCCAACAATTTCAAGTGGTTTTGGTTTTTTAACATTTTCTTTACCACAATTAGGATCAAGACAAGCATGTTGACGTGGCTTTCCAAATGAGATTATAGGAAGTCCACACTTAGGACATTTTTGTTTAAGGAAATTGGCGCCTTTAGGTAAGTTATATATAACCTTACAGTCTGGATAATTAGAACATCCAACGAAATGGGCTTTAGTTTTAGGAGAGTATCTTTTAATTAAATCTCCACCACATGCGCATTTACCTACAATTTGACTTTTCATATATGCGGAATAAAGTTTAGAACCAATTTCATCTTCATTCTTATGAATATCTTTAACAATATCCATTACTTCTTTATGAGCATTATCCACGACTTCTTCTTTAGTTATTTTATTTTCTTGAATCTTCTCAAGATCTTTTTCAAAATTACGAGTTAATTCTTCGCTAGTAATATCTTTACAATATTCTTGAAGCGTATCAATCATATTTTCCCCTAATTGATTAACCTCAATCTTTTTACCAGATATATATTTCCTATCATAAAGTTTTGCAATAATATCTGCCCTAGTAGCCTTAGTTCCAAGTTCTCTTTTTTCCAATTCTTTAATAAGAGAAGCTTCATTGTATCTTGCAGGAGGTTTAGTTTCTTTTTCTTCAGAGGTAATATCCTTAATTCTAACAAGATCTCCTTTTTTAAGGTCTGGAAAGCTATCTGCTTCAATTTTTTTAAATGGATAATGAGCCAACCAACCCATTTTAGACACACGTTTTCTTTTAAATTCAAATTCTTCTTTCGCAACATTAAGGTTAACCTTCATTGTTTCAAGCTCTGAATCATCACAGAAAACACTTATAAATCTGTAAACAATAAGTTCATAAACTTTCCTTTCATCTTTATCCAATTTTTCTGGAAGTACACCAGTTGGATGTATAGCCGGGTGGGCAGCATCTTTTTTCTTACCTTCCCTAGGTTTTAATTCTTTAGGTAAATCCACAATATGTTTTTTAAATTCTGGATTAGCAGAAAGATGAATTAAAATGTTTTTATAATTTAATGACTTAGGCAATTTTTGTGAGGAAGTACGAGGATAAGAAGTATATCCACCAGTATATAAATTTTGAGCAATTGTTTGTGTTTTTTTAGGTGAAAATCCAAATGCGGAATATGCTGCAGATTGTAGTCCACCTAAATTAAAAGGTACTGGTGGTTTTCTAATTGTTTTATTAATTTTAACACTTTTAACTGTAGCATCAGAACCTTTACAATTTTTGTAAATGTTTTCTGCCCTTTCCTTATCAAAAATTTTACCCTCAACATGATCTGCAACAATTTCATCATTAATAACTGCTTTAATCAACCAATATGGTTTTGGTACAAATTTTTTAATTTGTTTCTCCCTGTCTACCAAAATGGATAATGTTGGAGTTTGAACACGCCCTGCAGATAATTTTAAATACCTATGTTTAGATTTCCTAACTGACTGCATTAATGTTTTAGATATATTTACACCAAAATAAAAATCAAGAATATGTCTTGCAATACCGCTTTCTGCTTGTGGAACATCAAGATCTATCCTATTATTATATGCATCTAAAATATCCGTTTTAGTTAATGTTGAAAATTTCATACGTGAAACATTTTTTAAATCTTTTTTACCACAAGCATATTTTAATGCATTATAACCAATTAAAGTACCTTCAATATCAAAATCGCATGCATGTATATAATTATCAACATTTTTAGAAAATTTTTTAATAAGATTTACATAATCCCTAGTATATTTTTTAGTTTTATCTATTTCATATAAAGGAGCCCATTCCAAATCAAAATACAAATTATCTCTTGAATTTTTAGGAGTTAATGAATATAAATGACCAACAGCAGATACAACAGTAATATGTTTATCCCCATCATCAATTTCCCAATAATTAGCTTTTTTATTATATTTATGTTTTTTAGCATTAGGAGATATAGCATTTGCGATTTTTTCAGCTGCTTTTGGCTTCTCACATATTATTAATTCGTTCATTTTATCACATTATTTACATAATATAAATTTAAAGGAAAATTTATAATTAAAATTAAAATAAAAGTAAATATAAAATTAATTACGTTTAATAAGCATATTATAAACTATAATTATAAAATATATTAAATCTAGAAAGAAACATCATAATAATCTCTCAAAATTTACTCTTTAATTATTCTTAATAATAATTGAAATTATATAAATTTTTTCATTTTTCCTAAATAAACTAAGATTCCATAAAATTAAAAATCATGTTTTTATCAAATTTTTTAATAGAATTTTAACTTTAATAAAAATATACCATATTTAAAAAATTAATTTTTTAAATCTATTTATTTTAAATTGAAATTGGAATTTATTTTAAATTTAAAAGATTAAGAAGATAATTTCTATAAATCTTTTTAAAATTAGAATTAATATTTCAAAGACAAATATTTAAAATTCTAGATTTAAATGAAAAAAACACATAATAATTAGAATAAACTATTCTTTTAAATGATTATTATTAAATTAAATAAAGAAAAATACACTATAAAAATAAATTTTAAAAGAATATTACTAGATTAAATAAACAAAAATACACTATAAAAATATATTAAATATTTATAGATAATTAAAAACCATTAAAAAATAATTAATCAAATTACAATTATTAAAAAAAAAGAATTAAAAAAAATAATCAATATAATAAATCAAAACAATATAAAAAAAATAAACAAGTAATCTAAAAAATAAAACAAAATAAGAAATCAATCAAAATAAGCAAATTTAAAAAGATTATACTAAAAATAAATTAAAAAAAGATAAAAGCTAAAATTAGCTTATATCATATTTTTGCAAGAGTAAAAGCTCTTCAGTAGATAATTTTTTACCATGTTTAAATTTATCAAATATGTTTTCAGCTTTCTCTTTTTCTTCAGAATTCCTTTTTGGAGCCATTTGTTTTTTATTGGAGTTTTTCCTTTTTGGTCTAGAAGTACCGAGTCTTTTATTAATTACATGGATTTGGCTTAATACTTTTTTAAACTCTTCATGTTTAGCTGATGCGGATTTTCTTGCATTGATGAAAGATTGATGTGCTTCATCAGCAGCAGCCCTGATTTCATCAGTTTTTTTGAAGTAGTATAACATTTGTTCATGTGCTTCTTGAGCTTTTTCAGAAAGTTCAATGACTTTTTTATGGTGTTCTTCTGATTGTTTTTTAAGTTCTTTAGCTTGTTCTTTTACTTTATCATCTTCATGAATATCCATTAATTGTTTACGAAGATCATTAGCATTTTTAACAAGTTGATTTTCTTTCTTAATATCAAGAACTCTAGTTTCGATAATTTTATCGATTTTCTTAATTTCATTTTCGATTTTTACTTTATCTTTTTTACCAGAGGACCATTCTAAATTTCTAAGCTCTTTATTAGCATCATTACGTAATTTTTTCTCATCTTCAACTTCTTTGTTGATTTTATTACGTTCATCCCTGTACTCAATAGCTTTATTTAAGTTGACTTTTAATTCAGCATTTAATTCATCACGAATTTTACGTTGTTCTTTAGCAACTCTGTTGAAATGTTCCCTTTCATCAACTATTGCAGAAATTTCTTCTTCTTTATCTATTTTTTGTTGTTTAACACCTTCAAGAGTGTCAGCAAGAACGAATTCTTCTTCATCTTCAGAATTATCTTTAATTATAGGTAAAACTGCAGATAAATCTTTACCTTCAACAACAACATCAGCAATTTCTTTAACAGCTGGTTTTGCATTAAATGCAATACCTAAACCTGCTGCTTTTAAAATAGAAATATCGTTAGCTCCATCACCAATAGCAACGCAATCTTTTAATTCAATGTTTTTATCTTCAAGATAATTGTTTAAAACATCCAATTTAGAGTTACTTACTAAATCACCAGTAACTTCACCAGTTAATTTTCCATCTTCTTCAGTTAATGAATTTACAAATATGTCATCAACACCTAATTTATCTTTCAATGGATCTGCAATAATATCAAAGCTACCACTAATAATAATAACTTTGTAACCATTATCTTTTAAATTTTTAATGGTTTCTTCAGCACCATCCATTAAAGGAATTTGATCCCTTAACTCTTTAATTTCGTCTACAGAAACTCCTTCAAGAAGTTTAGCTCTTTCTTTTATAGATGTTTCAAAATCTACTTCGCCTTGCATTGCTTTTTCAGTAATTTCAGCAATTTGATCTTTTACATTTGCAATTTTCCCAATTTCATCTATTGCTTCTCCATCCATAATAACATTATCTAAGTCAAATACTACAAGTTCAATCAAACATATCACCAAATTAAATTAAGTCTAACTCTTTGAGTCTGTCATAAGCTCTTTCTACTCCGAGCTTAGCATCACTACGAGTTTTAGCACCGGTACAAACTACTTTACCAGAACCGAATAATAATAAAACTACTTTAGGATCAGTGAGTCTATATACCAAACCAGGGAATTGTTCTGGTTCATATTCTGTGTTTTCTAATTCTAAAGCAACAGCTTCTAAATTTAATGTGGATTCTAAATTTGCAGAAGCTACTATATTTTGAATTTTAATTTCAAACTCATGAGGGATTTCTGTATCAATTTCTCTCATAAGATCCACAGTTTTCCTAATAGCTAACTTTGAGTCATCAATTGATTTAGCGCCAGTACAAACAAGCTTACCTGAGCTAAAAATCAAAGCTGCAGTTTTAGGGTCTTTAAGTTTAAAAACTAGACCAGGAAATTGTTCTCGGTTAAAATCTACGCCAGGTAAATTTTTAGCTACATCAGTAAGTACAATATCTTTACCAATACTAGCAGAAGACACAATGTTTTCTATTTTTATATCAACATCGGTCATTTTAAACCTCCAAATAATAATTTATTAAAATGAGTAAGTAAACATTTTAAATTTAATAAGAATAATTAATTAAAATATTAAAATTTTTACTATAATTAATTTTATATTTAAATAGTATATAAATGTATTTAAAAATAAAATTTATTTTATAAATAATATATAAATAAAAACAAAGTTTATAAAAAAATAAAAGTTTTATAAAAATTCCACGTTAAAAAAGGAGATAAAAAATGATTGAAGTTGAAGCTAAAGCTAAAATAGACGATTTTAACGAAATAAGAAATAAAATAGAAAATTTAGGTGCTGAATTAATTAAAATCGAACATCAAGAAGATATATATTTCAATAGTCCAATTGTTGATTTTGCAAACACTGACGAAGCATTAAGAATAAGAGAAACATCCACAGATACAGAGCATAATCTTTTTATAACATATAAAGGACCTAAAATAGATAAAAAAAGTAAAACTAGAGAAGAAATAGAAATGGAAATTGAAGATAAAGACAAATGTAGAAAAATATTCGAACATTTGGGTTTTATTGAAGCAAGGGAAGTTATTAAAGATAGAGAAATTTTCAAATATAAAAATTATGAACTAAGTCTAGATCATGTGAAAGGATTAGGTCCATATATGGAAATAGAAATATTAGTTAAAGATGGAACAGACTACAATGATGCTCAAACTGGGTTATTTGACCTATTCAATAAATTAGGAATAAATGATGGATTTGAAAGAACATCATATCTTGAATTATTAGAAAATAAAGATACAAAAAATTAAATAGAATTAGATTTTTAAAAAAATAAAATTTTAATATAAAATATCAAAATATTTAAATTAATAAATGTAAGAATTATATATTATAAAGAAATTAAGTATATAATATTATAAAAGCAATATGCTACTCAGACAAAAATATTTATGATATACTTTAAGAAATAATAAAAATTTAAAATAGACTGTTTTCAAAGATTTTTAAAGTTAAAAATGTGTTTTTGACTGAGTATGAAATTTTTAAAAAATTTTTAAATTTTATAACATATTAAAAAAATTAATATAATCAATAATTACCTATAAATTCAAGAAGGAGTGATATACTTGCAATACTATGTAAGTCCTTATAATAAAGAAGTTAAATACGATTTTCCAGAGGATATTGTAATTTATGATACAACATTAAGAGATGGAGAACAAACCCCTGGAGTATGTTTTAATAAAGAGGAAAAACTAGCTATTGCTCATAAATTAGATGAACTTAGAATTCCGCAAATAGAAGCAGGATTTCCAAGAGTATCAGAAAGAGAAAAAAATACAGTAAAAACTATATGTAATGAAGGATTAGATGCACAAATCATATGTTTAGCAAGAACCAAAAAAGAGGATATTGATGCTGCATTAGATGCAGATGTTGATGGAATCATTACATTCATGGGTGCATCAGACTTACATTTAGAACACAAATTACATTTTACACGTGAACAAGCATTAAATACATGTATGAAATCAATTGAATATGCTAAAGACCATGGATTATTTGTAGCATTTTCTGCAGAAGATGCAACAAGAGCAGATTTAGATTTCTTAAAAAGATTATATAAAAAAGCTGAAGGATATGGTGTTGATAGGGTTCATGTAGCAGATACAGTTGGTGCAGCTACACCACAAGGAATTGGATATTTAATTAAAGAACTTAAAAAAGATATTAATGTAGATATTGCAATGCATTGTCACAATGATTTTGGTTTAGCAGTAATAAATTCAATTGCAGGCCTTTTAGCAGGAGCAAGTGGAGTTTCAGTTACAGCAAATGGTATTGGTGAAAGGGCAGGAAATGCTTCACTTGAAGAATTAACTATGGCCCTTAAAATATTGTATGGAAAAGATCTTGGATTTAAAACAAAACACATTAAAGAATTATCTGATCTTGTATCAAAAGCTACAGGTTTACCCGTACCCTATAACAAACCAATAGTAGGTAAAAACATATTTAGGCATGAATCAGGAATCCATGTAGATGCAGTTATAGAAGAACCACTAACTTATGAACCATATGTACCAGAACTTGTGGGACAAAAAAGGCAAATTGTCTTAGGAAAACATTCTGGATGTAGAGCAGTAAAAGCAAAACTTGATTCATGTGGTGTTGAAGTAAGTAATGAAGAATTATGTGAAATTGTTAAAAAAGTTAAAGAAACTAGGGAAAAAGGAACATATATTAATGATAGTGTCTTTAAAGAAATTGTAGAAGATGTTAATCTCAAATATTAAACCTTTTTTCTTTTTAAATTTTGCTATTTTTGATTTATACTAAAATTATTAAATTTATAAACTTATTTTCGATTAAAATTTAAATATTTAAACTTTTTAAATAAAATTTAATTAATCCCACTAAAATCTTTAAATTTAAAATAAAAAATTATTATGTTTGAAGTAAATTTTTAAATAAAGTAGATTTTGTTGAAATTATCTAAATTTAACATATAATTTATTTAGAAATTAAAAATTGAACTTAGAAAATTAAATTTTTAAATGAAGTAGACTTTCAAGAAAACGCTTAAATAAAAATTCAAATGCTTTAAGTTCATTAATTAAAAAATTTAAATTCTAAATAAAAAATAACATAAAATATTAAAAACTTTAAAATTTATAATAATATATAAAATATTAATTTTCAGTGTGAAAAAATGAATATTACAGAGAAAATACTATCTGAAAAAGTAGGCCATGATGTAAATCCTGGTGAAATTATAGAGTCAAATGTAGATCTTGTAATGTCTCATGATGGGACATCACCTCCTGCTATAAAAACATTTGAAAAAGTGGCAGATAAAGTATGGGATCCTGAAAAAATAGCTATTGTATTTGATCATAATATACCTGCTAATACAATAGGATCTGCAGAATTTCAGAAGGTTACAAGAAACTTTATAAAAAAACAAGACATTACACACCATTATATTAATGGTGAAGGTATTTGCCACCAAGTCCTCCCAGAACAAGGTTTAATAGAACCTGGAAAACTTATTGTTGGAGCAGACTCACATACTTGTACATATGGTGCTTTTGGAGCATTTTCAACTGGAATGGGTGCAACAGATATTGCAATGGTTTATGCTACTGGAAAAACATGGTTCATGGTTCCAGAAGCTATTAAAATAGAAGTTACAGGCAGTTTAAATAATCTAACTTCAAAAGACATCATTCTTAACATTATAGGTAAAATAGGTATTGCTGGTGCAACTTATAAAACTGCAGAATTCTGTGGTGAAACAATAGATAATTTAGATATTGCAAGCAGAATGACTATGACCAATATGGCAATTGAAATGGGTGCAAAAAATGGTATAATGGAACCTAATAATGAAACTATAAAATATGTCTGTGAAAGAACTGGAAAAACAAAAGACCAACTAAACATTAAAAAATCAGACAAAGATGCTAATTATGTCAAAGAATATCATTTTGATATTGATGGATTAGAAGAACAAATTTCATGTCCTAATGATGTAGATAATGTTAAAGAAATTAGTAAAGTACAAGGTACATCTATTGATCAAGCAGTAATTGGATCATGCACTAATGGAAGACTTAATGATTTAAAAGTAGCTGCAGAGGTTCTTGAAGGACATGAAGTTCATGAAGATGTAAGACTCATAATTCTTCCTGCATCACGTGAAATCTATCTTAATGCAATAAAGAAAGGTTATATTCAAACATTTGTTGATGCTGGTGCAATTGTTTGTAATCCAGGATGTGGACCATGCCTTGGTGCACATATGGGTGTTTTATGCGAAGGGGAAACTGCAATTTCAACAACAAATAGGAATTTTAAAGGAAGAATGGGGGATCCTAAATCTTCAGTATATCTTTCAAACCCCAAAGTTGTTGCAGCTTCTGCAATAAAAGGATTTATTGAAAAACCAGAAAATATATAAAAACTTTTTTCTTTTTTTATTTTAACTTTAATATAAATGACAAAAACTATTTTTAATGTGAAACTATGGACAAAAAAGAAAATAATATCAATAAATGTTTAATTGACAAAATAAATTACCTTGAAAACAGATATAATAATGAATTTTCAAATACACAGAAAATACTTTTAACAACAGATGGATCAATTACTGCAATTTTAGACGTGTTATATAATAAAATCAGTTTAAAAACAATAGAACAACATTTTGAAAAAGCAGACAAAGACGTTGCCAAACATTTCAATATTGAAGAAAATGAAATAGTTAACAACAGAACCATAATTATGCATAAAGAACATCAACCATTAATTTTTGCAAGAAGTTATATCCCATTGTCTAGAATAAGTAAAGAAATAAAAGATTCATTAATGGCTGAGGATATCCCAATTGGAAGAATATTAAAAAACTATAAACTTGAAACAAGACGTGAAATTGGAGAAATTAGAATATTAAAATCAGATAAGGAATTAAGTAAAATCTATAAAACAGACACCGATTTCCTATCAAGAGATTATGATATTATCCATAATGGAAAGAAATTTATGTGGATTCAAGAAATGTTTCCAATAAATTATTTTACTAAAAACCAACTATAAAAATAAAATCAAAAGATTATATTTAATTAAAGACTTTAAATAAATTTTCAAAAATTATTAATCCAACTAATTTTAGTTGAAATCATGGATTTATACAATAATTATTTTTAATTTTAAAAATAAATTGAATTTAGAAAAAAATAGATTTTAAATAAGAGTTTTCTAATTTAAGAATATTATAGAATTTTACTAAAAAATCAGAGGATACTTGAATTTAAATCTTATGTGACATCACTGAAAAAATATTTAAAAATAATTTTTAAATTTAAAATTACAATATAAAATAAATAATAATAAAAAATAATTTAAAATTAAAAAATTAAAGATAATATATAAAATTAATTAAATATAATGGAAGGTGAAAAAATGGGAGTAAATTTTAAAGACATTGCTTCTCCAGAAAAAATTGAACTAAAAGACATAGAAGGAAGAACAATAGCAATAGATGCATATAATACTATTTATCAATTTTTATCAGGCATACGTCAAAAAGATGGAAGTCCTCTTAAAGATGCAAATGGCAATATAACTTCCCATTTAAGTGGCCTTTTATATAGAACATCATCAATTGTAGAAAAAGGAATAAAACCAATATACGTTTTTGACGGCAAACCTTCCGAATATAAAGCAGAAACAATCAAAAAACGAAGAGAAGCTAAAGAAAAATCAGAAATAAAAATGAAAAAAGCAATTGCAGAAGGCGATGATGAACTAGCACGTAAATATGCTATTCGTACCTCCAGAATGTCACCATATATTGTAGAGAGTTCTAAAGAATTACTTGATTATATGGGAATTCCATGGGTACAAGCCTCAAGAGAAGGAGAAGCGCAAGCATCATACATGGTTCAACAAAAAGATGCATGGGCGGTGTCTTCACAAGATTATGATTGTTTACTTTTCGGAGCACCTAAAATTATTAGAAATCTTACATTAAGTGGAGGATTATCCAAACTAGAATATATGGAACTTAATAGAGTTTTAGACAATCTTAATTTTACAAGAGAAAAACTCATAGATTTAGCTCTTTTAGTAGGTACTGATTTTAATAATGGAGTTCATGGAATCGGTGTAAAAAGAGGCATTAAATTATTAAATGAAAAAAGCCTTGAAAACATATTAAAAGATTTAGATTACAAGCCAGAAACAGATATTGAAATTTTAAGAAACATTTTCCTAAATCCAAATGTAAATAAAAACTATAAAATTAAATTCCAAGATTATGATAATGAAAAAATCATTGAATTTTTATGTGAGGAACATGGATTTGGAAAAGATAGAGTAAATAATGTACTTAAAAATAAAATGAAAAACCTTAATGTAAGTCAAAAAAGTTTAGAAGACTGGTTCTAAATGTGTACATTATTTCAAAAAATAGAGATAATTATAAAATTATATACTTTATTGAAATTTTTAACTGAATAACATGTATTTTAAATTTAAAAATAGATAAGTCATGAAAAATTAAAAACACCAATAAACACTGTTTTTCAAAAATATAAAACATATTTTAAGAATAAAAAAACCTATAATCTTTTTTTAAAATGGAGGGAAATCGTCCCCCCAAAGTATTTTAACAAATTTTTTCGCCATTTCAACTTGTTTAGGATAATATTTACTAATATTAATTGTAAAATCTTCACGATTAGTAGATTTTGTAATTAGTTTAAATAAATCCATATATCTTCCAATTGATTTATTCACATCAAAATCATAATTTTTAACAGCGAAATCTATTTTTTTAGAATTATGAATACAAGGAATTTCTAATGTCTTACATATAGTTTCACGTGTAAAATATTTCACACGAATAAGAGGAGAAACAGAACTTATTAAAATATAATCTCCACAAGGAATTAAAGGAGGAACTCCTTGAGTATCCAATCTATCATAACTTGTAAGTCTCATATAATGTTGAATATTGTAACAATGAAGTTCTGTATAAAAATTAGGTTTATATTCATTAATTAAACTAATAATTTTTTGCCCCATATCTGATTCATAATACCTTTTATCTACAGTTGAAATATATGGACTAGAATCAAAATTATAAAAATAAAATTGACCCTCAGATAAATCTTCCAGTTTTAAACGTTTAATTAATTTAATAGTAGTTTTACCCTCATTTCCATGAACGCCACCAATAAATAATTTAGTAGGTCCATCACCATTATCGATATGATTAAAATAGTCCATAATATCATTTAATATAATTATAAATAAAATAAAGAAACAGAAAAAATTAATAAAAAATTAAAAATTTTAAAAATAGAAATGATTATGTTCCAGCATGCCAATCAGACATGTAATCTTTTTGAGTGTCAGTAATTGAATCAATTTCAATTCCCATAGCTTTTAATTTTAACCTAGCTACAGTATCATCAATAGAATCTGGAGCTTTCATAACACCCAATTTTAAATCATTTTCATTTTCAAGAATATATTTAGCAGACAAAGCTTGCACTGCAAAACTCATATCCATGATTTCAGCAGGGTGGCCTTGACCTCTTGCAGCAGCAAGATTAACTAACCTACCATCTGCTAAAAGATAAATTTTTCTTCCATCAGGCATGGTAAACATTTCAATACTTTCCCTTACAGTTTTAACTGAAACTGATTGATCTTCTAAATCATTTCTATTAATCTCTACATTGAAATGTCCAGAATTACAAAGCATACATCCATCTTTCATATATTTAAAATCATCACCAGAGATAATATTGATATTACCAGTTACAGTAATAATAATATCAGATATTTTAACAGCTTCCCTAATAGTCATTACCCTGAAACCATCCATCCTAGCTTCAAGAGCCCTAATAGGATCAACTTCAGTGACAATAACATTAGCACCCATACCTCTTGCTCTATTAGCTACACCACGGCCACACCAACCATAACCACATACAGTAAAATTTTTACCTGCAATTAACATATTAGTTGTACCCATAATAGCATCTAGAGAAGATTGACCAGTACCATACCTATTATCAAATAAATATTTAGTGTAAGCATCATTTACTGCAACTACTGGGAACTTTAAAGCATTGTCATCAGCCATAGCTTTTAATCTATGTACACCAGTAGTGGTTTCTTCACAAGCACCCTTAATATTTGATAAAAGTTCTTGTCTTTTACCATGTAAATGCATAATCATGTCTGCACCATCATCAATAATTATATCTGGTTTATGATCTAAAACATTGTCAATAGCTTGATAATATTCTTCATCAGATTGACCTCTCCAACCATATATATTTAAACCAAGAGCAGCGGCACCTGCAGCAGCATCATCATGAGTTGATAAAGGATTACAACCAGTCATTGCAACTTCTGCACCTCCTGCTTGTAAAGTTAAACCTAAATTAACTGTTTTAGGTTCAAGATGTAAACATGATCCAATAGTAATTCCTTCAAAAGGTTTTTCTTCTTCAAAAACTTTTTTAATATGTTCAAGAACAGGCATATGTTTCTGTACCCATTCAATTTTCATTATTCCATCATCTGCAAGAGACATATCTTTAACATTACTCATTATAATCACGAAATAACCATTTTTAATATTTGAGTGACATAATTAAATAAAAATTTAAAATATCATTCAAAAGATATTATTTAAAATAAAATAGATTTTAATAATTTATAATATATATTTATATTTTTAAATTTTTAAATATTACTAAAAAAATCATGATTATAAAAGATAATATTATAAGAAATATGAAAATAATTATTGAAAAAATAAAAAGAAGGTCAAATTAAAGAAAAAAATAAATCAAAACACAAAGTATAAATATTAAAAAATACTAATTTAAAATAGTATAATATTTAATATACTTTATTAATATTATGCCGGGGTGGCTCAGCTGGTTAGAGCGCACGGCTCATAGGGTTTTTTAGCTATGCTCTGACTGAATTCCTGGGATACCGTGAGGCCGCGGGTTCGAATCCCGCCCCCGGCATAAAAAAATCCCAGGAAAATTTTTAAAACTTTTTTTATATAATTTTGAAATATTAAACTCTATTTAACTCTATTTCTCAAGATAATAATATTAGATAATTATAAATCAATATTTCTTAAATTTAAAAAATATACTAAAAAAATAAAACTAATAAATAAGAAATTATTTTAAAATAAATTTTAATTAGATTATCGAAAATTATTTATTTTGACTCTATTAAAAACTTATTTTATTTAAAATTTTAATTTTTCCAGAAAACTCTTATTTTTAAATTTAAAATAAATCATGCATAAATTTAAATAATTTTCAAAACTTATTTTAAAAAATAATATTTGAAGAGCTTATGAAAAAATTAAATAAAATATTAAATTAATATAATAATTAATTCATTGAAAAGAATAATTTGGTGTTTAAATGGAATATAGAGAATTAGGAAATACTGGGGAAAAAGTATCTATTTTAGGTTTCGGAGCAATGAGATTACCAACTTATAATGAAAATAATAATATCAATAAAAAACAAGCCGAAGAACTATTATCTTATGGAATAAGTAATGGGATAAACATAATAGATACTGCATATTCATTCCATGCAAACGAGATTCATGGTGGTGCAGGAAACAGTGAACCCTTTTTAGGAGAATTTTTAGAAACAGGTTATAGAGACAAAATTTATCTTCAAACAAAAATGCCATCATGGTTAATAAAAAAAGAAGAAGATTTGGAATTTTATTTAGATCAACAACTTAAAAGACTTAAAACAGACCATATTGATAATTACTTACTTCATGGAGTTAATAATGAGAACTGGGAAAATTATAAAAATGCAAATATTTTAGAATTTTTGGATAATATTCTTAGTGATGGTAGAGTTAAACATGTGGGTTTTTCAACACATGGAACTGTTGAAACATTATTTATTTTAACTGCAGAATATGACAAATGGGAAATTGCCCTTACCCAAATGAATTTCTTAGATGAAACTTATCAAACAGGTATAGAAGGTTTAAATATTTTATCACAAATGGGTATTGGAAATATGATTATGGAACCATTACGTGGTGGAAGATTGGTTCAAAATGTTCCTGAGAATATTATGAGAATATGGGACACTGCAGAAGAGAAAAGATCCCCTATTGAATGGGCGTTAGAATACCTTTGGAATATGGAAAATGTTAGTTGTGTATTTAGTGGTATGAATTCTCTAGAACATTTAAAAACCAATATTGAAATTGCATCTAAATCTAAACCAAATATGATTTCTAAAAATGATAAAAAAGTTATTAAAGATGTAGCTGAGGAATATAAACAACACAAGGGTAATGATTGTACTTCATGTGGTTATTGTATGCCTTGCCCTAATAAAATTAATATACCTCATTGTTTTAGGGAATACAATATGGGTAATATATTAAACAGCCCTAAAGGTTCTGCAAGACAATATTTCACTTATTTTGAAGATGAAGCATTAGCACACCATTGTACCCAATGTGGTGATTGTGTAAATATGTGTCCACAAGGAATAAATATTCCTGAAGAAATGAAAAAAGTAGAAGAATACTTTGGAGATAAATTCAATCATTTTTAAAAAATTTATATGATAAATAAGTTTAAATTAATAAGTCTAATAAATAAAAATTTTTTAGATAAATAAAAAATTATAAAGGTATAAATATTAAAAGATAAAATATATAAAAAATAACAATTGTTATAAAAATTTATTTTAATAAAAGGAGAATCAATAGAATAGATAGTCTATAAAATAAATCAATTATATATTATATATAAAAAATGTTTGAAACTCAAAATAGATATTAAGTGATAAGATGCCAACAAGATATATTGGAAATGGATACTGGGAGATAGTATCAAGACAAATGAGCATAGTTACAAGAAGTGAACAACAAAGATTTAAAGATGCTAAAATAGCTGTAGTAGGTTGTGGTGGAATTGGAGGATCTACAATCGAGATGCTAGCAAGAATGGGTGTTGGAAAACTTACAATAATAGATCAGGATTATTTTGATTTATCAAATCTTAATAGACAAGTAATGAGTAGCATAGATTGTTTAAGAAAAGATAAATCAGAAGTTACAAAAGAGAAAATAAGATTAATTAATCCATATGTGGAAGTTGATGCAAAAAATGCCAAAGTTGATGAAAATAATGTTGCAGAGCTAATTGGTGACGTTGATATTATCATTGATGCACTAGATAATCTTGTAACACGTATAATTGTAAGTAGATATGCAAAAGAAAAAAATATACCATTTATACATGGAGCAATAAATGGAACAAAAGGACAGATAACTGTATTTACTCCAGATACAGATAAAGATTATGAAGAATTATTTGGAATGCCTTCAAAAGGCCGTGAATTAACTGAAAAAGTTAAAAAAGAAGTTCAAAACCTAACTTATGGTGTTCCCCCAGTAATTGGTCCAGTCCCCAATATAATTGGTAATCTAGAAGCATTTGAAGCTTTTAAATATATTACAGGAATTGGAAAAGTTATAAAAGCTCCAAAAATATTGACTTATGACTTATTAGATTTAAATTCAATAACAGAAATAGAATTATAATCTAATTAAAATATAATTTTATCTTTTGAAAACCTATTGTTTAGATATAATTTTCTAAAGCCATTTATTTTTAAATGAAATAAGTTATATCTTAAATTAAAGGATTTCAACAAAATTTATAATTTATAAATACAACCCTTTTTAAACCTTTTTTTAAGCTATTTTAGATATAATTCTCTAAGATTAATTATTTTTAAAATATAAATAAATCATATTCTAAACTTTAAGAATTTAACAATATCTCTTTTTAAGACATGGGTTTTAGATATAAAAATTTAAAATTAAAAAAATTCACATTAAAAATATAATTAAAAATTTCATTTATATAAGTAGAAAATATTTAAAAAATAAACAAATTTTAACAAATAAATAAATAATTATTTAAAAATATAAAATTTAAAAAAATATTAAAAAATAATATTAAACGTTCAATATTTTAATAAAAAACTGAATATAAAAACATAGAACACAATAGAAAACATTTATATATGAAAAAAATAAAATATATTGAAAGTAGGAATACTACTTCCGACTAAAATTAAAATCAAATATAAAATAAAATGATAAATTTTATTTCATAAAGATTAATTTAAAATCAAAAGAATTGTCACTGTAATATTAATTAGATATTGTTCATTAATTTAAACTAAAAATAATTAATATTGACTTAAATATAAAATTAATTTATTTTGATTAAAAATTAATTAAAAAACTGTATAAAAACATAACAAATATGCAAATTAATAAAACAATTAAATATATTAAAGATTAAATGTTAAATAATTATTATAAAAAACATAATTTTTATTAAATAGTTTTTATTATTTTTATTTTATTAAAATGGAGACTGATTTAATGAGTAAAGATGTAGATAAAAAACAGATAGACAATGTAATAGAACAAATGGACAAAGATGATATCCAATTTATAAGATTACAATTTGTAGATATCAATGGTTTCCAAAAAAATATTGCAATACCAAAACCAAAAGATTTAGAAGATTTATTTACTGAAGGTAACTTATTTGATGGATCTTCAATTGATGGATTTGTAGATATTAATAACAGTGATTTATTATTAAAACCAGATATTAGTACTTACTCTAGATTACCATGGAGACCTGATGATTCTGCGGTATGTAGATTTATCTGTGATATTTACGATCCAAATGGAAAACCATTTGTAGGAGATCCAAGAAGTCAACTTAAAAAATCATTAGCAAAAATTTCAAAAGATGGATTACAATATAATATTGGTCCAGAACCAGAATTCTTTATTGTAGATATTGATGATGAAGGATACCCAATGCCTTACGATGATGCAGCTTACTTTGATATTGAACCTAAAGATAAAGGACCTGATTTTAGAAGAGAAATTAGTTTAAACTTACAAGAATTAGGATTCAATGTAGAAGCACTTCACCACGAAGTTGGTCCAGGTCAAAACGAAATTGCATTTAGATTTGATGATGCACTTAAAACTGCAGATGCAGTAGTAACATTTAAAACAGCAATTAAGTCCATTGTTAGTAACATGGCTGCATTTGATGAAATTGATTACAGAGTAACTTTCATGCCTAAACCATTCTTTGGTGTAAATGGTAGTGGAATGCACTGTCACCAAAGTTTATTCAAAAATGGTAAAAACTTATTTGCTGATGCAGATAGTGAAACTGGTTTGTCCGATGATGCAATTTACTTCATTGGTGGATTATTAAAACACGCACCTGCATTAACTGCTGTAACTAACCCAATTGTAAACTCATATAAACGTTTAGTTCCTGGATACGAAGCTCCAGTATATATTGCATATGGTCTTAAAAACAGATCAGCACTTGTAAGGGTACCTGCAGCTCGTGGACAAGCTACCCGTATTGAATATAGGGCACCTGACCCAGCATGTAACCCATATTTAGCATTTGCTGCTATGCTCGAAGCTGGTTTAGATGGTATTAAAAATAAAATTGATCCTGGTGAACCTACTGAAGTTAACATTTACAAATTAAGTGAAGAAGAACTCAAAGAAAGAGGAATTGGTTTATTACCTGCAAGTTTATGGGAAGCATATCATACACTTGAAGATGATCCTGTTGTTTTAGGAGCATTAGGTGACCATATTGCTAATAAATTCCTTGACAGCAAATATGCTGAATGGGATGACTACAGGGTTCAAGTATTCGGTTACGAACAAAGAAGATATTTAGATGTATAAATCTAATATCTTTAATTTTTATTTTTAAAATTAACTAATAGTTTAACTATTAGAAAGCTTTTTTTACAATATAATTAAAACTTAATATTCTATTAGAATTGCTTTTTTTTAATTATCTAATATTCAATATTGAAACTTTATTCTAAATAGGGTCAATAGTTTTAAAATTATATAAATAATCAAAAAATTAAATGTGATTTATTAAATTAAAATAAATAGTTTAATAACACTTAAAAATAAATAATATAAATATTTAATATTTTTTATAATAAGTTAAAAACGATATAAAATTTTAGAAAAACCTATAATTTTATAAACTTAAAAAAATAATAAAATAAAGGTGCCATATGTCTGAATCAGAACATAAGACTATTGAAATTTTACGAATTTTAGAACAAGCTGAAAAACCAGTAGGTTCTAAAAAAATAGCTAATGAATTAAAAAACAAAGGGTATAATTTAGGAGAAAGGGCTGTTCGTTATCATATGCAACTTTTAGATGAAAAGGGATACACTGAACGAATAGGTTATTCTGGAAGAAAAATTACAGAACTTGGAAAATCAGTATTGGAAAAAGGACTTGTATATGACCAAGTAGATTTTACATTTTCAAAATTTGAAGAGTATATCTACCAAACAACATTTAATCCAAATAATAAAACTGGAAATGTTATTGTTAATACCTCACATATATTTGATGATGAAGGATTAGAGTTAATTAAAAAAGTTTTTCAAGCGAATATTGCAGTGAGTCCCCTTGTTAAACTTGAAAAAAGTACATATAAAGGAAAAGAGGGATATAGTCTCAGAACAATATGTGGAACAACCATTGATGGCGTATTATTAAGCAATGGTATAAGTACACAACCACAATATGGCGGGTTACTAGAAGTTAAAGATTATGTACCTAAAAGGTTTACAGAACTTATTTCATATAAGAAAACATCAATTACTCCATTAGATGCATTTATTGGAAAAAATATGACTTCCGTATTAAATGTTGTAAAAGAAGGTAATGGAACAATTCCTGCAAATTTTAGAGTTATCCCTAGTGTTGCTCGTGATAAAGTTATTAACATAATAAAAAAACTTAAAAAATCAAATATCAATGGAGTAATTGCAATAGGTAAAGAAGGCCAAGACATATTAGGTGTACCTGTACCTAATGGAACTGTTGGTGTTGCTATATGTGGAGGTGTTACTCCATTTTGTGCAGCACAAGAATTAGATTATGACGTAGATATAAAATTAGGTGAAGATCTCAATGATTATTCTGAACTAAAACCTATAACCAGTACAAAAACCATACTTAAAAAACCTAATACTAAAACAAAATATGAACAAATCCCATTTTTACTTTCAAAATCATGGAATCTTATACAAAAAGTAGATTATAACTACAAAACTAAAAAAGGGAATATTATTGCTAATATTTCATATATTGATAAAGAGGACATAGATGATGCATTAGATATTATGGAGAAAACATATAACGATTATCCAAATTATATAAATCCATATTATAAAATAGTTAAAAATGAAAATAATTCCAATAAAGTAGGAATAGCTACTGTATGTAGTCTTTCAGTTGATGGAATTTTAATTAAAAATGGAATTATGAGTTTACCAAAGTATGGGGGATTACTTGAAATTGGAAATCCTTCACTATTTACAGAACTTATATCATATGGTGGTTCCTCAATAGATCCACATAAAATATACATATCTAAAAATTTAACTTCAATTACCCAAAAAGACACAACACAAAAAATTCTTGCATCCATTAAAGAGGTGCCTTTAATAGCAAGAGAAGATGCAGAAGTTATTTTAAATAAACTCAATGGTGATGTATTATCTATTTATAAGATAGGTAAACCAAGGGAGGTAGTATACAATGCTAAAGTTAATAACTATAATTTTGGTGTTGTTGCAGGCAGTGGTTTAAATTCAATAGCCGCAATCCTTGAAAAAGGCATTAATATTGAAGTAAAAGCACTTGAAGGTTTAATGCCACTTAATGAAATGAATAAATTTTAAATTAAAAAATTTAAAACTTATTCTTTACTAATTTTAAAAATAAAACCAATATCCATAAATTAATTTAAATAAATATATTTTATTAAAATTTTAAAAACAAAGTTCAACTATATGCTATTTTTTTAGTTAAAATTATGGAAGTAAACTAATTTATTTAACTAAAATATTTACAAACTCCTCATTTTTTTAAAAAAATATTATATGAAATAATTAATTCTAAATTAAAAAATACCTCATTTTTAAAATTTTAAAAAAAGAGGTTATATGAAGAATTACATGTATATATAATAAAGAAAATACTAAAAATAAATTCAATACAACAAATAGAATAAAGAATTAAATAAAATAAAAAATAATTAATTACTATAAAATGGAATTATTAATAAATATTTAAATTAAAAGACTAGTAAAATATATTAAAAAATATCATAAAACAATTAATAAAAAGAAAATAAAAACAGCAAAAAATTATAAAAATTATTTAAAGATAAATAATTTTATAATTCATTTTCTAATTTAATTTTAACTTCACCAAATTTTGGAGCTAGATAATTATAGAAATATGTAGCTAAAAAGACAATAACGAAATTTAAAACAAATGTAGCGACAATATTATATACTGCAGACATAACTGCTTTTTGATTTACAATTAACATGATAATTGAAACAATAACACTGAGAATTGTCATTACAATAGACATGATTATCGCAGTTTTTGTAGGATCAAAACGTTTAACAATTGTCATATCATTTTCATCTTCTAATTCTACAATAATACCTCCAACAATAGGAGCAAGATAATTATAACAGTAGGCACCAATAAGAACAAAAAGGAATGGGAATACAAATGAAGCAATAAGTAATGAAATAATAATTCTAGGAGACAACATTAACATTACTACGTTATATAAAATCATTGCAATACCCATTTGACCACTCATCATCAATACTTGTAATAATGAACTAATCATAGTAGGTACAAATACTGCTATTAAAGTATATACAATAATAAAAGATACAAGGGAGATTAAAGCTAAAACTAATGCGATAGGTAAAGGTTTAATTTCTTTAATCTCATCATATTTAATGCTGAAATTAATAGCATTTAGTCTTTTAACAAAGATATTGTATAAAAATCCTCGTCCAAAAAAGTGAATTATACTTTGTAAAATAGTTCCAAAAACAATAACAGGAATTAAAACTAAAGCAATTGATAATGCATTTCCTCCAGTCATTGCAGAAATTACAATAAATAGTATAACTGCAAATATTATACTTAATAAAGTATTAACACACATACCCATAGTTGTAAAGGAAGATAAATCAATTTCTTTAATATTTTTTGAATTTACCATATTTTCACCCTTTTAAAAAAAATTATTATAAAATTTGTTTAAATAATGAATATTTAAACAAACAATTAATTTAATATATTTTTTATAATATTAATCTTTTGATTTGTTTATAAAAAAATTAAAAGAATATAAAAAAATTAAATAATATCCAAAAACTTAAACATTTACTTAATATTTAAATTATAAGATTAATACTTTAATAAAATTAAGAGATATAAAAAATTTAAATTATAATTTAAAACTAAGATTTAATTTTATAGATAAAACAAATTAAATTTAAAACCAATTTTTAGAGTCTTCTAAAATTTCATCAACAATTATATCTGCAGAACCAGTATAAGTATGAGGATCCATAATTTTCCTAACTTCTTCTTCAGACAAGAATTTAGAAGCTTCTTCATCATCGAGTATTAAATCTGCAAGTAATAATTTTTCTTTATTAGCTTTAATAGCGTTTTTCCTTACAATAGCATATGCAGTTTGTTTACCCATACCTGCCCTGGTAAGTTCTGCCATTAATCTTTCAGCCATGACTAAACCATGAGTTAGGTTAAGATTTTTCTCAATATTTTCATCATGGAATTGTAATTTACTCATGAGTTTAATGGTTAATTCTAATGTGTAATCACTTAAAATACATGCTTCAGGTAACATTATTCTTTCACAAGAAGAATTAGTTAAATCTCTTTCATGCCATAATGGATTATTTTCCATAGCAGCACTTACATAGGATTTTACAATCCTTGAAATACCACAAATTCTTTCAGCAGTAATAGGATTCATTTTATGTGGCATAGTACTACTACCTACTTGTTTTTCTGGATCAAAAAATTCCCCAACTTCCATAATTTCAGTTCTTTGAAGATTTCTGATTTCAAGAGCTATTTTTGTAAGGGTAGTTGCAAGGTTTGCAATTACCATGATAAATTCTACATGATTATCTCTTTGAACAACTTGATTAGTAATGGTTGCATAAGGTAAATCTAAGATTTCAGAAACTTTTTTATGTACTTCCCAACCTTGAGAACCTAATGCTGCAGTAGTACCAACTGCACCATCTAACATTCCAACACAAACATTATTTTTTGCATGTTCTAATCTATCATACTGTCTTTTAAGTTCAGCAGCCCAATTAGCAAATTTCATACCGTAAGTAGTAGGGATAGCATGTTGACCATGAGTACGTCCTATACACACTTTATCTCTATTTTCTTTAGCTAATTTAAGAATAATATTAGTTAATTTAATTATTTTATCTTCAAGTACATGAATAGAATCTTTAAGAAGTAATGAATTTGAAGTATCTACAATATCATTAGAAGTTGCCCCAAAGTGGACATATTCACCAGCTTCACCATCACATTGTTCAGCAATTCCTTGAACCATAGATGCAATATCATGTTTTTTAGCAGCTTCAATTTCATTTACCCTTTCAAGTTTAACATAATTAGTATTAGCTTTTTTACTAATCTCATCAGCATATTCTTTTTTAATAATTCCAAGTTGCCCTTCAGCTTGAGCCAATGCAGATTCTACATCTAACATTTTTTGTAATTTATTTTCATATTCCCAAATATTTTTCATTTCAGGAGTACCATATCTAAATTCTATTGGATGTATTGCCATTATAACACTTCTCAAAATTTTTAATAAATATTGCAATAAAAATTAAATTATTAAAGCACAAATAAAATAATCCATTAATTAATAAAATAAAATTTACTACAACCAATAAATATTATAATAATATTTTTAATTTTAAAATTAATATAATTAGCTATTAAAAATATTAAAAATTAAAAA
>JBJFGN010000122.1:32270-33378 GCA_051892775.1 Methanobrevibacter sp. | reverse complement strand
TTTTTTAAGTTTTCACTGGTTTTAAATAAAATTTGTGTTAAGTAATGTGTTTTTTTAAGTTTTCACTGGTTTTAAATAAAATTTGTGTTAAGTAATGTGTTTTTTAAGTTTTATCTATTTAACTAAAACATTTTTCAGTATAATATAATATTAGGTAATTGTATTTTTACTAATAACATTAATATTTAAATATTGTTTAGATTAAAATCTTAATTATGTCTAATATTGCAGTTTCCTTTGAATATACAAAATTAAAAAAAGAATTATCTGATTTGGTTTTTGAATATGAATCTCTTAAAAATCAAATATGTCCTAGTTTAGAGAGGGAATATATTCTTAATTTTGGATTACTTGAATATAATATATATAAAAAAGATTTTGAGATAGATAAGATTAAAGCAAAAATCAAATTAATCCAAAAAGAGATTAATCATCAAAATCAAGTAGATATCAAAGTAATTGATGAAAAATTAGAACTTAAATTTAAGGATTATAATAAAAAATTAAAAGAATCAATGGATGAAGTATCAAATGTTTTAAAAAATAAAAATGAATTCTCAGAACTTTCTGAGGAAGATTCATTAAAACTTAGGAAAATATATAAAATACTTGTTAAAAGATTACATCCTGATTTAAACAAAGATCAAGATGAATTTGAGAAAACTTTATTTATGGAAGTTACAGATGCTTTTAAAATGGGTGATTTAAAAAAATTAGAAACATTATATGCTATAACTCCAGATTCTAAATTTGATGTAGATTTTTCAACTGAAGCAGATTTAAATAGATTAATCATTGATTTTAAATTAAAGATTTCTGAAATAAGATCAAAGTATCCTTATACTGTAATGGATTTATTATCTAGTGATACTGAAATTGAAAATTATATAAATGATCTTAAATCTTTGAATAAAGATAAAGATGAAGAATTAGAGTATTATAATAATAAATTAAATCAAAAATTAGAAGAGGTAAAAGATTTTAATAAGAATATTAATTCTGATTAGGTTAATGGGTAATCTTGGATATTTTGATTAGGTTTATTTTATTAGTTAATTAGTGATTTTAGGTATTCTGATTAGGTTTTTATTAGTTATTGGGTAATTTT
>JBJFGN010000122.1:26759-32170 GCA_051892775.1 Methanobrevibacter sp. | reverse complement strand
ATTTTAGGTATTCTGATTAGGTTTTTATTAGTTATTGGGTAATTTTGGATGTTTTGATTAGGTTTATTTTATTAGTTATGGGTAATTTTAGATATTATTTTAAAAATAAATATCTATTGAGTTGAAAGTCTTAGTGAGTATATTATTTTAAAAGTTTTTAATAGGTATAGTATGGTTGATTAAAATGTCAAATATTGAAAAATATACTGGTTCAGATATTGGGGAATTTATAGGTTATATTCATAAAGGTGGAAAAGTTAAATCTTTTGATGAAGATATTTATTTAATTAATCTTCATGTTGCTGGATTATATTATATTGAAGATATTGATGAGATTTTATCTGATATGAAAATAGGAGATATTCTAAAACTTTCTAGAGAAAAATGTAATAGATATGATTCATATGCTATTTTAATAAAATATAATAATAAAAAAGTAGGTTATGTTCCAAAAAATAAAAATTTGATATTAGCTAATTTAATGGATGGTGGAAAAGAGTTATATGGTGTAATTACTAGTTTATCAGAGCCTTTTGAAAATTATAAATCAATTAAATGTGATGTCTTTTTAAAAGATTAATCCTTTTTATAAATTATTGATTTATTTTTAAAAAGAATATACTTTGAAATCATTTAAAAATATAGCTTAATAAAAAGTTTAGATTTAAAATAACTTAATATATTAAAAATTAGAAAAAAATAAGAGTAGTAAATACTCTTACTTTATGTATAGTATATGAATTTAAACATTATTGAGAAATTAATTATTCTCTACGCTGAATAGTCATCATAACTATATTCTTCACTACTACTACCACTACCACTACTACTAGCTCCACTAGAGCCACTATCATAACTATAGCTAGAGTCATCGTAATAATTAAATTCATAGAAGTTTACAGTAGTATTAGCTTCTTTTGTTTTATTTGTCTTATTTTTATGATTAGTTTTAGGACTACTGGTAGTGGTACTTACTGAATCAGTACTAACTGTAGTATTTACTTGGAAATAATGTATACTTGTCATTATATGAGTTAAAATATCTTTATTTTTAGTAACAATTAAAATATTATCATGTGTAGTATCATTTCCAAGGAATGCCATATAATACTTAGTGTCCTTATTATACCATACTGATTGGTTGTTAAGTGTTTGTTGTTCTGCACCTATTTTATATGAATCTCTTGTTGATGCAAGTTTTACACCATCACTTAAATCAGAAGATAAATTATCAGAATTACTATTATAATACATTATAATAAGATCATGTTGAGTATCATTTATTACGGAGATATTATCTCCAATTGTTGTATTTGTTAATTTATTAGATACTGGAATATCCATACTACAACTTTCACTCATCTTAATATTATTATATTGAACATTTGGATTTGAAAAATAGACAAAAGCAGTTACTCCAGATACAGCAGCAATAATTATGATAATTATAATAGTCGTTAAAAGTTTCTTATTCATATTTTCCCCCATTTTTTATTAAATATTATTCTTAATTTTTGAATAATATTTATCTTTTTCTTTTTTAAATTTAATATATTTATTTATTAAATTATTTTTTCTAATTAATTGAATTTAGAATAAATTCTTTTAGGAGCTTAAATTTTTAAAATGAATTAGGTTTTTAATGGGGTTTATTAGTGTTTTGAGGTTTATTTATTTGGTTTTTGGATTAGGTTTTTAATTGAGATTTTTTAGAGGTTCAATGTTTTAAATAAATTAAGATAAACTAAAAAATTAATATTAAAAATAAATTGTAATTAACAATTAATTACAAAAATACAATATAAAAAATAGTTAATTTAAAAATATCTCCTTCAACAAAGCATTTCTAATAATCGAGCTGGCTGGATTAATAATCTTTCATCAGAAAAAAGATATTCTGGATCAACTATTTTACATTTTTTAGGATGATCATATTTAAAACAATCTTCTTCATATAAATTTTTAATAAAGTCTGGATCATTTTTTAATAATTCATCATATAAAAATTCTAACTTTTCTTCACGAGTAGCATAATCTCCAGTTTTGAGAAATATTTCAATAACTCTTTTTCCATATTCTTCATAAGTCATAGGGTACTTTTTTTCTTTCATTTTCTCATCCTCCTATCTCTTATTCTTTCAGCATCATCATAATCTTTACCTTTATATTTATCAATACTTGTAAAATGTTTAGCTTTTATATATTTACTTTGTTTTCCTGTGTATTCAAAGAAGATATTTTCTTTAGGTTCATAATCCTCAGGATTTGCGTTTTTTAGAGTTTTAAAGTTTTAAATAAACTAAGGTTCAAAGTTTTTTATTTTATATCCTTTATTTTCTAGTACTTTTTTAAGTATCTCAATAGATTCTTTATCATCTTTTGTACCTACCTTTTTTATAACTCTTTGATCTTCTGAGAATCTATCTAGATAATATTTTTTTAATTCATCATCAACTATATCAATACGTGTATAGTTAACAAGTGATTCTATAAGCATGTATAATCCACGATTTACTATTTGTGGACATGCTTTGTTTTTAACAATCTTTGTAACTTTTGCTTTAATAATATAAGATTTTCCATTAGATGCTACTGGATCATGTTTTTTACAAGCTTCTTTAAGTGTTTCTACTTCACATTTTAAGTATGCATCACAATCTTTTAAGATTGCTTCTTTATCCTCTGTAAAGTAGTCATCTGTTAAATTTCCTATTGTTGATAATGTGAATATTTGTGGTTTGTTTGTAATATTTACAACAAATTCACGTCTATTATAAATATTTGATGCAGTAAGACTTGTTTTAAAAATACGAAACATTAATTCATCTTTACTATATGCAATGGTTCCAAAAGGAGCAGCATTTTTACTACCATCATCACATAAACTAGTTATTATAGTTTCATACTGACTTCCTTTTTCCATTCCAACTAAATTAATATCAATGTCCATATTATCAACCTTTAAATTCTTATTTGATTATTTATTGATTTTTATTAATTAATTTTTATATATTTTTTTTAATTTTATTTAGTTAAGATTTTATTGTTTTTTGGGTTTGTTTGTAAATAGTTTTTTTAATTTTATTTAGTTAATCTTTTATTGTGTTTTTGGTTGGTTTGTAGATATTTTTTTTATTGTGTTTTTAGTTTTTTGTAAATAGTTTTTTGTTTGTGTTTTTATTTTGTTTATAAATAAACTTTGATAAAATCATTTATTTTATACTTTTTAACCCCTATTTAAATAGGTTTAAAAAAATTATTTATATTATTAATTATAAAATATCTTATAATATAATAAAGTAAATGTAAAATAAAGCTTATTTATTTTTTTATAAAAATTCATTTTTTTAAAAATAAATCATATTTTAGGGATGCTTATGGAATATAAAATGTATGATGAAATAATGGAACAACCTGATGCATTGAGGAAAACATTTGAAACTGAAATGGATCAGATGAATAAAGTTTCATCACTTGTAGAAAAATGTGATAATATTTATTTGATTGGTTGTGGAAGTTCTATTTCTACATGCTATTCAGTTAGGGATGCTTTGGAAATGGTCTCAACATTAACAGTTAGGGTTTTCACTGGATTTGAGTTTTATTATAATAAAAAGCTGGTAAAGGATGAAAATTCTATAGCTATTTTCACTTCACAGTCTGGTGAAACTGGGGATACTTTATCTGCTCTTAAAAGGGCTAATGAATATGGTATTGATACAGTAGCAATCACTAATGAACCTGAAAGCTCAATGGTTAAAGAATCCAAATATCCAATTATTACAAGGGGAAATCGTGAAACGGCTATTTTAGGTACTAAAACTTATGTTACTCAGCTTGCTTGTTTATATCAAATCTTGTTTAAAGCTTCTGATTATGAGGATAAAGATGAATTACTTAATCAATTAATGGCTATTCCTGATTTATATGATAAACTTCTCAAATCAACAATTGATGATAGTGAAAAATTAGCTAAAGAATACAAAGATGAGGATTTATTCTATTGTTTAGGTGCTGGACCTAACTTTGGTCTTGCATATAAATTGGCCATGACTATGTTTATGGAAGGTGCAATTAAACACGCTTGTCCAGTATATGCCTCTGAATTTAGGCATGGTCTTATTGAAAGGGCTGAAGAAGATGTTCCAATAGTATTTTTATATTCAGGATTTGGGGTTGATGAAATCACTGATAAGGCAATTAATTTTGCAGAAAACCTTAAAATGAAAGTGATTTTATATAAATTGTCTGATTATGTTGGTGATGACTTTAATAAATTATTATCCCCATTTGTATTTGTTATACCACTTGAATGGTTTATATACTATTTAGCCCATTATAATGGAGAGGATCCAGGTAGTACTAGACATATTGGAAAAGTAAGATATGATTAAATTCATATATTACTAATTCTACTTTTTTTATTTAGTTTGAGAACCTTTTGCAATTTATATTTTTTAGTTTTTTGTCTGTTTTTTTAAAAGAAGTAGGGATTCTATGTTTATTTTATAAAATGGGGGTTTGTATAGTAATAATACTTTTTAAGTCCTTAAATTAAACATATGCCTTGTTTTTTAGTTTAAAAACAATTTTAAAGAAATTAAAATTTCAGATATAATAAATTTTAAAATGAGTCAAAAATAGTAAAAATTTAAAAATAGTTGAATATTTATTCAACTGTAACATTATATGCTTTAGGTTTTACTTTAGGTATGGTTAAAGTAACTGTACCTTTTTTGTATTTTGCTTTACTTTCTTTTGTTTTAATTTTTTTAGATAGCGGGATTATTCTTTTTGCTTTACCTGTGATTCTTCCTTGAATTAAGTATTTAAGTTCTTTTTCTTCGTCTTCTTCTTTTTTATTTTCCTCTTCGGCTACTTCCGCTGCAATTTCTCTAAGCTCATCTTCAAAAGATTGGAATTCGCAAGTAATAATGACATTCTGTTCTTCTATAGTTACATTCACTGAGTCCTTGGAAGCTCCAGGGATATCTGCTTTTATATAATAATTTTCTTCATCTTCAAGTAAATCCACTTTTATTTTTGAGATAGAAGTGTCTCTGTAATCTCTAATTATGTTATCAAGTTCTTTTCCTGCGGATTTTACACTATCTACAATGTCATCTGCTGCTTTCTGTGCTCTTTCCTTACTTTTTGAGTAATCATAATTGTCCATGATTATTCCTCCTTTAATATAATATAGACTATATTCTAAATATGTATAAATCTATTCTTTTTTTATTAATACTTTACTATTTTTTCACCCTTTTATGTAAAGTTTTATTTTTATATTTTTTCATTGTTTTTAAATGAGTATTTTAGTAAATTTATTTTTTGTATAGTAAGTAATTTTTTTATGTTTTTTTTGTTTTTCGGTATTTTTTGTAGAATAAGTATTTTTTGTGTTTTTT
>JBJFGN010000122.1:25258-26659 GCA_051892775.1 Methanobrevibacter sp. | reverse complement strand
ATGTTTTTTTTGTTTTTCGGTATTTTTTGTAGAATAAGTATTTTTTGTGTTTTTTGTTTTTCGGTATTTTTTGTAGAATAAGTATTTTTTGTGTTTTTTTTGTTTTCAGGTATTTTTTTGTATAGTAAGTAATTTTTGTGTTTTTTTATATTTTTTTATTAAAATAAGTAAAAAATTAAAATTTTAAAATTTAATAGTAATCGTCATCTTCCTCTTCATTACGAGGTATTTTTTCAATACTATCAAATTTTTCAAGTATTTTATCTACACCATCTCCTTCATAAGCAGATATTATTAATGGATTTTCTGTTTTATCAATAAATCCTTTAATATACTCATAGTTTTCACCTTTGTTTTCATATTCTGTAAGGTCTATTTTGTTAAATAATGGGATAAATGGTATATCAAAAATTCTTTTAATTTCTGTATATAACTTATATTGATTTTCAAGATAATAACCACAAGTTTCTGAACTATCAAAAATAAATAAAATTGTATCAGCTAAATCTTCAAGTGCTACAATAGCATTTAATTCAATATCATTCATGTCACTAATGGGTCTATCAAGTAATCCCGGAGTATCTATAATTTGGATATCATTCCAATGTCTTTCAATATGTCCTATTTGAATACCTTTGGTTGTAAATGGATAATTTGCAACTTCTGGTTCTGCACTGGTTAATTGTCTAAGTAATGTGGATTTACCTACATTAGGAAAACCTGCAATTACAACAGTTTTCGCATCAAAATTGATTGTTGGCATATTTCTTAATCTGGATTTCGCATAATCTAAGAAGTCAAGATCTTTAGAGATTTTCTTGATTACTGATGAAATTCTACCATATGCTTGTTTTCTTAATTTGCTTGCCCTGTCTGGTGCAGATCTTCTGATTTTTTGTCTGTATTGTTCTTCCAATTGGGCGATAATTCCATAAGCCCAATTCACTGCGCCTAATGATTGTTTAAGGGCATCCACACCTACTGTAATATCAATATAGTCTTGATAAAATACAGGTAATTCTTCAATTTCAGGTGTACGGTCAAGTATCATTTTTAATTTATCTTTAATTACTTGGCAAGCAGTTGTAACTCTTACTTCTTCAACCCTTTTTCCTTTGATGTGTTTAGGCATTCTTTCAGATCTTTTCATATCTGCTGCTTTTTTTCCTCTTGAGAAACCTTTATCCAAGATTTCATCAACTGTTGGTATTGTCGGTATCATCATATATATCACTAATTAAAAATTGTAAAACAAGTTTTTATAAATTTTTTAATTTATAATTTATAAAATAATTTGGGTATTTTATAGTTTAATCGAGTCTATAAAATATTTTTAGCATTTTTTAGGTATTTTATAGTTTAATCGAGTCTATAAAATATTTTTAGCATTTTTTAGGTATT
>JBJFGN010000122.1:24053-25158 GCA_051892775.1 Methanobrevibacter sp. | reverse complement strand
GGTATTTTATAGTTTAATCGAGTCTATAAAATATTTTTAGCATTTTTTAGGTATTTTATAGTTTAATAGGGTCTATAAAATATTTTTAGCATTTTTTAGGTATTTTGTAGTCTCTTTGGTCTATAAAATATTTTAAATAATTTCATCAAATATTTGTCCTTGGAATTTATATATTTCTACATCTTCACTAAACCATGCATTTGGTGAAAGACCTGCTTTTAAGCAGGTATGAGATAAAAATTCTTCTTCATCCATATTATTTTCAGTTGCAACTTGTGGAAGAAGTAATCCTTTAGAATAACCTTCCTCAATTATTAGGCCATCTTCTCCAATATTGATTTTATTTGGATATTCATGGGGATTATCTACTTCAATAAGTTCTGGTTTTGTTAAAACAGTAAGTTCAATCCTAATATCTGGAAGTTCACTGGTTCTTACAATTGGGAACCTATAATCAGAAACGGCAGCAGATATTGCAGAATTAATAGTAGCTTCGATAAGTGGCATAACTGGTTCTGGATAACCAATGCATCCTCTTAAATTATTGTTTTTGTTTAATGTTACAAAGACTCCTAGTTTTTCAAATAAATATTCTGGACAATCTTTTGGTACACTAATTTTAATTCTGTTATCTAAATATAGTTCAATAGCTTCTCTAGCAACATCTATAAGATATTGGCCATCTTCTTTAGTTAATACCATTCTATCACCTAAAATTTTTTAATAATCAATAAAATCTCCATTTAGGTTTTTAAATTTTATTAATTAATGAACTTAAAAATATTAAGACAATTTATTACTTTATTTGATTATAATTAAATTAAATTTTCCATAGAACTAATTATTATTTAAGATAATTTTAAATGTTTATACTATTTATATTTTTTAAAATACTATAATTTTTAATATCTTTTTTTATAATTTAATTATTTATTCCCACAAACTTTTTTTTCATGTTTATCTTATAAGTTTATTTCAAGTTTGAAAATTATATGTGATTTTTCTTTCTATATTTATATCATATATTGTTTAAGGGGGGATTAGTTAAATTTTTTGATTGTTTTTTTAGATAATGTTTTTTTGTTTAAAAGAAGTTTTTTTTTGA
>JBJFGN010000122.1:20485-23953 GCA_051892775.1 Methanobrevibacter sp. | reverse complement strand
TTTTTAAAATTTAAAATTAAGGTGGAATTATTGGCTTCCACCAACAATTGCATCTTGTATTCTGGTATGTGGACCTCCATCACCAACTGGTGCGATTTGCCCATCTTTACCACAGAATCCGACACTAGTTTTAAAGTCAGATCCAAGTCCATCAATATGTTTGAGTGTTTCAAGTATGTTACCACTTAAAGACACATCACGTAATGGTGTTGTTAACTCTCCATTTTCAATTTTAAATGCTTCTGTAGCATTGAATTGGAATATTCCTTTACCTGTATCTACTTGCCCCCCTCTTGAACCTTTAAGATATATTCCATCTTTGATGTCTTCAATCAATTCATCGAAACTCATATCTCCAGGTTGAAGATATGTATTACTCATTCTTACAATTGGTTGGTCTTCCATACTTGATCTTGCATTTCCTGAGGATTTCATTTTGAGTTTTCCTGCAGATTCTCTTGAACTTAATAATGACACTAATTCCCCATCTTTAACAAGATGGTTTTTAAATGTTTTAACTCCTTCTGTATCATATTCATAGTGACCGAACGCATCCATAGTGGGGTCATCGTATATGTTTACAATATCTGATCCTATTTTTGTATTCATTTTATCTTTTAGTATTGAATCATCTTGTAGGATTAAATCTGATTCTACTGCGTGACCTAGTGCTTCATGAATCATTACTCCAGTTAATGTATTGTCTGTTATAATTGGGAACCTTCCAGATGGTGCAGCTTTTGCATCAAGTAATCTTATTGCACTTTCAGCAACATTCCTTCCAAAGGCTTCTATATCTGCATTTTTAAGAACTTCGTATCCTTTTGCCCCACCTAAACTGTCATGGCCTATTTGTATAAGCTCACCATTACTTGCAATAACATTTAAGAACATTCCAAGTCTTGTTTCTTCCATATGGATATTTGTTCCTTCACTGTTTAAGAATACTGATTCTGTTTCACTATCTGAATAATTTACTGTAGCGTTTATGATTTTATCGAGTTTTGCGGCATCATTAGTATCTTTGATAAGATCTATTTTTTCATTAATGTCTACTGATGAAACAGGAATTTTTCTTGGTGTTTTAACATCATCCTCAATTACATCGGCATCACTCATTTTCACATCACTTTTAAGTGAGTTTGATATTTTAATTGCTGTTTTTGATACTTCTTCAAGTTTTGATAAGTCATTAGTAAATGCAAAACCCCAAGCTCCATTATTAAGTACTCTTATCCTAGCACCATTTGTTAATCCACTGTTGATTTCTTGGATTTTATCATCCTTCATAACGATACTAGTTCCATTTCCTTTTCCTGCTCTAATGTCTACATAATCAACCTGGGATTCTATTTTTGTTATAAGTTGGTCTAAATCGTTTATATCGTATTCCATAATAAAACCTGTTATTTAATTTGATTTATAATTTTTAAATTATTATAAGTATATAATTATATTATATATATTTAGATTAATTAAATCTATGATTTTTATATAAGATTAATTTTTGTTTAATTTTTGATTTTTTTTATTTTATTATTTCTTGTTTTGTTTAGGTTTAATTTAATGTTTCTGTTGGTATTTTTTATTTTTTCTTAATTTCTATTTTTTATTTTTTCTTTTGTTTTCTTAATTTGCTTGTTTTAATTTAATTTTAGATGGTTTAATCTCTTATTTTTTATTCTGTCTATTTTTAACCGTGGAATTTTTCTTTATTTTCTTTTTAATTTTATATTAAAACTTTTAATTTCAATTTTATTAAAATTTAATTTTACTTTATTCTGTTAATTTTTATTAAAAAGCATTAAAAATTCGCTTAGTTTTAATACATTTTTATATTTATGTCTTAAATTTAGACAGTTTTATTAAATTTTTTCTTAAGTTTTGAAAAATTTGGATTTTATGCTTTTTTTAAAAGTAGTTTAAAATGGTTTTTATTTCCTCAATATTAGGTTATTCTTATTATTCTTTTTATTAACTTATTCGGTTTATTCATTTTAATTTTAACTGTCTTTTATCTTAAGATTTTATTTTTTATCTTAAGTCCATAATTTAATTTTGTTTTGTTATATACAAATTAATTTAAATAAGCTTTAATTATAGGTTTCTTAATAGGATTATGTATTATAGTTTATTTACCTTTGTTTACTTTATTAATTTGATTTATATTTTTTAAATTATTGTAAATACATTAGTTTTTTATTAATTTCTATTATTTTTCTTTTTTATTTTTTAATTTAAATCCCTTTATATCATTCTTTTTTATTCTTATTTAAACTAACTATAAAGTTTTTTAACTTAAATTCATTAAGTTAAAATTTTCCTTTATTTATTAAATAACATAATATCAAAGCTTTAATTGGATTTTAGACCTTTATTACAATTTTTTTTATAAAATTTTACAAAAGCTTTATATATTATAATAAATAATTTTATGTTTAAAGTTTATTATTTTATAAGAATTTAAAGAAATTATAAGTTATAACTTCAAATTTTGGAAAAAATAAATAAATTTTTTTAGAAAAAAAGCTGTTATTGTCCTTTTTAATTTTATTTTAATTGAATTGGATTTATTAATTTAAAATATTTGGAAAGTAGAATTGATGGAAGTAAAGAAAAAATTATGTATGTTATTTATAAATATAAACTGTTATATTGGCTTTTTTTTCATTATTTGGGATAGTTAATTAATATTTTTAATATTTGAAGTTATTTTAATTATTATATATTATTTTATTTATTTAAGAGGTAATTATTATGGATAATAACTCTAAATCATTTTTATTATTAATTTTTATAATTATTATATCAGGTATCATCTGTATAGCTGCTGTATACGCTACTGTTAATGAGGAGAATTTAAGTAGCAACAATAAAACAAATAGCAGTGTTAATAATGATACTATTTTAGCAAATAATACTGGGGAGGAAAATACCACAAATAATCAATCAGTTAACATTGGCGCTAATGGTTCCAATCATAATATTTCAACAATTACTGTTCATATGAAACCTAGTGTTGAGACTGGCTTAGAATATAAATATTATACAAGAACCTGGGTAAATTATTGTCCATTCTGCCATAAATTTGGAACATTAACTGATACTCCTAAAGATGTAAATAGGGATAGCACTGTTCCTGAAGGGGAACTTACCTGTGACATGTCTAAAGGGGGATGTGATGCTGATTTCGATGGTGTAAGTGGAAAAGATAAACTTTGGAGAGATGTTTATTTAACTCCTGCAGATGGAAATCAAATAATCTCCCTTGATAATGGTACTGTTGTTCTTAAAAATAATGGTTTAACTAAAAAACAGAATATTAGGGATGCACAATTATCAATTTTAAATCAAGAAAATGCAGAAGAATCTTGATTTTTGATTAAATATGACTTTGTTGATATCAAATTTAAGATAAAATTTACCTTAAGTTTGGAGGTGGTGGTCTAAGTCCATTTATTGGAAATA
>JBJFGN010000122.1:4100-20385 GCA_051892775.1 Methanobrevibacter sp. | reverse complement strand
GATAAAATTTACCTTAAGTTTGGAGGTGGTGGTCTAAGTCCATTTATTGGAAATAGAATTTTCCATTTGAAAATAATGGTTCTAAGTCCATTTATTGGAAATATAATTTTTCAACAGGGTCTAAATGATATTTCTTGTTGGAATTGTCTGTTAGAATAATCTTTATTATTTTTTTCTTTAGCAATTTATTTTCAATCTTTATTTAATATTGGAATTTTTTTCATGTTAAATCCTATTAGTTTATATATTTTAATATATTAATTAATATTATAACAATTGTTAATTATAAATTTTTATTTTAAAAAAATTAATATAATATTGTTAAATATTTTTTTTAATTGGAGTGATAAAATGGTACTTATTGTTGGTTCTGGTGCAGGGGGAGGAATATTAGGTTTAGAACTTGCAAAGGCAAATATTCCTGTAACCATTGTTGAAAAAGGACCACTAATAGATAGTAAAGACGCGTTTGATTACTATAATGATCCTGTTGATGGTATGGATTTACTTTCAACTACTTGTGTAGGTGGTAATACTGTAGTTTCAGCAGGTAATGGTGTCAGATCATGTGAAGAGATGCTAGCAGATTATGGTATTGACTTATCTGAAGAATATGATGAAATTGAAAAACAAATTAATATTCATCAAATGGATGATAGTCATATTGGTAGGGGAACTCAATTATTCATTGATTCTGCAAAAGAATTAGGTTTAAATGTTTCTAAAATGCCTAAATTTATTTATGAGGATAAATGTATTCAATGCGGTAAGTGTGCATATGGTTGTCCAAACAATGCTAAATGGACTTCCGCTGATTTTGTAAAAGAAGCAGCTGATAATGGAGCAAAATTGCTTAGCAATTCTCCAGTAACTAATGTTTTAGTAGAAGATAATAAAGTGGTTGGTATAGAGATTACAAAAGAAGATGGCAAAACCGAAACTATAAAAGATGATTTAGTAGTTTTATGTGCAGGTGCTGTAACTGATGCACGTCTTCTTCAAAAGTTAGGTATTCCGGCAGGTCAACAATTTACTACTGATCCTTTTGTAAGTGTTGGTGCTGTAATTAAAGGCATTGGATTTAATAAGGAAGTTACTATGAATGCTTTAGTAAAAGGAGAGCACTTTGTACTTGCACCTCATTACTCATCTAAATATTTAGATAGCCGTGCTGCAGATGATAATTTAAAACCAGAAGATATTCTCAGTATTATGGTTAAAATTCCTGATGAAGGTTTAGGTTATGTAAATGCCGATGAAGTTGTTAAATATAACTCAATAAGGGATGTTCAATATCTTGCTGAAGGTGCTGCTACTGCAGGTGCTATTTTACAGAATGCTGGTGCTGAATCTGTATTTGTTTCAACTGTATTTAGAAGCGCTCATCCAGGAGGTACCGCCCCTATTGGAACTATTGTAGATAGTAATCTTAAAACAAAAATTGAAGGTTTATATGTATCTGATGGAAGTGTTTTCCCAAGAGCTCCAGGTGCACCACCTATTTTAGCAATTCTTGCTATATCTAAAAGGCTTTCAAAACATTTAATTAATAAATTACAATAGCTTACTTTAAATATTTGTGTAGATTTTTTTCTACATTTTTTACTTTTTTATCATTTTTTTATTAATTTTCAGTGTATTTTTTTATATTGCCTTTTTTTGGTTTTTCATTTTTTTTTATTGTGTTTTTTTATATTGCCTTTTTTTTGTTTTTCACTTTTTTGTTGTGCTTTTTATATTACCTTTATTGTTTTTTTAGATTGGCTTATTTTTTTAATTATTTTAGTCACGATTTAAAACATTATTTTTATCATGTATTCAATATTTTATATTCTTTTAAAATCTTTATTTTTTAATTTTATTTCTATTTTTTGATTTATAAATCTTTTAATATATTAAACTTTATTAATTTTTTATTTTATTAAATTTAAATTATTATTTAATTGATTATTAAAATTAAACTATATGTGTATGTAATATATTCAAAATATATTTTATATTCATTACATAATATTTATATATTAAATACAATATACTAGATAATAGTTAAGATATTTTTTTAGAATTGTTTAGGTGAATTTATGACAAGAACATCAATATCCATTCCAATTGAAGTTAAGAAGAGATTAACTGAATATGGATCTATGAATGATTCCTATGCAGATGTTATTGTAAAACTAATGGACTTTTATGATAATAATCAAAATACGGAAAATAATCAGAATTCTGTAAATATTGATGATAAGCTAATTACTTCAATTAAAAAAGCTGTTAAAGAGGAATTGATTGAAGACAATGTTTTAATCAAGAGTAAAAAATCAAGAAAAAGGAAACCTATGAAAAAACAAGAAGAATCACAAAGCGAGTTTATTGTAAATAATGACTCTAAAGAGATTAAAGCTGAAAAATTAGTTAATGGGGATAAAGACAATTCACTTAATAAAGATAGGGTTAAATCTGATAACAGTTCAATTGATGAAGATGGAACTAAATCTAGTAAAAACAATTTAGATAGTGAAAAAAGTGGGGAATCTGCTAAAAAACAGTCAGACAGTAAATCAAAAAATCTTGAAGAAAACAAAGTCAAATCTAGAAAATCCACTAAAAACAATAAAAATAAGAAAGCCACTAAAAACACTAAGGATAAATCTGTTAAAAAACAAAAAAGTAATAAATCTGATAAGGATGAAAATAAATCCTCAAGAACTGCACTTGATGATGAGATTGAAAAATTAGAGAAATTATATCACATTAAAATATAATATTTTAAAGTTTTTTTAGGAAAATAATTGTTGAATTATTTCCTAATTCTTTACTAGAATTGTAAGCCAATATTTTGATTTGATGGTTCTGTTATAATATTTATATTTTAATTTATGAGAATTGTAAATCGATATCTTTTGATTTGATGACTCTATCACAATATTTGCATCTTAATTCTGTAGGTGATGTATTGACTACTGAAAATTTAGGGGTTATTGGTTCTCCTTTATGGTTACTAATACATTTCGGATTAGTACATTTAATTATTCCAATAAATTCATCAGAGAGTTGGACCTTATTTTTTTCTACAATCTCATAATCCTTAATGATATTAATTGTAGCTTTAGGTGCAATTAATGCTATTTGATCGACTTCCCTTGGATGGAGTTCTCTGTTTTCAATTTTTAAAATATCTTTTCTCTCCATCTCATTTGAAGATACATTCATCGCTACAGTAATATCTTTTACTTCTGGTGATGGAAGACCTAAAATGTTCAATACATATAAAGATTTATTCACCGTTATATGATCAATTACAGTTCCGTTTTTAATTGGTTTAATCTTTAAGTCAGGACGTTTCATATTTTTAACTCTTATTTTTTTTATTTGATTATTTAATTCTATTTTATTTTTAATTATTTTTTAACTTTTCCAAATTTATAATTTATTCTTTTATATTTAAGAATAATATTTATACAAACTTTTTTATAAAAATACATAAATTAATAAAAACATAAGTCTATATGGTTATTAAATTTTAATAATTTTATTTAAATTGGTGCTTAAATGTCATTTGAAGAAGGAAAAATGCAGATTATGCCTGCAGTAGATATTAAAAACGGTAAATGTGTACAACTTGTTCAAGGAAAACCTGGCAGTGAACAGGTTATTATTGATAATCCTGAGGAAGTTGCTAAAAAATGGGAGGATATGGGTGCAGAAGTAGTACATGTGATAGATTTGGATGGTACTATTGATGGAAAATCAAATCTTCCACTTATTAAGAAAATCTATGATAATGTATCTGTTCCAATACAGTTAGGTGGTGGAATAAGGTCAGTTGAATATGCAGGTAAATTACTTGATATTGGTATTGAAAGAGTAATTATTGGAACTATGGGTATTAAACATCCTGAAACCATTTCAGAACTTTCTGATGAATATGGTAAAGATCGTATTATGATTTCACTCGATAGTAAAGATTCAAAAGTTGTTATTAAGGGATGGCAAGAAAAGATTGATAAAAGTCCTGTAGAATTATCTAGGGAGTTTGCTGATAATGGTGCAGGAAGTGTTCTTTTTACAAATGTTGACGTTGAAGGTTTACTTGGCGGATTTTATACCGATCCTGTAGTTGATCTTGTTGAATCATCACCAATACCTGTTGTATACTCTGGTGGTGTAAGTTCAATTGACGACTTAAAACAATTACAAAAAACAGGTGTAAAAGGAGTAGTTATTGGTTCTGCATTATATAAAAATAAGATTGATTTAAAAGAAGCATTAAAGTATCAGGATATTAAATTATAATATTGTTTAAAAATTTTTAAAAATGAATTTTTCTTTTTTAGTTTTTAATAGTTTTATTTGGAAATTAATTTAATTTATAAAAACTAATATATTATTGTAATTTTTTTATTTTAAGAAATATGGGGTTAAAATTATGACTACAGTTATGGCAACAGGAACATTTGATATATTACATCCAGGGCATGGTTTGTATCTTCAAAAATCAAAAGACATAGGTGGCTCTGATTCAAAACTTGTTGTAGTTGTAGCACGTGATTCAACAGTACGTGCTAGAAAAAGGATACCTGTTGTTGGTGAAAATCAACGTCTCGAAATGGTTAAAATGTTAAAGCCTGTTGATGAAGCGTATCTTGGTTATGAAGATGACAAATTTAGGATAGTTAAAGAAATTAAACCAGATATTATTACAATAGGTGCAGATCAAGACTTCGATACTGGTCATTTAGAAAAATCTCTAAAAGAACAAGGTATTAATGCAAAAGTTGTAAAAATAACAGATTATCGTAAAGCAGAATTAGACAGTAGTTGTAAAATTATTAAGAAAATCAAGGATTCTGATTTTAAAGATAAAAGAATTGATAATTGTTAATTATTTTATATAAAACTAATTTTTATAAACAGCCATTATATTAATTAGGACTATCAATTAATTTTTAATTGTTAGAATTATTTATTATGTTGATTGGTTTTTTAATTATGAAATTTTTAATTGTTAGAATTATTTATTATGTTGATTGGTTTTTTAATTTAATTCCAAAGTACTAATTCATATAAAAATTATAATTGGTTTTTATCCTAAGATATTGGATTATTAAACTTATTAATTAATTTTTATAAATTATTGAGTTGTATTAAGTTTCATATTTATATTTATTACAGGTGATTAAATGGTTAATGTAGCTATTATAGGGGCAAGTGGATATACTGGTGGAGAATTAATAAGATTATTATATAATCATCCAGAAGTTGAAATTACAACAGTAACCTCAAGAAAAAATGATGGTGAAGAGATTTATAAGGTTCACCCTAATCTCAGGGGTTTGGATTTAAAATTTGAAAATAAAGATCCTAAAGATTTAGATGAGGATATTGTGTTTACTGCAACTCCACATGGGGCAAGTATGAAGATTATTCCAAATATAATTGAAAATACTGATGCAAAAGTCATTGATTTAAGTGGAGATTACAGGTTTGATGATTATGGTGTTTATGAGGATTGGTATCCATTTAAACATACACCATACATTCCAAGTGTATATGGTCTTCCGGAAATTCACAGAGAAGAAATTAAAAAATCCAGACTAGTTGGTAATCCAGGATGTTTTACAACTGGTGCAATTCTATCTGGTTATCCATTGTCTGATGAAAAATTGGCAGATAGGATGATTTTTGATTCAAAAACTGGTGTTAGTGGTGCAGGTATTAGTCCTTCTGAAACAACCCATTATCCAAACATTGCAGATAACGTAAATCCTTATAAAATAACTACCCATAGACATACTCCAGAGATAGCTCAGGAACTTAATAGATTCTCTGATGTTAAAGTGTCTTTTACACCTATTCTTGTTCCTGTAATAAGGGGTATTTACACAACAAATCATGTTCTTTTTAACGAGGATGCTGGTTTTAGTTTTGATACCAAAGAGGAAAGGGAAGATGTTGGAAAACGTGTTTGTGAGATATATAAAGAGCATTATAATAATGAGCCATTTGTTAAAGTTTTAGATTATGGTGAAATTCCAAAATTAAGTTCTGTGCGTGGATCTAATTATGTTCATATTGGTGGATTTGAAGTTGATAGAAGTGGTCAACTTGTAGTTTTATCTGCTATTGATAATCTTGTAAAAGGTGCAGGTGGTCAAGCTATTGAAAATATGAATCTTTTATGTGGATTTGATGAAAAATTAGGACTTGACTTCTTTGGAGTTCATCCTTAGTTAATGCTATTAAAATTAGTATATTGTTGTGTGTTTTTAATATTTAAATTTCTTAAACTTGATGCATTTAATTTCGCAAATCATTAATTTTAAGATATTTTTCAATATTTTCTCATTTACCATATTTTTTTAAAATAGCATTTTTATTGGTTTCAATATTTTTTTAATAAAAGGTTTATATTATTAATTTCAAAATTAAAATTAAAATTCTAAATAAAATTGAAGTTGATATTTATGAAAGCTTTAATCATTTATTATTCACAAGATAATTCAACAAGGATTGTTGCAGAAACATTATCTAATAAATTAAACACAGATATTATTGAGATTAAGGATAAGAAACCAAGAAAAGGGTTTAAGAATATCTTAACTTCTAATTTTGATGCTATACGTGAAGTTAAAACTGAAATATCTCCTCTTAGGGTTGATGTTAGTTCTTATGATGTTGTTTATTTTGGGACACCTGTCTGGTCTAAAAAACCAAGTCCTGCAATAATTACTATTATTGATAGATGTGATTTAAGAGGGAAAGATGTTGTTATTTTTGCTACAATGTCAAAATCTGGTGGAACCGCTACTTTAAATAGGATGGAAGAAAAGGTCAAAGCTCGTGGTGGTAGGGTTATTGAGAGATTTAGTATTAAAACTAAAGGTAAATCTGATTCCTATCTTAAGAAATATAGTGAAGCTTATGCAAAAATCTTAGATTTAAGTTTATATCATTAATCTTTATTTTACTTTTTTAGACTTTTTTTCATGTTTTGATTTACTATTGAGATGTTATTTCATTTATTAATCTATAAATTTCAATTTTAAGAAAATCTATGACTTTGAACCTATTTGATTTTGGTATATGGATTTTTTTATAAATCTAAAAAATGAATGAATTTTTAAAAATTAGAATTTTAAGGATAGGTATTTTTAATAAATTTAAGGTTTAATTTTATTTTTGGATTGTTTTTGTTTTTTGTCTTTTTTGTGTTTATTTATTGGGGTTTGCTATTTTTTAGGTTGTTTTTTGTCTTTTTTGTGTTCATTTATCCGAGTTTATTATGGATTATTTTAATTCATAATTAATTTAAATCAAATATACTTTAATAGATTTTATATTTTCTAAAATTTCTTTATTTTTTGTTCTCTTTGCCCTTATTATTGTAAAATCATTTTTAAAAAAATTATACAAAATAAGATAGTAATTTGGATATTTAAATATTTTTTAAACATTTTTTATCTATTTTTATAAAATTTTATATATAATTAAAAATAGAATTATATATCGAATATATTATATATATTAAATTTATTGTATAATACAAATTTCTAGAATTTGTTTAATTTCTAATATTAGATATTTTCAGTTTTTTAGTTCTCGATATTGATATTGGATATTTTTTTCAGTTTTTTTAATAATTATAATAAATTCAAATAGTAGTCGACATACTATTTTTAATTAAAATAGCAAACGATAACTTATTTATTTTTAAATTTAAATAAAAATAGGTGGATTATGTTAAAAAAGTTTATGGATAACTATAAGCTATTAATAATCGTTCCTATTGTCATAGCTATTTTATCTTTTGGATGTATTCATTTTGTAGGTATAGAACAAGGAGTAGACCTTAGTGGTGGTACCATGGCTGAGGTTAATTTAAATTCTCAAATGTCTTCTAGTGAATTATCTAGTGACTTACAAAATAGTCTACATGTAGATGAAGTTAAGGTAATTGATAATGGTAATAATAAATATACTGTTGAATTATCTAAAAAAATAGACGTAGGACAATTTAAACAAGCACTACAGGGAAAAGGAACTGTAACTAGTTATAATACAGTTGGGCCTGTTTTAAGTAAAGAAGCAATGAATCAGGTATACTGGGCATTACTCTTTGCATTTGTATTCATGGCTGTAACAATTCTCATTGTCTTTAGGGAGATTGTTCCAGCATTTGCAGTAATTTTATCCGCATTTTTAGATATTGTTTTTGCTGCTGGGGGAATGGCTGTATTTAAGGTTCCTTTATCTGTTGCATCTGTAGGTGCTTTACTGATGTTAATAGGTTATAGTGTAGATACTGATATTCTGTTAACAACCCGTCTTTTAAAACGTAGAAATGGAACTGTAGTGGAAAGAGCAACAGAATCTATGAAAACCGGTTTAACCATGTCTTTTTCAGCTATTGCTGCTATGGCAGTTTTATACATTGTGACTGTTGTATTAATGCCACAAGCTAAAACCTTAAGTGAAATTTCTTTAGTTTTAATATTTGGTTTAGTTGCAGATATTATAAACACTTGGTTTATGAACCTTGGAATATTAAGGAAATATATTGACTTTAAAGAAGAGAATAAACATCATAGAAAAACTAAAACAAAAGGAGTGGGATTATGAGGAAACGAAATGATCCTATGGAATTTTTAAAAGATAAACGTGTAATGCTTTTCATTGCATGTGTTATAATTAGTATTCTATGTATTGCAAGTTTTGGAATTCAGGAAGGTCTTGACCTTAAAGGTGGATCTATTATTCAACTTCAATTGGAGCATCCTGTTGATAAATCAACAATGGATACTGTTACTAAAGTTTTAGATAAACGTTTAAACTTATATGGTATTAGTGATGTTAAAGTAAGGCAAAGTGGTAACCAGCAAGTTGTTGTTGAAATGGCAGGGGCCACACCAGAAGAAGTTGAGAAGCTGATTGGTCACCCTGGTGTGTTTGAAGCAAAAATTGATAATCAAACGGTTATTACTGGTTCTGATATTAGTAATGTTGAGATGTATCAAGTCACTGGTCAATCCTGGAGAGTACCTTTCAAACTTACAACTCAGGGAGCTAAAAAATTTGCTGCTGCGGCGAAAGGTAAAAGTGGTCATGAAGTCTGGATGTACCTCGACGGTAAACCAGTAGATAAAAACCCACCAAAACTTTCTGCAGACCTCGCAAGTGGTGAACCTGCTACTGAGATTGAAGTAAGTGGTAGTGGTACTGATCAAAAAGATGCGAATTCTAAAGCAAACGACATTTACACAGTATTAAAAACTGGTTCATTGCCAGTAAAAATTAGTGTTATTGGGTCTGATACTGTTTCAGCAGAATTAGGTCAACAATTCATTGAAGGTACCGCTGTTGCGGCTGTTCTTGCAATTCTTGCTATTTCAGCCATTATATTCTTTAGATATAGAAAACCAATATTGGTTATTCCAATTTTGGTAACAACAATATCTGAGATTCTTATTGTATTGGGTATTGCATCAATTATACATTGGAACATAGATCTTGCAGCTATTGCAGGTTTAATGGCGAGTGTAGGTACTGGTGTAGACGATCAAATTATTATTGTTGATGAGGTTCTTGCTCATAAGGGAGATTCTAATAAAAAATCTAGACGTAGAACAAGAACACAAATGAATGTTAAAAAAGCATTCTTCATTATATTTGCTTCCGCAGGTACTTTAATTGCAGCAATGTTACCTTTATCCTATATAGGATTTGCAAGAGGTGCTAGTGGTATTGGTACTATCTCTGGTTTCGCATTCACTACAATTTTAGGTGTACTTGTAGGTGTATTCATTACTCGTCCGGCATTTGCTAAATTCGTGGAAATATTTGTCAAATAGACAAATATTTTCTATTTTATTTATTTTTAGGTTTTTAAGTTTTTTGTCTGTTTTTCTATTGTTTTTTGTTTTCTTTTTTTATTTTAGTTTTTTATTTTTCATTTAAATGTTTATATTTCTTATTTTTTCTTATTTTATTAATTTAACTCTTTTTTGTTTATTTTACTCAATTTATGTATGTATTAATATGTCTTCGGAGTTTCATTTATTTAAATTTAACATAAACTAAATTTTTATTATATTATTTAGTTTATATAAAATATTTATTTAATAATTTAGTTAAACCTAAAAGTTTATATATTAATTAATAGTAATTATTAAGTATACCTAAAAATTAGTGTATTTTTAAAATCCTTTTATAATTTTTTAATTAAAATTTAGGTATTTTTGGAATTATATATTATTCTTTATAATATATTTCCTTTTTTTAAGTTATCTTCTAATTTAAAATTTTATTTCGATTTATTGAAGATTTTTAAGGGTTTTTAAAATTTAGGTGTGTAAAAATTTTATAGGAGAATTAATTTCATGGCTGATATTGAACATTTTTTTGAAGAAATCATGGAACATGACCATGCTTTAGCATTTGTAGGAGGAATTGCTGCTGCTTATGTAGCTAAAAAGGTTATATCTTCACAATCTACTAAAGATGCATGTACCAATGTAGTTTCCAAAGTTATAACTGCAAAAAAGGAAGCTGAAGAACAACTTCAAAATATTAAAGATAATGCAGAAGACATTTCTGTTGATGCTGAAGTCAAAGATAAAAAAGCAGTTTATGATTCTGAATAGATTAAAGCTTCTGAGAGATTTTAATGAAGTATGAAATAGTTTATGATAAGGGCACTCGTCTTCGTGTATTATGTGGAAGGGTGGCTTTTACAAAAGAGGAAGGGTGGGGTATTGCTACTTCACTCCTAAATTATGATTTTATTACTGATGTTAAAACATCTCATAGAAATGGTAGTATTTTAATTCATTATCAAGACAGAAATCAAAAACAAACCATTCTTGATATTTTAGATAATATTGGGTATGGGGATTTGTATGAAGCGGAACCTCCAACGAATAAAACTAGAATAAGAGAATTAGGAAACAAATTCTTTATGCAACTATCTAAAATAGTTATTAAAAGATATTTATATAAAATTATCTTACCGATTCCAATAAGAAAACTCAGATTGTTTGTTCATGCTGTCCCCTATGTGTTAAAAGGTTTAGATAGTTTAACTAGTTTTAATATGGATGTGGCACTCCTAGACGCATCTGCTATCAGCGGATCTTTGCATGAAAAAAGTTACAGTTCTGCAGGAAGTATGATGTTCTTACTTTCAATATCTGATCTTCTTGAAGAGTATACTATGCAAAAAACTAAGGATACATTAAAGGATAGTCTTGCTCTTAATGTTGATACAGTATGGATTTTAAAAACTGATGAAGATGGAAATGAAACAGAAATTTCCTATCCATTATCTAATGTTAAGAAAGGGGATGTTATTGTAATAAGGATGGGATCTATTATTCCTATTGATGGTACTATCGTTTATGGAGATGGAATGATAAATGAATCTTCAATGACTGGGGAATCATTTGCAGTACATAAAACTGAAGGTAAAACTGTTCATGCAGGAACAGTAGTGGAAGAAGGAACTATTCATGTTGAAGTTGTTTCAGCTAATGAAGGCACTAGACTTAATAAAATAGTTGATATGATTGAAAATTCAGAAAATCTTAAAGCGGGAATACATTCTAAAGCTGAGAGATTGGCTGATTCTATTGTGCCGTATACTTTCCTTTTAACTGGTTTGACATATTTATTTACAAGAGATAGAATTAAAACCCTCTCTGTTTTGATGGTTGATTTTTCATGCGCGATTAAATTAACAACACCACTTACAATTATTTCTGCTATGCGTGAAGCATCGGATAATAAAATAATGATTAAAGGTGGTAAATTCATTGAAAATTATGCAAATGCAAATACTATTGTATTTGACAAAACAGGTACATTAACAAATGCAAGTCCTAAACTTGAAAAAGTAATTCCGATGGGTAATTTAAGTCGTGATGAAGTACTTAGAATTTCTGCTTGTATTGAGGAGCATTTTGCTCATAGTGTTGCAACTGCGATTGTTAATCAGGCTAAACTTGAAGGTTTACATCATGAAGAAGACCACTCTGAAGTAGAATATATTGTTGCTCATGGTATTTCAACATATTATAATGAGAAACATGCAATAATTGGTAGCTATCACTTTGTTTGTGAAGATGAAGGTGTTAAATTTACTAAAGAACAAGAAAAAGTTATCAGGAAAAATCTGGAATCTTATTCTGTAATATATTTGGCTATTGGTGGAAAACTTGAAGGTATTTTATGTATTGATGATCCTGTAAGGGAAGAGGCTAAGGATGTTATTAGTCAACTAAAGTCATTAGGTGTCGAAAATGTTATTATGTTAACTGGTGATAGTGAAAATGCTGCTAAGGCAATTGCTAATGACTTAGGTATTACCAGATACAAATCTCAAGTTTTACCTGAGGATAAAGCGCATATTATTGAAGAAATTAAAGCTGAAGGTAATGATGTTATCATGGTTGGTGATGGTATTAATGATTCGCCTGCATTATCTGCTGCAAATATATCTGTATCAATGAGAAATTCTTCTGATATTGCTCGTGAAGTTGCCGATATTTCATTGCTTTCTGATGATTTATATGATTTGGTTACTTTAAGATATCTATCTAAGGGTATGCTTGAGAAAATAAATGGCAACTATCAAAAAATACTTTGGATTAATGGTACATTAATTGCATTAGGTATTATTGGATTAATACAACCAAATATGTCTTCAATTATTCATAATTTATCTACCATGTTACTTGGTGTAGAAAGTACAAAACCAGTATTGGGGGATAATTATGATAGAAAAAAAATTGAGAGTTCTACATAACTCTCTTTTTTTTAAATTTAAAAGATTTTTAGTTTATATTAAAATTAGTTTTTTTTATTTTTTTTAAAAATAGCCTATTTTATCATGTTTTTATTGAAATCATTATATTTGGGACAAACCTTTTTTTAGTTTAATAATGTTTTAAAATAGTTAAAATTTTTAGGTAAATGGTTTCAAAAGTTTATGCTATATTAATAATTGAATTTTATTTGATTCAAATGATTTTTTTGAATCTTAATTTAAAAGTAATAGTTAAAGAAAAGTTTATAATAAAATAATATTTAAACAATGCTTGTTGCTTTTTCTTTAATGATGTTATTTTGGATATTTCCTATTTTTTTATCCATATGGACAGTTTGAAGTTCTTCATCCGTGTTTAATATTATATTAAACCCTTGTGCAAGCCAAAAATCTAGTGATCCTTTAACTGTCTTTTGTGTATGTAAATATATTTTTGAATAATTATTATTTTTTGAAAATTCTTCCGCTATTTTGACAAGTCCTGATGCTATTCCACGTCTTCTATATTCTTTTTTAACAAATACTCTCCATAAGCTTGAAGTATCTTCTTTTGAATAAAGTTTTTCAAATTCTTTAAAATCTTTATCATAAGCTCTTATTCCTAAACTTGCTATTATTTCATTATCATCATTTAGTATTATGTAAAAATTGTTTCTTTGAGGTTTAATATATGTTTTGTATAACTCTATAATATCATAATGGTATTGAGGGACATAATTTAAGTGAAATTCTTCTTTAATCATTTTAAATAAAAATTCTTGTGTTTTTTTAATAAGCTTTTTATTATTATCTAAGGTTTTTACATACATTTTATTACCTCTTAGAAACTTTTTTTACTAATTTTTAATTAAAAAGTATTACTCGTATTTTTTACTAATTTTAATTTTTTTAGGTCATGCAGAAAAATCTATTAAAATTAGTTATTTTAAAGTATTACTTTTAATATGATATCATATAAAAAAGTAATACTTTATATGAGTTCTTTTTAATTTACACTTTTTAATATATTTATTTATCTAATATAAATCTTTTTATTGTATTACTTTTATTGCATTTTATAGCTAAAAAGTAATATCCTTTTTTCTATTTTTATTAATTTTTATTTATTATAATTAAAAATTTAATATTTATTAAATTTTCCTTTAAAACAGATAAATATTAATTTATTTAATTTTTTACTTATTTTTATAATGATTTTTTAATTTTAGCCAATTGTTATATAGTATTTTTTATTTAATTATTGTGTTATTTTTATTTAGTTTTCATTATTATTACTTTTTAGGACTTTTTTAGCTTAATAGTAATACTTTTTATTCTATTTTTCAATTTTAATCGTTTTAAATCAAAATATTTATATAGTATTTTTTTAATAATTTATTTAAGTATTAATAATTAATTTATTAAATGTAATACTTTTATTAGGATTTTCATAGTAAAATTATTACTTATTCTTAAATTGAAATTTTTTATCAACTTTATTGTAAAATTATTATTTTTTTCTTAAATTGATATTAAAAAGGCGTTTAATATATTCTTATAAAAGTTAGTTTTTGATTTTAGTAAATTAAATTAATACTTTTTGGAGGTTTATAATGAATAAAAAACTTAAATATGGTATTATTGTTGTAATTATTGCTATAATTGCTATTGTAGCTATTTCTTCATATTTTGGAACTAGTCATGATGATGATCCAACTCATTTGGTTGTAACTGTTCCAGGACATGCTGGAGAACCAGAAAGTGGTTTTAATCCATTAACTGGTTGGGGTTGTGGACATTTGAATTTTAATCCATTAGTACAAAGTACATTATTGAAATCTGATTCTAATGGTAGTTTTGTTGGAGATCTTGCAAAAAATTATACAGTAAGTTCTGATGGACTTCAATGGACTGTTGATATTCGTAATGATGTTAAATTTTCTGATAATTCTAGTCTTAAAGCAAGTGATGTTGCATTTACATTTAATACTGCTAAAACTAGTAATTCTCAATTAGATATATCTAATTTAGATAAAGCTACTGCAGTAAATGATACTACTGTTATTTTTAAATTGAAAAAACCACAATCTTCATTTGTATATAATTTAAGGTATATTGGTATTGTTCCAGAGAAAAATTATAATAATGAAACATATGGTGCTAATCCTATTGGGTCTGGACCATATAAATTAAAACAATGGGACAAAGGTCAACAAGCAATATTTGTTGTAAATGATAATTATTATGGTCAAAAACCATACTTTAAACAAATTACTATGTTATTCCCTGATGAAGACACTGCATTTGAACTTGTTAAATCAAATCAAGCTGATGTTGTACAAGCACCATTTTCAAGTTTAAATCAAAGTGCTGATGGTTATAAATTAGTTGATATGCCAAGTTCACGTGCACAAGGTATTTCTCTCCCATATATGAATGATACTGGTTTAAAAACAAATAATGGCCACAAAGTAGGAAATAATGTTACTGCTGATCCTGCAATAAGAAAAGCATTAAATATTGGTTTAAACCGTTCAAAAATTATTCATTCAGTATATAAAGGACATGGTAAAGTTGAATATACTGGTGTAGATTATTTACCATATGCAAATGACCAAGCTAAAGTAAATGACTCTAATACAAATGAAGCTAAAGAAATTTTAGAAACTGCCGGTTGGAAAGATACTGATGGTGATGGTATACGTGAGAAAAACGGAACAAAAGCATCATTTACTTTATATTATGCATCTAAAGATCAATCAAGACAATCTTTAGCAACTGTTGTTTCAGAACAAGCTAAAGATTTAGGTATTGAAATAAAATTAAATGGTACTGATTGGGATACAATTTATCAAAATATGTATAGTAATGCTGTTGTAATGCAACAATCTTCAGATGATCCTTATAGAAATATATACCAGCAATATTACAGTAAAAATAACTTTTCAGAAGATGATTATATGAATCCAAATGAATATAATAATTCTGCTGTAGATAATGTTCTTGATCAAGCTTTAAGTAGTAATAATCAGAATCAAGCAAATGCATACTGGAAACAAGCTGCATATATTGATAGTAATTCTGGTTTTGGACCTGCTGCAAATGCACCATGGTTATGGATTGCAGATTATGACTATTGTTATTTTGTTAAAAATACTGTAAATATAGGTAAAGAACCTACAATGGGTCAAGATTATATGGAAAATATCTGTAATTGGACACGTAATAATAAAACAAGTTAAATTAATTAAAAAAGATGATTTTTTATTCTTAAATTATTTGGAATAATTTATTATCTTTTTTTTAAATTTTATTTTTTATTTGTTTCTAGGTTTTTTTATATTTTTTTGGTATTTTAGTTTGTAGGTTTATTTGTTTAATTTTATTTTTAATAGGTAATTAGTTAGGATTTGCTTATTATTGATTAAAATTTTTATTTTTAATAGGTAATTAGTTAGGATTTGCTTATTATTGATTAAAATTTTT
>JBJFGN010000122.1:3332-4000 GCA_051892775.1 Methanobrevibacter sp. | reverse complement strand
ATTTAATTTTAGTATTATTTAATGGAGGTTATTTTTATTGAATAGAAAAATGCTTTATTTTATTCGAAATAAAACGATACATTTTATTGTATTGATGATTGCTGTAGCTATTTTTAGTTTTATTCTTATAGATTTATCACCTATTGATCCTGTTAATATTTATCTTCAACAGTCTGCAGTAAGTGAAGCTCAACGAGCAGCACTTGAGCAATATTGGGGTGTAGGTCAACCAATTACTACTAAAATTTGGAATTGGTTAATTAATTTATTACATGGAAATTTAGGTACTTCTTTAATTTATCGTATACCTGTTTCTCAAGTTATCCTTGAAAAATTTGAAGCATCAATAGTTTTAATGGCAATTTCTTGGATTATCAGTGGTTTAATTGGATTTTTACTTGGTGTTGTAGCAGGTAAAAATAGAGGTACTTGGATTGATAAACTTGTTAAATTTTATTGTTATATATTACAGTCTGCACCTTCATTTTGGATTGGTTTACTTATATTGATAATATTTGGTGTAGATTTAGGTTGGTTCCCTATTGGTCTTGGAGTTCCTATAGGAACTATGGAATCTAATGTAACAATATGGCAATGGTTAGCAAGGTTAGTGCTTCCAGTATTAACTTTAAGTCTTGTAGGTGTTGCTCCTATTGCAATGTATACTA
>JBJFGN010000122.1:0-3232 GCA_051892775.1 Methanobrevibacter sp. | reverse complement strand
CTTCCAGTATTAACTTTAAGTCTTGTAGGTGTTGCTCCTATTGCAATGTATACTAGAAATGAATTAGTTGAAGTTTTATCATCTGATTATATATTATTTGCAAAAGCAAGGGGAGAATCTGGTTGGCCATTAATTGAAAGACAAGCATTAAGAAATATATTACTTCCAGCATTAACTCTTCAATTTTTATCATTTAGTGAACTATTTGGTGGTGCAGTGCTTGTTGAACAAGTATTTTCTTATCCGGGTATTGGACAAACTGCTGTAGCAGCAGGTCTTCAAAGTGATGTTCCTCTTTTACTTGGTATCGTTCTTATAAGTGCAATATTTGTATTTGTAGGAAATCTTATTGCAGATATTTTATATTACTTTGTAGATCCAAGAATTAAAGAAAATGAATCATTTGATGTAAAATATTAAGAGGTATAAATTATGTTTAATAATAAAAAAGAAAATAAACCATGGTTATTATATCATGCTAATTTAAGGACAAAAACACTTATTATAATCTTGATTGCATCATTGATTTTAATTTCTGTTTTTTTAAGTAATTTCTTTATTAATTCTCAAACAGCGCTTACAACAGATTTTTCAAATATTAATCAAGCTCCATCATTTGAACATATATTTGGTACTGATTGGATGGGTAGGGATATGTTTACAAGAACAATATTAGGGCTTGGTATTAGTTTAGGTGTTGGTGCGTTTGCATCTATTATAAGTACTATTATTGCAATAATTCTTGGTTCATTATCTAGTATTAATTCTATTACAGATGAATTTGTAGCTGCTTTAATTGATTTGTTTGGATCTATTCCTCATATATTACTTATAATATTGATTTCAATTAGTTGTGGTGGTGGATTTTATGGTGTAATATTAGGTGTTGGATTAACACATTGGACTCCTCTTGCAAGGGTTTTAAGAGCAGAAATTAAAAAAATTAAAACTACTGAGTTTATTAAATTATCTGAACAATTAGGAAAAAGTAAATGGTGGATTATTAAAAAACATATTTTCCCACTTGTAATTTCTCAAATAATAGTTGGTGTAATATTGATGTTTCCACATGCTATAATGCATGAAGCAAGTATATCTTTTTTAGGTTTTGGACTTTCTCCACATGAACCTGCAATAGGTATTATACTAGCTGAATCAATGGGATATTTAAGTACTGGTGCATGGTGGTTAGCATTTTATCCAGGTTTATCTTTATTATTTATTGTATTATTATTTGATTTAATTGGTGAAAATGTTCATAAATTGTTGAATCCTCAAACTACTAATACATAATCCTTTTACAGTTTTAAATTTATTTTAGATTTATGTGTTTTTAATAAATGTTTTAAGAGGTTAGATAATGAATAAATTATTAAAAATTAATAATCTTTCAATTGGATTTACTCAATATTTTAAAGGTCTTGAACAGAGAAAATTAAAGGTTATATCTGATTTAACTCTTGATTTATATGAAGATGAAATATTAGCAGTATTAGGTTCAAGTGGTTCTGGTAAAAGTTTACTTGCTCATGGAATACTTGGAATATTACCTCCTAATGCAAAGGTTAAAGGTTCAATTTATTATAAAGATGAAAAATTAGATAGTAAATTACAAGAAAAATTAAGAGGAGATATAATTAGTTTAATTCCTCAATCTGTAAATTATTTAAATCCATTGATGAAAGTTAAGTATCAAGCTATTGGTTATGTTGAAGACGAATATTTAAAAAATGAAAAATTAAAAAAACAAGAAGAAATATTTAAAAAATATAATTTAGATAAAAGTGTTGGAGATATGTATCCTCATCAATTATCTGGGGGAATGGCAAGGAAAGTATTAATTTCAACAGCATTATTAAATAATCCAAAGATTATTATTGCAGATGAACCTACTCCAGGTTTAGATAAAAAATCAGTTAAAGAAACAATTAATGATTTAATTGACTTAAAAAATAATGGTGCAAGTATTCTTTTAATTACTCATGATATTGATACAGCTATTAAAACAAGTGATAGGATAGCTATTTTGTATTTAGGTTATATTATTGAGATTACAGAAACTAAAAATTTCATGTTTAATGATGAAAATCTTCTACATCCATATACAAAAGCATTGTTTAATGCATTACCTGAAAATGGATTTAAATTAACTAAAGGTCACCAACCATCTTATTTAAATATTCCTAAAGGTTGTCCTTATCAAGATAATTGTGAATATAAAACTGTTGAATGTATAAAAGAAGTCCCACCATTAACTAAAATAGGAAAAAGTTTTGTAAGATGTTATCATCCTATTACTAAAGAATTATAAATATTTTTGGAAGTTATATTATGGAAACATTAAAAACAGAAGATATATCATTTGGATATAATTCGAAAAAGACAATCTTAAATGATGTTAATTTTATTATGAATAATAATGAAGTTTTAGGTTTATTTGGAGATAGTGGTTCTGGAAAAAGTACTTTTTGTAAGATTCTAACTGGTTTTATTGATTCTTATAAAGGTAAAGTTTTATTAAATGATATGGAAATTAAAAAAGGTTTTAATCCTATTCAATTAATTTATCAACATCCTGAAAAGATAATGAATCCACGTTGGACAATGGGTAGTATTCTAAAAGAGTCATGGGATCCTTCAGAAGAAATTTTAGATGAATTTGGTATAAAAAGGGAATGGTTTAATAGATATCCTTCTGAATTATCTGGTGGTGAATTGCAAAGATTCAGTATTTTAAGAGCTTTAAATCCTGAAACAAAATTTATAATTGCTGATGAGATTACAACTATGTTAGATGCTGTAACACAGGTACAAATTTGGGATAGTCTATTAAAGTATACAAGAAAATATAAGATTGGAGTTTTAGTTGTAAGTCATGATATTAAATTACTTAATATACTAACTGATAGAACAATATTATTAGAAGACTTAAATAAATAATAAGTCATTTAATATTGTTTTTTATCTAATTTTTTTGCTTTATTTTTGAATGGTATGTTATTTATTTTTGTTTGGGTTTAGGTTATTTATTGATTTTTGTTTTATTTTTGAATGGTATGTTATTTATTGTTATTTCTCTTTTATTTATTGTTTATTTTTTCTTTATTGTATTTATTTATGTAGTAATCTGATTTTTTATTTATATAATTTATAAGATGTCTATTTTTTTAAAATTATTTAATTAAATATATTATTTTTAAATTAAAAATAAATTTTTATCTTAAATTAGATT
>JBJFGN010000121.1:0-1748 GCA_051892775.1 Methanobrevibacter sp. | reverse complement strand
TATTATTCGTATAATAAAGTTAGAAATTAACTTTATTATATAAATATCTCTATTTATATGATATACTTTAATTACAAGGGTATATCATCCTTGTTTAAGTTAATTTCTGTTATTATCATTTAGACGTAAATGATAATAACCGGTTGTGGGGACGTCTATTTTCTATGAGACATCAACTGATGATTTCGCGATATAATATGTCTCCCTTCCTACTTCTTTTAGAATCTGTTTAATTAATTAAGACATTAGAATATCTAATGATTTTGTATCAAAAACGAATATAGGTACGAAAGAATACGACTTAAATGCTTTTAAGTTTTGGAAGTTGCAACCACTATTATATACGTCACAAAAGAAAGGAAGTTGATATTTTGTCTCAACCATGTATTTGTATTGATGTATCTAAAAATACATCTCACGTCCAAGGATTTATTAATTCTATTAAAACTCCTGTTTCTAAACCTTTTAAAATCGACCATACTATAACAGGATTTAATAAAATTAAAGATCTTTATATTAAATTAGTAAACCTTACTAATTCAAAACCGCTTGTTATTTTTGAATCTACTGGCGTTTATCATAAGTGTTTAGTTCAATTTTTAGAACAAGAAAAATATGACTATCACGTAGTTTCACCACTTAAATCAGCCAAACATAGAAATAGTGAAATCAGAAACGCTAAAACTGATAAAAGAGACTGTAAAAACTTAGCAGATATGTTTTACTCTGAAAAACTTGGCATATTTTATAAACATGATTCTTTATATAATAATCTTAAAAATTTAAATAGAGAGTATCACACTAACAAAATTCATTTACAAAAGCTAGAAATTACTTTAAATGAGTTAATTGATACTATATTTCCTTGTTTTGATAATCTTTTTTCTGATTTATTATCTAAATCTTCTTTAGATTTCTTAGAAAAGTTTTATCATCCTGATTTAATAAATAACTCTTCTTTAGAAGATATTACAAATTTCTTTTTAAATAGTGATATAAAACATAGTGAATCATATTCTAAATCTAAAGCATCTAACCTTAAAAATTATGCTTCAAATATTATATCTGGTTGTTCGATTAATTCTTATATTACTTTGTTTTTACTTGATACAATAAAACAATTAAAGCTTTTATTGGAAATACAAAATAACATTATATCTAAACTTATAGAACTAGCTAAACAAACTCCATATTTCACTATCATAATCTCTATTCCAGGAATTGGAGATCTTATATGTGCTAGATTAATAGCAGAAATTGGAGATATTTCTAGATTTAAAAAACCTGAACAAATAACTGCTTTTATTGGGGTTGATCCAATAATAGACCAATCAGGCATTAAAGATGGTAAACACTTATGTATCTCTAAAAAGGGGAATAAAATAGCTAGATCAATATTCTTTTTAATTGTTCGTAGTATGGTAAGAAAAAAAGTTAAAGACAATCCAATTAAACAATATTACTATAAGAAAAAAGCACAACCAAATATTATACCAAAAGTTGCGCTTTTTGCTTGCGTAAATAAGTTTATTAGAATGATTCATTCACTTTGTAAAAATGGACTTATCTACGAATATAGTATAACACAAAAATAAATAAAATTTATAAATTTTACAAAATATTTGCGTAATAATGCCAGTTTAAGCGTTTTTGAACTGACAAGCCTTTTTGCGCTCTTTTTTTATTTATATACAAATGCATGAAATATTTTAACATATTTATTGACTTTTGTTTAATTAATTATATCA
>JBJFGN010000120.1:2100-8014 GCA_051892775.1 Methanobrevibacter sp. | reverse complement strand
AATTTATAAGAGTTAAGTTTTCAGGTTTAAGTTTTAATTTATACTTTAGAATGTATAATGAATAAGTTAGAATTTATAAGATTTAATTTAGAGTTTTTAATTTTAACAATAAATTAAATTTTTATTTAATTTTATTATTTTTTTATTTTATAAAATTTAATTAGTTTAAAAAATTATAGTTGTGAGTTTAGACATGGGAGAAATAATAGCAATAATGAATCAAAAAGGCGGTTGTGGTAAAACTACAACTGTTGTTAATCTTGCAACATCCCTTGCAGTTATGGGTAAAGCTGTTCTTGTAGTGGATATGGATCCACAAGCTAATGCAACAACAAGTTTTGGTTTTAATAAAACTAAATTAAAACATACTATTTACTCTGCAATAAGTGGGGATGTTTCTATTAAAGAAACTACATTTCGTACTAGTATAAAAAATTTGTATATTATTCCAAGTAATATTTCTTTAAGTGGTGTAGGAGTAGAGTTAAGTAAATTAGATAATTATCATATAATTCTTAAAAATTTGCTAAAAGAAATTAAAGGATACTTTGATTATATCTTAATTGATCTTCCACCATCTCTTGGGATTATTACAATCAACGGTTTAGTTGCAGCAGATAGTGTTATAATACCTATTCAAGCAGAGTATTATGCACTTGAAGGTGTCGCAGATTTAATTAATACAATAGATTTAGTTCAGAATAGGCTTAAAAGTCCAACACCTATTAAGGGCATTTTACTTACATTATTTGATACAAGAACTCGTTTAAGTAAAGAAGTATTTAATGAAATTAAGAAATATTTTGAAAATAAAGAACATATATTTAAAACAGTTATACCAAGAAATATTAAATTAGCTGAAGCACCAAGTTATGGTAAACCGTGTATTTTATATGATCAAGAAAGTAGTGGAGCTATTGCTTATTTGAAATTAGCTCAAGAAATTTTAGATTTGGAAGAAGATGAATAAGGAGGTTTAATATGCCTAAAAAGAATAATGGATTAGGAAGAGGTTTAGATTCTTTAATTCCTTCAGATTTTTATGATGAAGATTTTGATAGTAATTCTTCAGAATCATTAGAAGATGTTTTAAATGATAAAGAAGAAAAAGCTGTTGAAACTAAAGTTGAAAAACCTAAAGAAGATAAAAAAGATAAAGAAGTTAAAGAAGATAAAAAACCTAAAGTAATTTCTGAAGATGCTGAAGATGCTGAAGTGAATCAGGATGAATCAGACGATTTAAATGATGATCTTGTTCAAGAACATGTAAATGAAGTTTTAGAAATTGTTAAGAAAAATCCAAGAATTACTTTATGGTCTGTTAGATCATCTGCAGTATTTAGATATTTAAGAAAAACAAAACCTGAATTCAGTATAAGTAAAGAAGCATCATCTTTAATTGATGAAGCGGTTTCTAAAAAATATCCTGAAATTTGGGAATTATTTAAAGATATTTAAATATTATTTTTTTATTATTTTTCATTTATTAACTATAATTTACTTATTTTCTTCAATTTTCTTATTTTATTTAAATCTATTTTAATTAAGAACTATTTATAATTTTTAGTTTTCTATTTGTTGAATTTTCTATCTTTAAGTTAAAATTTATTGTAATTTAAAAATGAGTAATTTAAGAGTTAAATTTTTTAATAAAAGCCTTTCAAGATAATCCTCTATGTTTCTAGTATATTTAATTTTAAAAATTTTTTATTTATAACTTATAACTTATAACTTATAATTTGATTATTTTAAAAACATATCCTATATTTCTCTATATTTTTCAATAAATAATATAAAATATTATAAATAATCATCTAAAGAGTTCTGATATTTACCTTCTAATTTTATATAAGGCTCTGCTCTTTTTGTAACTACCCCTATTCTTTTTAAATCATTTAAATTATTAAATGGTTTTTTACGTCTAATATTAATAATTTCTCTTGCAGATTTTATCCCTATGCCTGGAACTCTTATTAAATCATGATAATTTGCTTTATTAATTTCAATTGGAAACATGTCCATTTTTTTAGCAGCCAATATTTTAGGATCTTCATCTAATAAATTTCCATTTTCATCAAAGGCCATCTCTTTTGTTTTAAAATGATAGTCATTTAAAAGTGCATCTGCATGGTATAACTGATTTGTTCTTCTAAGATTACATCCTTTGTTTTTTTCAAGTTCTGTTCCATCTATTGGAATAAATCCTGAAAAATATGTACGTCGTAAATCTGTTTTTTTATATATAGACTCCATTCTTTTTAAAATTTCATCATCAGTTTCATTATTTGCACCTATAATTAATTGTGTAGTTGCACCTGATGGACAAAGATTTTTATTTCTTTTAGCTATCTTATTTATCCAATAAAGTCTTTTTAAAATATCTTTATTATAATCTTTAGTACTTGATAACTCTGCTAAACCACTGGGACTTGCAGCTTCAATATTAATACTTACTCTATCTGCAAGCTCCATTGCTCTTTTTATCTGATCTTTTGATGCTCCAGGAATAATTTTTAAATGTATATAATCTTGGTATCCATAATCTTTTCTAAGTATATTACAAGTATCTATTAGATTTTCCATTGTTTCATCTATTGAATGGCTCACACCACTACTTAAAAAAAGGCCATTAACATAGGCTTTATTATAATAATTAAGAAATACTCTGGATAATTCCATTGGACTAAGTTCTAATCTTGTAAAATTCCTTTTAGAACAATTAATACAGTATTTACAATCATTATTACATTTATTTGTTAATAATGTTTTAAAAAGTGGTATAGTACATCCATTTGCACCAGTTGCAGGATAAATTCCTGGAAGATTTACTTGTGATTTTTTTTGTTTATTTTTTGAATCACACAAATCAAATTGTGCACTATCACTTAATATTTGTGTTTTTCTAAGTTTATCCATTTTTAATCATTCTATTAATAATTTTATTTATTTGATGAGATTTTATTAATTGTATTCAAATTTTTTATCTAATAAAAATTCTATCTAAATAATTTATTTTTTAAATTATCTAATATATTATTTATATATTTATACCTTATTTTTTATCATTTTTTAAAAAACTTTTAATAATATTATCAATATTAAATTTATATATGAATATTGTATTAGCTGGAACAAGTAGTGCAGTTGGAAAAACAACAATTGCAACAGGGATTATGGGAGCCCTTTCTAAAGAAAAAAATGTACAGGCTTTTAAGGTAGGGCCTGATTTTATAGATCCTTCTTATCATAGTTTAGCAACTGGAAATGTGTCTAGGAATTTAGATTCTTTTTTCATGAATGATTATCAAATTAATCATTGTTTTAAAAGAGGTTTGGATATTTCAAGGTCTAAAATCGGTATTGTTGAAGGGGTCCGTGGTTTATATGAAGGGATATCTCCTACTGGGGATGTTGGTAATACTGCATCCATTGCAAAATCATTAAATTCCCCCGTTGTTTTAATCATTGATTCAAGAAGTCTTGTTAAAAGTGCTGCTGCAGTAGTTTTAGGTTTTAAAAACCTTGATCCTGAAGTTAATATACGTGGAGTTATTTTAAATAAAGTTAAAGGTAAAAGGCATTATTTAAAAGCTAAAAAAGCCATAGAATCTTTAACAAATACAAAAGTTATTGGCGGAATTCCTAGAAATAAAGATATTGAAGTTTTACAACGTCATTTAGGTTTGGTCCCAGCATTAGAAAAAGAGACTATTGCATCCAATATTAATAAATGGGTTGAAATTGTTGAAGAATATGTTAATCTTGATGATTTATTAGAAATCATGAAAGATTATTCCTCAAATTCTAATAAATCTATTAAAAATATTCAATCTATTTCTGATAATGAAGAGTTTAAAAAACCTGATTCCAATGAATTATGGAAAATTGGAAATAAAAAGCATGTTAAAATTGGAGTTGCTCGTGATGAAGTATTTTCATTTTATTATCAGGAATGTTTTGATGCATTAGAAGATAATGGCGCTAAAATAATTGAGTTTAGTCCATATAAAGATGATGAAATTCCAGATGTTGATGGATTATATATTGGTGGAGGATATCCTGAGTTATTTACTAAAGAATTAGAAGAAAATTATTCAATGAGAAAATCTATCTATGATTTTTATAATGATGGTAATCCTATTTATGGTGAATGCGGAGGATTAATATACTTATCAAAATCTATTGATGGTAGAAGTATGTGTAATGTTCTTCCATATGATTCAAAAATGAATAAACATGTTCAAGGACTATCATATACTATTGCAGAGGCAAATGAGGATAATATCATATCTAATAAAGGAGATACATTTAGGGGACATGAATTTCATTATACATCTTTAGACGCCGACGATAATGCTAAATTTGCTCTTGATGTTAAAAGAGGTAAGGGTATTAATGGTACTCAAGATGGTATCTACAATAAGAATGTAATGGCAAGTTATATTCATGTTCATGCATGTTCTAATCCAAATTTTGCATATAATTTTACAAGATACATTAGTGAAAATTAATTTAAATAATTAAACTATATTCATGTTTATTTTGATATTGGATTATAATTTAACTAGCTAATTAGATTAGATATTATTTTAGAATTTAAAATTATTTATTAGGTAATTGAAATGAAGTTTTTTAAAAAAAGAGACTATTTAAATCCATATGTTATAGTTTTTCTTCTTATTATATTTGTATTAATTTCAATCCCTATTCATTTTACAAGACCTAAATTAATACATTTTCCAAGTTCTTATGTATTTTTGTATATATTTTTAGGTATTGTATTTTTAATATTTGGATGTGAGTTTTCAGATTTTATATTTAAAAAAACCCATTTATTTGAGAAATTTCCAAGGGTAAACATTAAGACTAATGATTCTGATAGCTATTTTAGGGTATATTTAGAAAAATTAGATTTATTTGATAAATATTCTAATTTGGAGTTATTATTAGTATCTTTGATTGTTTTTAGTCTGATATTACAGTTAATTAATTTTTACTTATTAGGAGGTATTCCATTATTTAGTGGATATCTTAAGAAGAAAGCAGCAAGTAAAATTTGGTTTTTATCATTTTTAATATTCTTACCATGTATTAATATATTACTTGCTAAATATAATAGAAATACTCATTATATTCTACTTATTATTGGGATAATATTTTTTTCATTAACTGGATATAGGACAACGCCAATTGCAATATGTTTATCAAGTTTTATAACTTTATATTATACTCGTGAAATTAAAACTAAATATAAGATATTATTCCTAATTTTAATTGCATTACTTCTTATTGGGATTGGTTTTATCGCTATAAAATCTATCGAATGGCAACATTGGAAGATTAATCCATTAGAATTAGTTTCATATAGATCTGCATATACAATTAACATTCTTGATAAAATTGTATATAAACAAGGAATCTCACATGGAGAACTTTTATATTCTACTTTAACAGGTTTCTTTTCATCAGTTGATCCCCGTGTTTTAGTTGGTTCTTATGTGATATCAAATCCTCATTCAACAACATCTACAATATTTGGTCCTGCTCTCCTTGATTTCGGATTTATTGGAATGTTTATACAGATGTTTCTTATTGGTTTCATTCTCAAATCACTTCACACTGTACAGAAATATAAACATGATATTTTTACAGCATTTTATGCTATAATACTTGCTCAAACAATGATATGGTTAGAAACAGGACCTACTGATTTAGTTGTTTGGATTTTTTATATCTTGTCTATTATTGTTTTAATATGTGGATTGTATAGAATAAAATTCTCAATTGAAAAGTGAATAGTTATCTTTAGCTATTTTTTACTTTTTTTTAGATTTTTAGTTTTGGGTTTTTAGCTATTTCTTACTTTTTTTTAGATTTTAATTGTTGATTTTAATTTTTATTTTTTTATAATAGA
>JBJFGN010000120.1:0-2000 GCA_051892775.1 Methanobrevibacter sp. | reverse complement strand
TTACTTTTTTTTAGATTTTAATTGTTGATTTTAATTTTTATTTTTTTATAATAGATTATCTAAATAATTTATATTAATGAATAATTTTTATTATTTATTTTTATTTTTATTTATTTTTTAATTATTTTTTTTAATTCAATGAATGTCATTTAATATTTTATTTTATTATTTTTTTTAGATGTTTATTAAAATCTTTATGAAATTCGCTTAATTTAAATAATTTATTTAATAAAATAATACATAATATATTTTATAAATTTTATAATTAGGTTGGTTTTTAATGGAAGATTCTAAAAAGTCTAAAAATCTAAATATATCTAATACTAATAAAAAAAATTATGAAGATGATGTATTATTAAATCAGCTTCATATGACTCCAAATGAATTTAAAGATGAATTTGGAGTATCTATAAATGAATTTGAACAAGATGTAGGGGTATCTGTTAATGAGTTATTAGATAATTTAAACCTTTTAGATGATGGTGAGAGTAAGGTTCACACTGATTCTAATTCTAATATTCCTAAAGATACTGAAGAAGACGATGATTCTATTGTAACTGGTATTAATGAAGCTAGAGAATACTTTAGACGTAGTAAATTTGCACCTAAAGATAATCCAAACAAAGTTGAACTTAGAACTTTAGCTTTTGCATGTGAATTAACACCGGCTAAAACTATTATTCCTGTAATTAAATGTATTAGGGATCTTGAGAAAAAAGGAGAACTTAATTGGAAACATACTAGAATTATTGGCTTATATCATGGTGATGGTGTTAAAGAGTTAATTGAACCATATTGTGATCAAGTTTTTTATATTGGTCAAGGAAGGAGAGCAAACCAATCTAATAAAGGTAATACTCATCTTGCAGGCCTTATCTTTAAAGATATTTTTAGAGCACTTAAAGCAATGATAGGTGAACAAATTGATCTTCTTATTACCTGTGGTAATGCTGGAGATGTAAGAAAATCTATTGCTGCTGCTAAATTATTAAGAACTCCTGTATTACATATTGAACAAGATATCTACAATCCTATTGAATTAATTTCACAGGCTAATCTTATTACAGTACCTTCTAATGATTATGAGTTATATCTTAAAATACAGTATGGTCTTAAGAATGTTATTAATATTGGCGGATATCCAATGGCCAAATATGTTCAGGATCAAGTTTTAAATAGTAATTTATTATCTAAAGAAGACATTGAGAATAAGTATGGTTTTAATCATTATATTCTTGTTTTACTTGGGGGAGACTTAAAAAAAGAAGATTTGTCTGATTTAATTCCATTAATTGATGGATTTGATTATCCAACTCTTGTTGCACCTTTTAGATTTGATAAATCTTATGTTGAAAATTTATCTAAATCTCCTAAAGTTAAAATATTGGATAATCATGTGGACATGATTAGTTTAACATATTCTGCTGATGCACTTATTTACGGTGCAGGTATGGGGATGACCATTGAGGCTGGAGTATTGAAAGTACCCTCTATTAAAATTTATGGGTATCATGTTTTTCATAGTAGTATAAATCTTGCGAAAGAATTAAATATTCCTATTGTAAATATTTGGGATATTCCAAGAGCATTAAGAAAGTTATATCCTCCTAGTGGAGATCTTGTTGAGGATGGTCAATTAGCTATTTATAATCTTGTTAATATTATAAATAATTTTAATTACTCTCTTAAAAAAGGTAATATTAAAAGTACTTTCAAAATTTGGAGAGCTAGATCTAAATTTAAAAACTCTCAAAAATAAGTATTCTTATAATTTAAATTTAAGTTTTTTACTACCTTTTTATATTATTTTTTTGGCTATGTTGAAAAATTACTTTATTTGAAAATTTAATTTTATAAAATCAGCTTATTCTTAATTTAAAGATAAATTATATATTAAATCTAATAATTTTAACAAAAACTATTTTTTATTTTTTTATTATAAGTTATAAGATTTAACTTATAAATTATAATTTTTTTAATAATTTAATTATAAGTTATAA
>JBJFGN010000119.1:0-1757 GCA_051892775.1 Methanobrevibacter sp. | reverse complement strand
ACCTTCAAAAATAAGTTCAAAAATTACAATTAAAAAACTAAAAACAACAATTAAAGCAAATAATATAATAAAATTATATAACAACAAAACCAACTTTATAGCAATAATCACTGACACAAATGGAAACCCTATAAATAACACATATCTCATCACTACAATCAATAACAGAAACTATTATTCAAAATCCAATGAAAAAGGAGAAATATTTGTTAACATTAATTTAAAACCTGGAAAATACACCGCAATAGTTAACTTTAATGGTACAAAAGGTTATGAAAAATCATCTAAAAAATCAACCATCACAATTATAGGATTTAAAACATTAATTGTTTCAAACAATTTTGTCAAATATTATAGAAATGGAACTAACCTAGAAGGAATCCTATATGAAATAAACCCAATTACTGGAAATAAAACACCCCTAACTAATGCAACTGTTACAATAACATTAAAAAATACAAAATATTACAAAACCACAAACTCAAAAGGCATATTCAATTTACCAATTAACCTTGTACCCGGAAAATATACCTTTTTAATATCATATAAAGGATATAATGGTTTTTCATCATCAAATAAAACAGTGAATATCCAAGTAATAAATCATCAAACCCAAATAGAAATAAACAATTTAGTTAAATATTATAGAAATGCCAGTAATTTAAAAGGTAGAATAATAACTTTAGACAACAAAATTAAAACACCACTCAAAGGAGCATACTTAACACTAATTTTCAATAATAAAACCAAATATAACATAAAATCAGACAATAATGGTTACTTTAGTTTAAATATTAATTTTAATCCCGGAAAATATAATGCTAAAATTTCTTACCAAAGAACAGGTTATAACAAAATTAATAAAATAATCTCAGTTACAATTCTAAAATATTCAACAAAAATTATCTGTAATAATTTAAATAAAGTTTACAATGACAATAATAATATTAAAGGACAATTATTGCTAATGGATACAATAACTAAAAAGGATACTCCTTTTATAAATACTTATCTTACAATAACACTTAATAAAAAAAATTATAATGTAAAAACGGACAATAATGGTAAGTTTAATTTAAGTGTAAAACAAAAACAAGGAAAATACAAAGTATTTATAAATTATAAAGGTAACAATGGATACAAAAACATTAATAAAACAATAATACTCACAATATATCCATATAATACAAAAATTGATATTAAAAATTTAAATAAATATTACAGAAACAATAGCCAACTTGAAGGAAATTTAATACTTATAAATCCATTAACAAAAAAAGAAACACCATATAAAAATGCATACCTTAATATTATTCTTAACCATACAACATACAATGTAAAAACAGATAACAATGGCCACTTTAAATTAAACATAAATCTTAAACCAGGATCATATAAATTTTTAGCACAATACAAAAGCCATAATGGTTATAAGGAATATAAAAAATATGTATTAGTCAATGTATTAAACATTAAAACTAAATTAATAACAAATAATCTAGTCAAATACTATAATGATGGCAAACAATTATCTATAAAATTAATAAACCAATATAATCAACCAATTACAGGAGCATACATTAATTTTAAAATTAATAATAAAACATACAACAAAATAACCGACAATAATGGAATAGCAAATATTTTAATTAAAATGAATACTGGAAAATATGATGTTATAATTACATATAAAGGTTCAACAGGATTTTCTAGTTCAAAAACAATATCTCATTTAACTATAAACAAATTACCAATAA
>JBJFGN010000118.1:0-8048 GCA_051892775.1 Methanobrevibacter sp. | reverse complement strand
ACCAAAGAAGCATTTGAACAATTTATTTTAAATGTTAATGCAGCTGTATGTGTAGAGCAAAGCACCAAAATTTCGATCGAAAATCTTACAGATTAGGAAATAAAAAAAGCCGTCCTTGAAAGAAGGGCGGAAAAAGAAATTAAATAATTTATTTTTAATAGAAACAATCCTTATATTATTAAAATTTTATTAAAAAAAATATATCGATAAACATATATATTTATATGAATATAATTAGAATTGCTAATAATTAATTAATAATGAAATAATTAGAATTTCCCATTGAAATTTTATTATTAAATAATTAAATTAGAAATTGAAGTGTATAATTTAAAATTTTTAATTGGGTTTATACTGCTATTATATTAGTAATTTGTTGATTATTGGCACTTTAATAAAAATAAGGAGTTATAAAATGAAAATGAATAAGAAATATTTATTGCCTCTCCTTTTAATATTGATTGTATGTTTATCAATATCTGCAATTTCTGCTGCAGATAATTCAACTGATACTACAAATATTGCTTCATCAAATTCTGATGTTGCTGTAGCATCTTCTAATACAAATGATGTTATTGGTGATGGTAGTACACCTACTACATATTCAGTTAATAATACTCAATCTGTAGATGATATTCAAAATACTATAACTAATGCTGCTGATGGAGATACTATTAATTTTGAAACTGGTAATTATATATTTAATAAAACTGGTTTAACTATAAATCATAATTTAACTTTAAATGGAAATAATGCAACTATTAATATATTAACTGGTGAATCTACTTCCGTTAATGGATTTACTATTGATGAAGAGGGGTCTGGTTCAACAATCACTGGTTTTAATCTTATTTTTACTAATGATAATGGAACCAATGAAAATGGTTGTGGAGTAAGTATAAGTAATGCAGGTCATGTTACTGTAGATAATTCTAATTTTATAAATGGTAAATATGGTGTTTCATCAACTTCTTCAAATAATATAACTATTTCTAACAGCAACTTTACTGGTATTGCTATTACTGTAGCTAAAAATGGAAAAGAGGTTGGTACTAAATCTGTAAGTTTCATGAGTACATCTGATTCTACTGTTGAAAATTGTTATTTCTATGATGATGTTTTAGATGGTGTTTCAATTGCATCTAACTCTAGAAACAATAATATTATAAATAATACTTTTTTAAGAAATGAATATGGTATTTTCTTTGGTGGGGGAGTAACTTATACTAATATTATTAACAACTCTTTTGTTAACTGTACTGCTATGTCTATCAGTAATGCTAAATCTCAAACTACTAGGAACATAAAAGGAAATACTTTCTACATACTTGTTGGTAATTATACTAGTCAATCAGGTATCAATTCAACTGGTCTTCGTCCAGCTATCTATATTAATATAGGTAATACTGCACATGGATCTGCTTCTAGATTAGCTAACTTCTCAATTGATGATAATAGATTCTTTGCACAATATACAAATGATAGTAATCCTGAGGAAAAAGCTATTGCTATTCAAATTGAAAGTAATGGTGGAGGGTTAGAACCTAGTAACAACAGTTACTTTAATGTAACTAACAATATTGTAGGTAAAAATGTTAATTTATTAACATTTACTGATGCAAATGCAACTAATTCTACTATTGCTATTAGTGATCCTGTAAGTAAATCTGAAAGAATTAATACTACAATTGTATCTGCTGACTTTAAACAAGTTGCTACTGATTTTTATTCTGGTGAAAGGGGAGGATACTTTAATGTAACCCTTAAAGATCAAAATGGTAATGTTTTAGCAAATAAACCAGTGAGCGTTGGTTTCAATGGTGTTGTATATAATTTAACAACTGATGCTAATGGTGTCGCAAGACTTCAAATTAACCTTGCATTTGCAGGAGACTATACCTTTGCTATTGCTTTCTTGGGTGATGATGAATACAATGGATTCTTTGCTGTAAATAAAATTACAATAGTTAAAAAATCTTCTTATTTAGCTCTTAGTGGTAATACTCCAGCTAAAGTAAATGTATATAAAACATTAAAAGTTACTTTAACTAGTCAAACTTCTGCAAATCCTTCTAAAAAAATGGCTGTAGCTAATAAAAAAGTTACTGTCACTGTAAATGGTAAGACTTACACTGCAACCACTAACTCAAATGGTGTTGCTTATGTTAAAGTTAAAATTAACAGAGCAGGAACTTACACAATTACTACAAAATTTGCAGGCAATGCTATTTATGGAGCTAAACAAATTACTTCTAAAATTGTAGTAAGAAGATAAATTTAAAGTAGTCTTTTTGACTACTTTTTTTAAAATTTTATAAAATGCTTATTTTCTCATAATCTTTATAAAAATCTATAAATTCTAATAAAGTGATTAGATGAATAAAAAAATTTTATTCTTATTGGGTTTAGTTATTATATTTATTATATCATTAGGACCTATTTTTGCTAGTGATTCTATTGTAAATTCTAATCATACAAATTTAGAAACTTATAATCAGAATGTTAATGTTGCTGCATTAGACGATTCTAGAAATCTTAATCAGAATATTACTGATAATGTAATAGATGATTCTAATGATATTGATAAAAATTCTAAAAATTCTAATGTAAGTGATATAAGCTCTAAAACAATTACTGTTGATGGTTCATCTGAAAATCAAATGGATAATCCAACAATACAGAATGCAATTGATAGTGCAAATGATGGAGATACTATTTTAATCACTGGAAAAAATTATGTGCATGTTCATATTGTAGTTAATAAAACATTAAATATTATAAGTCAATCTGGAACTACCATGTCTGCTTGTCCAAGTCATACAACTGGATCTGGAAGTATTGGAATATTTTATATAAGTCCAGAAGCTTCTGGAACATTAATTTCTGGTTTTACTTTAATAAATGATGGTATCAATGATGAATCTTATACTGTTTTACCATATGGGATATATGCAGAGAGTACAGATAATATAAAAATAGAAAATTGCAGTATAAATTCTAATAATGGTAATGGAATTTGTGCATTTAATGGAAATAATTTTAATATCAAAGATATTAATTTAACAAACTCTAAAAATGGTATATTATTAGAGAATATGACTAATATACATATATTAGACAGTTTTATAAGTAAATGTGTCATTGGAACGAATATAAGTTATAATTGTTATAATATTTTAATTAATAATTCTAATATTAGTTCAAATAAATTATTTGGAATTAATTTAGAGTCTGCAAATGATGTAAACATTACAAATAATTATATAATGTATAATAGGGATGGAAAAACATTACAAACTTCTACAATTGGTTCCGGAATACTTGTGAATTCTAATGTTTCTAGTCTTAATGTTAAAGGAAATTATATAGTTCAAAATGGAGTTTATGGTCTTTTAAATACTTATAAAGTAAGAAATCTCACTGGCCATAATGAAATTATTGACAATAATATATTTATTAACAATGGTGCTGGAGGTGCTGCAAGAGCAGTTTATACCTCTAGGTTTGTATATACTAAGGATCAAGGAGATTATATTTATGATGCAGAAAATGATACTTATATCAAAGTAGATTTAGGTAACGGGAATTATACAACTGCATCTAATGTGATTTATGTATGGCATAACCTTTTTTTAGCTGAAACTATGTGTGGTGCTACATTAACGGTTGATAAAGATAGTTATGACACAAATGAAGATTTAGCAATGTCTAATATTGTAGAGATTAAACCTGGGATATATGAAGTTAAGTTCTATGTAAAATCCACTGGTGAAATTGCTAATAATTTAAATACTCCTGAAATTATATTCTATTTAAATAAGAATAATACAAATGCAGATCCTATAAATGGTGATGTATATAGAAAAGTTAGAGTTAATAATGGTGTAGCTATTGCAGATTTTACAAATGAAACTTTTTATAAAACTAATAATAATTTAACTGTTTTAGGTCCTGGAGTTACAAAAACTATTAAACCTGCTGTTAGCAGAATTTCTGAAAGTTATAGTATTCCAGATGAAAATGTATTAAATATTAAAAAAGCTAGTTTAAATATTGATATGGATAATGATAGTGAGATTATTGTTAAACTTCTTGATGGGAGTGGCATGCCTATTTCAAATGAAAATATTACTTATTTAATTAACAATACTCCCTCAAATAACATTATTAAAACAGATTCAAATGGTGAAGCAATTGTTTCTAATTTATCTGGAAAAATGAATTTAACTGCAGTTTATGTAGGTAATAGATATGATGTTTCAAATAATTCTGTAATACTTGTTGTTGCATCTAAAGATAAAAAATCTTCTATTATTGAATATAAAAATATGACTCAGAAAGCAGTTGATTTCTATAATGGTGAAAGAGGAGGATACTTCACTGTAACACTTAAAGATCAAAATGGTAATGTTCTATCAAATAAACCAGTTAGCGTTGGTTTCAATGGCGTTGTATATAATCTTATAACCGACGAAAATGGACTTGCAAAACTCCAAATCAACCTCGCATTTCCAGGCATTTATACATTTGCAATATGCTATTTAAGTGATGGGGACTATAATGGGGATTTTAAAGTTGCAAAAATAACAATACTTAAAAAAGATACTCAATTAATAGTTCCAAGTAAAAACTACAAATTGTCTAATAAAAATAAAATCTTAACATTTACATTATTAAGTACTAATAGTTTAACTGGTAAAATGGATATTCCAGCTGTAAGTAAAACTATCAAGGTTACAGTTAATGGTAAAACTTATAGTATAAAAACAAATAAAAAAGGAATTGCTACGCTTAAAGTTTCAATAAATAAAAAGGGAACTTATATATTAAGCACTAAATTTACTGGAGATACTCACTGTAATGGTAAAGTAACAAGTTCAAGATTAATGATTGTATAATCATTAATCTTAATTTAAAATTTAAACCTATTTTTATTTTAGAAATAAACTTATTTTATTATATTATTTTATTATAAACATATTTTCAATATTTATTTTTAAATAATTATTATATTGTCTAATTTTAAAATGGGATATTTTTATATAAATCTGGGGGATTCCTCTTTTAAAATATTGTCTTAAGTTACGATATATTTATATATTCATTTCGAAATAATATTAGTATTAAATAAATGAGATATGTGGGTAAATATGGATTTAGTAATTAAATATATGATATTATTGTTATTATGCTTCGGTTTGAATATTGGTTTAGTATCAAATTCTTCGTTTGCAAATAAAAATAGGAGAAATTTTCCTTTAATATATATAATATCATTATTTTTAATTTCTATTATTACAATTAATTTTTCTAAAAATCTTTTATTTTTAAGTAAATATTTTAATTTTTATTTAATGATATGTGGTGTAATTTTTATTATAATCACTTATTTATATGAAAACTATGAAAATTTAAGGGATGTCTTTGCAATATTAATAAGTATTATAAGCTTGTTTTTATTTATTAATCTTATTTCATTATCTAATTTAAATAATGTCCTATTGTTTAATATACATTTAAATTTCTATATTATTTCATTGTTAATTTCTATATTAATTTCAATATTTATTTTATTAGGTAAAAAAATAGGTGAAAATTTAGAAAAAGTTTATGTTTATCCAAATATTCTTGGAGAATATATGATTATTGAATCTATATTTTTGTTTATACTTGGTTTAACTTATAGTTCTGTTAAAAATTTAGATTATACTTTATTTACTTCATTTTTAATATTAAGTCCAAGTTATATGGTATGTTCAGTTATTATTTTACTTATTATTATAATAATAATTGGAGTTTTTATTGGGGATAATAAAAATTAAATCTATTTATTATCTTTTTAGCTTGTTGAAATCATTAATATATAATTATATTTTTAATTTAAAAATTGATGATTTTGTTTGAATTTTTAAATAATTAAGTTTTTAAGAAATTTATATTTTTTGAATATTAAAATATGTGATAAAATGATAATTCAAGGTACTGAATCATTAACTACATTACTTCATATAATTTCTGAAAGTTTACTTACACCAGTAATTATAATACTTGTTGCTTTTGTAGTAATTGTTTTACTTTCATTAGGTAGTTTTATTAATGAAAAATTCACTAGAAAACAAATTAAACCTAGTGAACTTGAAGAATTAATTAGAAATTTATCTAATTCCAATTCAATAGAAGAGATGAAAGTATTGATTAATAATAGTGATTTATTCGAAAGTCAAAAAAATGATTTAATAAAAATTATTAATAATTATGATATTGAAGATGGAGCAAGAAAAGCACTTGCAAGTAAAATTTTAGAAGAAGAAGAGACTAAGTTTATTAAGAAAACATCTTTAACTGATATTCTTATAAGAACTGGTCCTGTTTTAGGTTTATTAGGTACATTAATTCCACTTGGTCCTGGTCTTTCCTCACTTGGAACTGGGGATATTAATACGCTTGCACAAGCATTGATTGTTGCATTTGATACTACTGTTGTAGGTGTAGGTGTAGGTGCGCTTGCATATATTATATCTAAATATAGAAAAATTTGGTATGATAATGATTTATCAACCACTGATGCAATAGCAGAAGTGATTATTGAAAACTTAGATAAAAATAACTATTAGGTAGATAATATGTTAAGAAAAAAACGAAGATTATCTGATAGAGAGGATGCAGATCCTATGGGGGGACTTTCAAACCTTTCTGATGTAATGTTGGTTTTAGCATTAGGTTTTTTAATTTTTGCTATTATGGCAATTCAAACTAATCCTAGTTTACTTAATCATAATCAAATGCAATCCCATTCTCAATCACAATCCCAAAGCACAGAACAAATTAGTACTTCACAATCATTTAATAATTCATCAAGTAGTGGCGCTTCAGATCAAAATGGGTATAGTGAAGTAGGTAAAGTTTATAAAGATCCAGATACCGGTAAACTAGTAATGGTATCATCGTCATAATAAGAATATTGTTTATTTAGTATTTATCTGATTTTTAGTCTTAAATACTAATTTTGGATTTTGTTAGAATCTTAAGAAAAATTTATTCATGTTTTTAAAATAAATGATTCAATATGATTAATTTTTAAATAGTTTTTTAACTGATTATAATATTATTTTTTAATTATTTAATAAATTTAAAGGTGTATAAATGAAAAAAAATATGATGACTCCAGCAAATGGTCATAGAATTCAAGGGATATCTAGTGAATCATTTTTAGATGCAAATGAGATTTTAAATAATTTGGATTTAAAAGGTGATGAAGTATTTATGGATGCTGGCTGTGGTGATGGACATATAGCAATGGAAGCAAGAAAATTATTAAATGATAATAGTAGAATCTATGCTGTTGATATATATGAACCTTCAATTGATGATTTAAAAAAGCAAATTGAAGAAGAAAATATTAATAATATTATTCCTCTTATTGGAGATTTTACAAATCATGTAGATGTTTCTAATGATTCTATTGATGTAGTTTTAATGGTTAATGTTTTCCATGGTTTTAATGCAGTAAGAAAATTGGATGAAGCTGTTGAAGAATTTAAACGAATTATTAAACCGGGAGGAAAAATTGCTATTATGGATTATAAAAAACAAGAAGCAAAACATGGTCCTCCATATTCTGTAAGAATGAGTTCTAAAGAGATTGAAGATCTCTTTAATAGACATGGTCTTAAATGTTTAAAGTTAATAAATGATACTGGTGAAGATATTGAAACTGGTAAATCACATTATTTAATAATTTTTACAAAATGATTAATTTTGGCTATGATAATTAATGTAGAATATAATTAAAAAATTGATATTAATTTGTATTTTTGATTAATATTTCTTTTTTAATATTAATTTTCTTTTTTAAGGTTTTATATTTAAATTAAATGATTTTTTATTATTTTTATTCTTTTAAAACTCTTTTTTTATTATTTCAAATTTTTAATAAGTTATTATCTACAAAAATATATATTACATTTCGATTGTTAATATTCAATTATTAAAAATAGACTTTAAATTTATTATTTTTAATTTATTATAATTATTAAATGTTTAAATTT
>JBJFGN010000117.1:3333-8162 GCA_051892775.1 Methanobrevibacter sp. | reverse complement strand
TTTAAATTTTTAAACATATTTTTATTTTTTTAGTATTTATACTTAATTTATTCTAAATATAAATTAAATTTATTTTTTGATTTTCATATATTGTTTATTCTAAATATGATTAATAATTAAATTTATTAATTCTAAAAATAATTTTAATATAATGATAAGAATTACAGTTGGTCTTGGAGAAAATAAGAATATTATTAAAGCTTGTTCTATTTTAGATAAACGAAGTGATCTTAATATAAATATCGTTAAAGATGATGAAGAACTTATTTCTGCAATTTATGATGAGGATATCGATGGTGTAGTGAGGGGATCACTTTCTGCGTCTGGTGTAATTAAGAGTCTTAAGAATAAAAGTCCTAAGAAAATAAATAGGGGAACTTTTATTCATTCTAAGGAATATGAATTTTTAATTTTACCTGTAGGTATAGATGAAGGAAGAACTATTGAGGATAAGGTAATTTTAGCTAAACAAGCAAGTGAATTTATTTTAAAACTTAATCTTTCACCAAGAATAGCCATTTTATCTGGTGGAAGATCTGATGATTCTGGTAGAACTAAAGAAATAGATAATATGCTTAATGAAAGTTCTAAACTCTTCAATATTCTTTCCGATGAGTTTAATGATGATGAAAATTTTAAGAATGTTGATTATTCTATTAAGAATTATAATATATTAATCGAACAAGCAATTAATGATAAAAATAATATTATAATTGCACCTAATGGTATTATTGGTAATTATATATTTAGAATCCTTGTTTTATTATGTAAATGGCCAAGTTATGGTGGCGTAACTTTAGGTATCGATAGTATCTATATTGATACTAGTCGTGATCAGACTGTTGAAGGTTATGTTAGGAGTATTGAATTAGCATATCGTTTAGCTTCTCTTAAAAATAATGTTTAATAGTTTTAATAGTATCCTATTTTTAATTTTTATTTTTTCATTAATTTTTTAATAGTATTATTTTTAATATTCTATCTGTTTTTTTTAGTTTTTTTTAAATTTAATAGATAAGTATATTATAAATTAAGAAACAAATATTATAGTAATTATATATTTTTTTAAAGTTTTCTAAAATCTTATTGAAATTAAATGATATTTTTTTAATATTTGATTGATTATAAACTTATAATTTAAGTTTAATATTAATTCAATAAGATACATTAAAAATAAAAAAGGAATAGATATGGTTGCTCAATTTATTTATGATATATATGAATGGTATCTTATGAAACACTTAGATTCAAATAACATGCCTAAACACATTGCTATTATTATGGATGGTAATCGTAGATATAGTAAAATACAAGGGAATATAGATGTTGTTAAAGGTCATGAAATGGGTGTAGGTACTTTAGAAAAATTATTAGATTGGAGTATTGATTTAGGTATTAAAATCATTACTGTATATGCTTTTTCTACAGAAAATTTCAATAGACCTAAACATGAAGTAGAGGGTTTAATGGATCTTTTTGTTAAAAATTTTAAACGTTTGGTTACTCATGAAAAAATACATAAATATCATATTAAAGTTCAGGTTGTGGGAAGAACTGACTTATTGCCGGATAAGGTAAAAGAAGCTATTCATGAAGCAGAAGAATCAACTAAAGATTATACTGATAGGTTATTTAATCTTGCAATTGGTTATGATGGAAGGCTTGAAATCGTTGATGCTGTTAAAAAAATATATAATGATATTGAAGCAGGTAATATCAGTATTGATGATGTTGATGAAGATTTAATTAGTAGAAATCTTTATACTGCTGGTTTAGAAGATCCGAATCTTATTATCAGGACTAGTGGTGAAGAAAGATTAAGCGGTTTCTTGCTATGGCAATCTTCTTATTCTGAATTGTATTTCTGTGATAGTCTATGGCCAGAATTCAGGAAAACTGATTTTTTAAGGGCTATACGTGATTATCAGTCAAGAGATAGACGTTTTGGTACATGATTTTTTCTATTTTATATTTTTGTCATTTTTTAGGCTTTGTTGAAATCATTTGAATTTAAGATAAAAATTATTTTAATTTTAAAATTATAATGATTTTATGAAATTAAATTTTTAGATAAATAATTATTAACAGGGTCTTTTTTTAAAGTTTTTTTTTAGAATTTATATTTTAATTAGATAAATACATTTTAATATATTTTTTTATAATTTTAATAATATCCATTCTTTTAATTTTTCAAATAATTTGATATGGGGTTTATTTAAGTATTTTTTAAGTGATTTTTATGATTGATACACATTGTCATATAGATTTTGAAGAATATGATGAAGACCGTGATGAGGTTGTTAATAGAGCAAAACAAGTTCTTGATTATATAATTGATTCTGGAACTAATCCAATTAGTAATAAATATGTTGTTGAACTTTCAAGAAAATATCCTAATTTTTTATATCCAACTTATGGATATTATCCAGTTTCATCTGAAAAAAGAACTGAAGATGAAGTTAATTCTGCTTATGATTATTTGATTAATCACTTAGATGAGTATGTTGCAATTGGTGAAGTTGGAATGGATTATTTTTTTGTAAGGGATAAAAGCTTAAGAGAAAAACAGAAAAAAGTTTTCACTGGTTTTGTTGAAATAGCTGATAAATATGAGAAACCATTACTTATTCATGGTAGAAATTGCGATAAAAAAGTATTAAACATTGTGGGTGATTATGAAAATATTCCTTATGTAATTTTTCATTGTTTTAGTGGTAGTTTGAAAACCGCTAAACGAATTATGGAACATGATAATTATTTTATGAGTTTTTCAACTATGGTATGTTATTCTAAACATCATCAGGATTTAATAAAACATATTCCCGTAGAAAATATTGTTGTTGAAACAGATAGTCCTTTTCTTGCTTTAACTAAGGAGGAAAGAAATGAACCTGCATTTGTAGTTAGGGGAGCTAAGAAAATTTCTGAAATTAAAAATATTTCCTATGATTATGTGGATGAAGTAACCACTTATAATGCAAAAAAAGTCTTTGGTCTTAAATAATCAAAGTTTCTTTTATTATTTTTACTTTATTTTTTATTTTTTTTATTTGATTATTGGTTTTTTTGTTTATTTTTATACTTTTTTTATTTGATTATTTTATTTTCTAATTTTAATAATTAAAGTTTAATTTTAATTTTTATAATATGTATTTGGTATCCTTTTAATTAAAAGTTTATAAATTAAAAGGATTAATATTATATATGTATGAAATAATTCATTAATTCTATTTTTTTAGAAAATAGTTTTAAATATCTTATTTAAAGATAATTTTCATTGAATTATATTATTCTTATTATTTTTTTATATTATGAGGTGAATTAAGTGGAATACTTATTAAAAGACTTAAGAAGAACCCATTATACTTCTGAAGTTAACGAAGAGGTTATTGACCAAGAAGTAACAATTATGGGATGGGTTCATGAAATTCGTGATTTAGGTGGAATTATATTTCTACTTATTAGAGATTTTAAAGGTTTGATACAAGTTACTGCACCAAGTAAAAAAGTATCAGCTGAAATTTTAGAAGATATTAGGGCTCTTAGAAAAGAATCTGTAGTAGCAGTTAAAGGTAAAGTTCAATCTTCTGGAAAAGCACCAAATGGTGTTGAAATTATCCCATCTGAAATCACTGTTTTAAATATGGCTAATCAGCCATTACCATTAGATCCAACAGAAAAAGTTAAAGCAGAGATGGATACTAGATTAAATTCAAGGTTTTTAGATTTAAGAAAACCAGGTGTAAGTGCAATTTTCAAAATCAAAAACCAATTTTATAAATCTGCACGCCAATATTTCTATGATCATGATGTTATTGAAATTCAAACTCCTAAACTTGTAGCTTCAGCTACTGAAGGTGGAACTGAACTTTTCCCAATTACTTACTTTGAAAGGGAAGCTTTCCTTGGACAATCTCCTCAATTATATAAACAAATGATGATGTCTGCAGGATTTGATAAAGTATTTGAAATTGGTCAAATATTTAGGGCAGAAGAACATGATACCTTAAGACACTTAAATGAAGCTATTTCTATTGATATGGAAGCTTCTTTTATGGATGACGAAGATGTCATGAAAATATTAAATGAATTATTAGTTAAAGTAATCACCGATATTAACGATAATTGTGCTGATGAATTAGAATTACTTGAACATAACATTGAAGTTCCTAAAAAATTCGAAAGAATCGATTATGATAATGCTGTAGATCTTGTTAATGAAGCAGGAGTTGAAATGGAATATGGTGAGGATTTATCTCGTGAAGGTGAAAAAGCTTTAGGTGATGCAATGGGTGATTTCTATTTCTTAACTGGATGGCCTACTGCTATTAAACCATTTTATGTAATGCCTTATGAGAATAATCCTGAAAAATCTCATGCTTTTGATTTAATGTATAAAAATCTTGAATTATCTTCAGGAGCTACACGTATTCACCAATATGATCTTGTATTAAACCAATTAATTGAAAAAGATTTATCACCGGAATCTTTTGCTGCTTATCTTAAAGCATTTAAATATGGTATGCCACCTCATGCAGGTTGGGGTCTTGGTGCTGACAGGGTCAACATGGTATTAACTGGTGTTGAAAATATTAGGGAAACTGTACTCTTCCCAAGAGACAGACATCGATTAACTCCTTAGGTTCAATGCCTAAGGTTTTATTTTTCTTTTTTTTATTTTTTTTTTTTTAGATTTTTACTATTAATCTGAAATTATTTAGAATGATATATTTATATATATGAATATATAAATATATGGGATAGTTATTTTTTGGATTTTTACTATTAATCTGAAATTATTTAGAATGATATATTTATATATATGAATA
>JBJFGN010000117.1:0-3233 GCA_051892775.1 Methanobrevibacter sp. | reverse complement strand
TATAAATATATGGGATAGTTATTTTTTGGTGATAATATGAAAGTTTTACTTGTAAATGGAAGCCCTCATAGGGATGGATGTACTAATGAGGCATTATCTATTATAAAAGAAGAATTAGCAAAATTTAATGTTGATAGTGAAATATTTTGGATAGGTAATAGACAAGTACGTGGTTGTATTGCATGTCAGAAATGTATTGAAGATGGTATGTGTAACTTTACTGATGACTGTGCAAATGATCTAACAAAGGCAATCTTAGATTCTGATGGTGTAATTATTGGTTCTCCAGTATACTTTGCAGGTCCTAATGGTGCGCTTTGTGCATTACTTGACAGGGTATTTTACCATAATGCTAAACGATTTTCATTTAAACCTGCTGCATCTATTGTAAGTTGTAGACGTGGGGGATCCACTGCTAGTTTCGATAGATTGAATAAATACTTCACTATTTCTAACATGCCTATTGTAAGTAGTCAATACTGGAATGGGGTTCATGGGAATACTCCTGAAGAAGTGAGATTAGATAAAGAGGGAGTTCAAATCATGAGAACATTGGCAAAAAATATGGCATGGATGTTAAGGGCATTAAGTCATGAGGAAACTCCAGAAGTGGAAAGTCAAATATTTACTAATTTTATAAGACCTATAAAATAATTTATTTTTAAAGATATTTGCTAGATTTATATGTCTATGTAATAATTTATCTTTAAAATAAGTCTTTTTAAACAGTTACATTATTTGATTCTATTTTTTTATTTTTATTTAAAATCATTATTTTTGTTTTTAAAAATGAGTGGTTTTTTTGTAAATTTAATTTTTTTGTTGTTGTAGTATTTCTTGAAACTTGTTAATTTTAAGTTATATTAGAATTACTTTTTAAGAGTTTAATAATTTAAGCATTTTTTTTTAAAATAAAGTTAATAAATGTATTTATTACATTTATTAATATAAATAGCCATTTACATGAAGTTTTTAATTAAAAGACCTTTAATTTCATTAAGAAGTTTAACTTGTTCAAGGTCATGTTGGTTAAGTTTTTCTAAATCTTCTTTAATTTTTTCATAATCCTCTATTTTTTTATCGAAATCTGTAACTTCATCAATATTTGATATTGCATTCTCAAATTCATTTTCTTCTTCCGCTTCAATAGATCTTGTAATTTCATTTACGAGTTTTAATTGGGATCTACTTAACTTATTGGTTTTTGTAATTCCTTCTTTAATATCATCTAAATGTTGGAGAATTTCTTCAGATTTGTCCATTAAAATCACCTTTAGATAAATAATTAAGTTAAGATTGTAACTTTAGTATTATAAAGTTAATATATTTTTTTTTAAAGTGAAGATTTAATCTTTAAATCTTACTTTAACTGAGTCTGCATGTGCAAAGAATCCTTCATATTCTGCAATAGGTAGGATAGTTTCTTTCAATGTATTTAATCCATCCTTTGTAATTTTCTGCACTGTAGGTTTTTTCAAGAAGTCTTCAGTAGAGAGTCCAGAGTACATTCTTGCTCCTGCTCCTGTTGGTAATACGTGGTTTGTTCCACTACCATAATCACCACATGCTACAGGTGCATAGTTACCTAAGAATATTGAACCAGCGTTGTTGATTTTACTTAAGGTGTATTCATCATCTTTAGTTGCAATAATCAAATGTTCTGGGGCATATTTATTGGTTACATATATTCCTTCATCAATGTCTTTTACAATAACAATTTTTCCTCTTTTTGAAAGTGATGCTTCGATAATTTCTTTACGAACCGCTTTTTCTGTTATTTCTTTTATTTTCCTTTCAACTTCATATGCTAATTTTTCATTAGGTGTTACAAAGATACATGCTGCATTAGGGTCATGTTCTGCTTGGGATAAAATGTCATATGCAATAAATTCCGCATCGTCTGTTTCATCTGCAAGTACTAGAAGTTCAGATGGTCCTGCAGGGAACTCGATGTCTACATCACCATATACTAATTTTTTAGCTCCTGTAACAAAGATGTTTCCAGGTCCTACGATTTTATCTACTTTAGGTATTGTTTCAGAACCATATGCCATTGCACCAATAGCTTGCGCTCCACCTACTTTATATATTTCATCTGCCCCTGCAATATCGCTTGCAACAAGAATTGCATCCATTACTTTTCCATCTTTTCCAGGTGGTGTACAACATACTATTTTTTTAACCCCTGCTATTTTTGCAGGAATGACTGTCATTAATATTGTTGATGGATATGCTGCTCTTCCACCAGGTATATAACATCCAACTGTTTCTAATGGCCTAATTATTTGCCCTGCTGTAATTCCGTCTTTAATATCCATTTTCCATTCTTCCGGAATCTCTGCTTTATGGAATTTTTTAATATTGTCTGCTGCACTTTTAAGAGCTTTTATAAGGTTATCATCAATATTTTCATATGCTTCTCTAATCTCTTCTTCTGAAACTTTCATATTTTCTAGTTTTACACCATCAAATTTTTCGGTATATCTTAGAATAGCTTTATCTTTATTTTCTTTAATATCTTCTAATATGTCGTTAACTGTAGGTATTATTTTATTAATATCCTCTTCTGACCTTTTTATAATGTCATTTAATTGATTTTCGTTATATTCGATTAATTTCATTATATCACTTTTATAAGAATAAGTTATTATTAGTTTAAGTTTTGTATTTTTTATTAATTATATATTATTATATATCATGTTTATTGGTTTAAATTTTAGTTGTGGAATTAGTTTTTTATTGGCTTTCTTTTTTAAAATTTAATTATAGTTTTTAATTTTTTTATTGTTTTGTTTTTTATTAGTTTGTTTAATGTTTATTCCATTTTTTTGAATATGATTTTTATTTGAATAATTTTTAAAATTTAAATTTTGTATTATATTTCGTTTTTAATTATATCATTTATTTATTATTATTTTTTTATTTCACTCTACTTAAATCATTATTTTCTAATATTAGTATTATTAAGTTATTTTATTCTATAAATAAGCTTTTTTATATTCATTTATTTTTTTAATTTTAATATTAATTATTTTTCTAATTTCCTTTTGTTTTTAAATTCAGTTCAATATAACATAACATTTATAAATATAAAAATCTTATATAAGACTATATGGAATTAATTAAAATTAACTATTTTATTTTTTAATAATTTGGTATATTATTGGTAGGATAGTTGTATAATATTAAATTAGTTCATAGTTTTATTAAATATTTAAAATTATATATTAATT
>JBJFGN010000116.1:0-1786 GCA_051892775.1 Methanobrevibacter sp. | reverse complement strand
AAGGGGCTGTCGGGAAATTAAATAATTAATTTCTGACAGTCTTTTTTCTTTTTTGTTTTGGAAAAGGCAATTTTTCTGGTTTTAAATTTTGAGGAGTATTCCAAAAATTACTTTTAATTGGATTACCATCTAAAGCTGTAAAATATTTTCTTATATTTCTTCCTAAACACATAAGCATTATCTCACAAGAAACTTTTTCTATTCCTCTCCTTCTTATCCTTATATAATCCATATTGTTTTTAATTTGTCCAAATGTACCTTCTATTTGGATACTACGGTTAACTCTGATTTCAATACCTTTTGGACTTAGCAAATTATCTCTAGCTTGATCTTTTAAAAGTTCATAATCTAATATTAATTCAACTATTCTATAATCATTATCTTTATTTTCTTCTTTTAACTTTGACTTACACTTATATGAATAATCGCAAGAGTTGCAACCAGTAAACTTATATAACTTACCATCTTTATTTCGTTGATGAGTATTTTCAAATTTAATTTCTTCTGCAATATTCGTATTAAGACACATTATTCCATCGTCAAACGTATAAAATAATTGAGGATTTTTGCCACTTGTTTCACCATTCCAAGATTGAAATTTAACATAATTTCCAATTTTATGTTGCTTGATATATTTATAATTAGCATATATTCCATAACCTGAATCTGCGCAAATATTTTTTGGATATTTTTGATAGTATTGATAGTATGAATCTAACATAGGTGTCAATGTATAATAATCTGATCTATCCTGATATACACCATACATTGTAATTAAACCACTAGATACAAGAGCTTGAATATTATATGCAGCATGAAAGTCATGACTTGATTTAGAATAATAATCTTCTTTTAATACCATTGCTGTTGCATCTTTATCAGTTTTATAATATGAGTTTCTATTTTCTCCACATATTTCTTCTTTTTCTTCATATTCTAATAATTTTAACATATACTCATAACCTAATTTATAATTCTTTTGTTCGTTAGTTTTTTTTGTACTTCTTCCTGCTGGAATATTATTAACATCTATATCATTATTTAATGCATAATCCTTAATTATTAAATTTAATTCATATGCTTTTATAATATCTTTTTTATTTGAGTATTCTTCATATCCTAATTCAAGCAAATAACTTTTAACTTTGATATCTAACTTTTTATGATACGTTGTTGGTTTCCAAACAAACTTATATTTATTTGCATTAGCTTCTATTTTCGTTCCGTCTAAATATTGATCAGATATATCTAAAGACAGTTCTTCTATAATTGTTTTAGTTATCATTGTAAATATTTCATATTGATATGGAACAATATAACAATTTATAAAATCACCTATAATAGAATGATCAGGTGTTTCTTGTTCCATTATATAAATTACTCTTAAATCAAATGTACATAATTGTTCTATTTCTCTTAAAGTACTTTTGAATTTTGAAAAACAATAAACTATCATTGCAAACATATTAAATGGATTGTAGCCTTTTCTTCCCACAGAATGTAATTTGTTAGAAAGATTGAGTTTATTTATTAATTCTCCAACACCAGATTTTTCCAAAATCCTTAAAAATTTATCTATTTTTTCAAATTCCTCATTACATTTGGTTGAGGGTACTATGAAAATAGAACTTTTTGTAGTAAAATAGTTCATGTGATACACATCCTTAGACAAGATTATTGTATCACATAATTATCCCTAAAACATAATGTTTTCGGGATTTTTTGACTTTAAAGAACAGAAAAAAGACTGTCAGAAATTAATTATTTAATTTCCCGACAGCCCCTT
>JBJFGN010000115.1:92474-93557 GCA_051892775.1 Methanobrevibacter sp. | reverse complement strand
AAAATTCTATAAGAAACATATAAATACTATGGAAATAATTATTTTATAACTATATTTTTAATATATAAGAAACATAAATAACTAATTATATTAAATGAGATATTTTATAAAAATAGATTTGTTGAAATCCTAAACTTTTCATTAAAAAAAATAAGTTTAGAAAATGAATCCCTAAATAAAACAAATCTTCAACAAGTCAAAATAAAGAAATATTTTAAACGAAAAGGTGTAAAATGTTAAATCATTTATTTCAATTTATTGGACAAAGCTTTACAGTGTTAATTATTGGAGTAATAATAGTCCTGTTAACTGTAATTATATTAAGCCATATATTCTTAAATAGAGACAGATTAATATTTCCAAAATTCATACTTGCAGTAACAGATTTATTTTACTCACCACTTAAACATCTATCTAAACTCTTAGGTTTTGATGAAAACATGATAGATCAAATGAGTGTAGCTGTAAGGAACCATGTCAATAAAAATAAATTTAATAAAACTGAAAACTCTAAAAAGATACTTGTATTGCCACACTGCTTAAGGAGTGCAGATTGTAAAGCAAGATTAGATGAAACAGGTCTTGTATGTGATGAATGTGGTAAATGTTCTGTAGGTATTATTAAATCAAAAGCAGAAAGCATTGGATATAAAGTATTTATTGTACCGGGAAGCAGTTTTGTTAAAAAAATCATTAAAAACAATGATTTTGACTCTGTAGTAGGAGTTGCATGTTATGAAGATTTAAATCTTACAATGATGCATCTTAGTGACTATGCACCACAAGGAGTATTGCTTTCTACAACCGGATGTTATCAAACTAAAGTGGATGTAAGAAGTGTTCTTGAAAAAATAGGTTACTATGATGAGAAAAATAAAAAAGATAACACAAAACCAGTTACTGATTTAAATATAAATCCAAAATTATGTGTTAAAAAAGATAAACACAATTATTAAACTCTTTTTTTATTATTTTTTTAAATTTAAATTTACTTAGAACTGATTTCACAAAATAGTATCAGAGTAATTTTAAAACCTATTTAAAACCACTACCACAAAAATAACACCACTAATTTTAAAAAAA
>JBJFGN010000115.1:88641-92374 GCA_051892775.1 Methanobrevibacter sp. | reverse complement strand
ATAATGGAGAAAAAACAATGGAAAATATACATGACATACCAATAACTGATAATCATATTCATATTGATCAATTTAATGGACAAGGCCCTATAGCAATTGCTAAACAATTTTATAATGCAGGAGGTAGAGTGATGATGATACCAAATAAACCTGCATGGACTTTTGGTGAACCTGAAAATTTTAAAAAATCAATGGATTTATGTATTGGATATTGTGATGAAATTAAAAATAATACAAATGTAAAAGCATTTCCAATAGTTGGAATACACCCTATGGAATATAGAAAACTTATTGAAAAAGGAAAAACATATGAAGAAGCATTTAATATTGTAAAAGATGGATTAAACTATGGTGGGGAATTAATTAAAAATCAAAAGGCCATAGCAATTGGTGAAATTGGAAGGCCCCATTATCCCATTGAAGATAATAAAGAAATGGATTATCATAATAAAATAATCAAATACTGTCTTAATTTGGGAAAAGATCTCAACTGCCCTGTAATGATTCACGCAGAAAGTTTTAAAGAAGCACAATATAAGGAACTTGCCCAGATGGCAGATGAATCATCTTTTAATAAGGATAAACTTATAAAACATTTCGCAGGAGCAGATGTTAAAAAAGAAGAGAATCATGGAATTATGCCCTCTGTAATGAGTAGTAAAACCAATATTAAAAAGGCATTTAAAGAGAGCAGCAGATTCTTTATGGAAACCGATTTCATGGATGACAATAGACGTCCTGGAGCAGTGCTTGGATGTAAAACAGTGCCAAGAAGAGTACTGAGCTTTATTGATAATGGAATAATTACTGAAGAACAAGCATTTAAAGTACATAAAGATAATGTGGAAAGGGTTTATGAAATAAGTCTTGATGATTAAGTGGTTAAAATGGATAATAATAAAGACGATGAATTTGATAAGAAACTTATTAAAGAATTTGAGGAATTTTATGAAAATAAAAAGCCAAACAATACAAATAAGAAACAAGCAAAAAACATCAAAACAAGCAAAAAGTCACATAATACAAATGAAATAGAAAAAAATATTAAAAATAGTAAAGATCTAGAAAATGCAATTAGAGAAAGTGACGAAGAATTTGATAAGAGACTTATTAAAGAATTTGAAGAATTTTATGAAAGTAAATTAGAATCAGATGATAAAGATCAAAATATAAACAGTAATTTAGAAGAGTTTGATGATAGGGAATATCCGGAAAACAAAATAGGGTTTGATGAGGATATAATTAATGAATTTAAAGAAATTTATAATAATTTAGATGAAAGTAAAGAGATAATTAATGAACTAAATGAAATCTATGAAACTTTAAATAATAATTATAGATCAGATAATTTAATAGATGAAATCAAATATCCAGAAATAGAATTAGAAACCGATGATTTAAAAGTAATATTGACCCTAAAAAAGGATTATTCAAAAATTAAAGATTTAAATAAAAGAAAGATAGAATTCTTTAAAGATTTAAATGATTTTATTGAAGAGTTTAAAAACACTCCAGAATCAGACGATTTAATGGAATACTACAATTAAATAAGAATCTAAAAACGTATTAAATCAGAAAATTTAAGAAAAAATAACGCTAAATTTTTAAAATACTTGAAGTCATGAATTTATCCAGTTAAAAAATATTAAAAAATAGTTAAAAAGAATAATAAGAAAACAAAAATAGCTAAGAACAAGAATAAAAAAACAATATTAAAAAATATTTAAAAAAGAAAAAAAATAAAAAAGCATCTAATAATTTGCAAGTCTTAAAGCATTAGCAACAACAACTAAGGTTAATCCAACATCACCAATGGTGATTGCTTCCCATAATGCAATAAAACCAAATATGGCGATTACTGCAAGAACTGCTTTAACTGCAACTGCAACACTAATATTTGTTTTAACAACATTCATTGTTTTTTTAGAAAGACCAACAATATAAGACAATTTAGAGATATTATCATTTAATAATACAATATCCCCAGTTTCAATAGCAACATCAGATCCCATACCCATTGCAATACCAACATTACTCATAGCAAGTGAAGGTGCATCATTAACACCATCCCCAACCATAGCAATATCTTTATATTTACTTGCAACATCACGTACAATATTTACTTTATCATCAGGTAAGAGATTTGCATAGTATTTATTAATCCCAATCTCTTCAGATACTGTTTTTGCAGTTTTTTCATTATCCCCAGTTATCATCATAGTTTCAATATTGTTCTCATTTAAATACCTAAGTGTGCTTGGAGCATCATCCCTAATTTTATCATTTAAAGTTATATACCCAAGAATCTCTTTAGAATTACCTATGATAATTAAAGTTTTTCCTTCCTCAGGTTTAAGTCCATTGATATCTGATTTTAAATCCTCATTATAATTGAATAATTCCCTATTTCCTACATAATAAGATTCATTATTGATTAGTCCAGTTAACCCTTTACCTGGAATGTTTTTAAAGTTATCAACATCATATAAATCATATTTATTCTGACTTGCACATTCCATAAATGTTTTAGCAATTGGATGACTAGATTTTGCCTCAACAGAGCAGGCTATTCTTAATATATCTTCCCTATTTTTACCATCAGTTGGAACAATATTGTCTATTTTAAGTTTACCCTCTGTTAAGGTACCTGTTTTATCAAACATTATTGCTTTAATATTTGATAATTCTTCTACATATTCACCACCTTTGATAATAATTCCATTGTTTGTTCCTGCAGTGATTGCTGAAACCATAGATACTGGTGTAGATATTGCAACTGCACAAGGACATGAAATTACAAGTAAACATAATGCCCTATAAACCCATGTATTAAATGGTTGAGCAAAAACTAATGTTGGTATAAATGCAACAAGAATTGCAAGTACTACTACAGTAGGAGTATAATATTTTGCGAATTTGTCTACAAATATGTCAATATGTGCCTTTTTTTCTTCTGAATCTTTAATTAGTTCTACTATTTTTGCAAATACTGTGTTATCTGCAGTTTTACTTACTTCAACTTCAATATATCCTTCCTCATTTATTGTTGATGAAAAAACTTCATCACCAATATTTTTAGATACTGCTAAACTTTCACCAGTAATTGAAGCCTGATTTACTGAAGTACTACCTTTTTTAATAATACCATCAATTGGTATTTTGTCTCCGGGTTTTACTACTACAACATCCCCAATATTTAATTTATTTACTTCAATCTCTTCTTCTTTACCATTTTTTAAGACAGTGGCTGTATCTGGACTTAATTTTACAAGATTACTAATTGATTTTTTAGATTTATCAATTGATAAATCCTCAAGGAACTCTGAAATATAGTATAATAATATTAACAAAGCACCTTCGGCACAACTATTAAGTGCAAATGCACCAATAACCGCAATGGTCATGAGAAATTCAATTTTTACTTGTAAATTAAATATACCTTCAATACCCTCTTTTATAGTATCAAAACCTACTACAATTACAAGTAGTACATATAAAGCAATTGACAAATGGTTTGATGTAATTAAACCATAATTAAAATTCATCTCGCCAATAAAGTATGCAATAATAAATAATATAATACCAAATGCTATAGTATAATAAGGTCTTTTTGATTCATTCTTCTCTTCACCAATATCTGAAAGAATTCCTTCATCACTGCAACAAGCACATCCTCCAGAATGACTATGATTGTGATGACGTTCATCAGAACAACAATCATCATGAGAATCAT
>JBJFGN010000115.1:85796-88541 GCA_051892775.1 Methanobrevibacter sp. | reverse complement strand
CAGAACAACAATCATCATGAGAATCATGATCATGCCCATCTACAGAACAACAATCATCATGAGAATCATGATTATGTTCAATATTGTGTTGATGATGTTTATTAATAGAAGAATCATCATTTAATTCATGAAGACTCATATGGATTCACCTTTCTTAATTAAATCATAAATTTGTGAATTGTTTAAAGAATAAAATACTTTTTTATTTTCTCTTCTGTATTTTACAATATTTCTTTGCCTTAGAATTCTTAGTTGATGTGATATACCTGATTGACTCATATCTAGCAAAATTGATAACCCACATACACACACCTCACTAGAATGTAAAGCTGATAAAATTCTAATTCGGTTGTAGTCTCCAGGTAATTTAAATAGACTTGAGACTTTTTCATAAAACCCCTATTTCCATTTCATCTGAAACTTTTTCTAAAACATCAGTCTAAACTTTTAATTTCACAAACTTCACTAAACATATGAACATATATTCATGTGAACATATATAAATGTTTTGATAATATTTTAAAAAGGAGTAGAAAAAATAATGTTATAACTATGGTTATATTATATCTTATTAAATATAAAACTAATGATTTAAAGACATGTTAAAAAATCATGTAAGCTAATTAAAATAGAAATCAAAATAACTAATTAAAAGATTCAACAAAGAGTTTTCTTAGTGATTTTACAAAATCCTCATAACTTTCCATATTATCATCTTTAAAGAAGCATTCTAAATTGTGAGGTAAATTTAAAAGTACTACCTGGGAATAATAATCATATGAAAAAATATCAAGAACTTTGAAGTAATTGCCTTGAACTTTAGAATCAGATAAAATTAAAAATCTACTAGATTCCAACTTATTATTATCAGCAATATCTATAAAACCATCATCTTTTTCTATAATGTCTCCTATGGAATAATTATCCATATCTTCATCTAAATTTTCATAATAAAATTCAAAGTTTTTTAAATAATCATTGTAAAATTTGCTTAAAATGGTATTTGGAATATAATAGTAATCTTCAAAATTAATTAAAAAATCAAGGACAAAACTTCCAAAATATTTATGTAAATCCACTAATTCAAATACTTCGCCTTTATACTCTTTAAGATTAATGCAATATTTGATATCATGAGGAAAAATAGAACTAGAAGCAGTAAAGTAAATATTATAGGAATTATTTTTCTCCAACTCATTAATCATTTCATTTAAACTTAAACCTTTATGAATTAAATTAAATCTAAAACTAAAATAGCCATTGTAGATATACTCTTCAGATACAAATGATTTCTCATCATCATAATTATATATTATATTGTCATTTTTAACAGTATCTGATATTTTATTGTCAAATCCAATATCTTTAATTAAATCTTTAACATCCTCAATGCTTTCTTCTTCATCAAAAAACATTTTAAATCATCTGAAATAAACTTTAAACTATAATAAAAGAAGCAAAAAATAATAAAATAAAAAAAGTATAACCAGAGAAACTATCCTCTAGCTAATTGTTGATGAGCTCTTGCAAGGTGGCCTGCAGCTAAAGCGCCCATAAGAGACAGTTCCCCTGCTAAAACAGTGGAAATAATAATCTCACCAAATTTACGGGCTCCACCATTACCTTTAACACCTAAAATATTAAGACCCTCACTTGCTGTTGCAAGAGATGTTCCACCACCTACAGTAGCAATAGGTACATCAGGCATATTAACAGAGAAATACAAATCCCCATTTCTATTTTCTGCAGTAGTAATACCTAAAGATCCTTCACTAACATGAGCAGCATCCTGACCAGTTGCCAAAAATATTGCTGCAACCATATTGGCATAATGAGCATTATAAGCCATACTACCTGCAGTAGCAGAACCAATAAGATTTTTAGCCGTGTTAACTTCAACTATTGCATCGGCAGTTGTTTTAAGTTTTTTCTCAACAACTTCCTCAGGTACAATAATATCTGCAACTAAAGATTTTCCTCTTCCCTCAATAACATTAATTGCAGCAGGTTTTTTATCAACACACACATTACCACTTAATGCAATATGTATAGCATTTGTTTCCTCAGACATCTTATCAAGAATCTTCTCAGTTGCAATAGTTACCATATTCATACCCATACTATCCCCAGTAGAATATACGAATCTAGGATATACATATGAACCTGCAACAAAAATAGGATTTATTTTTAAAAGCTTACCATGAGAAGTAGTGGACTCTGCAATTTCTTTAAGTTCTGCAAAATTATCTTCAAACCATGCTTTAACTTTTAATGCTTCAGTTGAAGATTTTGTTTTAATAACTGGTGCCCTTGTCATTTGATCATGAATAACATGTGCATTAACTCCACCAGAAGCTTTAATTGCAGAACAACCCCTATTAATAGATGCTACCAATGCACCTTCAGAAGTCGCAAGAGGTACATAAAACTCCCCACTAGATTCATCGCCATTAATTAACAGAGGGCCAGCAACCCCAACAGGAATTTGAATTGCACCAATAGGGTTTTCAATATTTTTTTTAAATACATTATCCATGTCAAGAGTATAATTGGACATGTTCTCAAGACTAGTATTAGCATACTTTTCAATAAATTCACGTCTAATACTAATAGCTTCATCAATAGAATCAGCTAAACTTTCAATTTGGTAAAGCTTTAATTCACCATTAACTAGTTTATCAATAATTTCTGTTTTATCCATAATTACAACCCACTACAAAAAAATAGAATCCCAATAATTTCTTT
>JBJFGN010000115.1:81365-85696 GCA_051892775.1 Methanobrevibacter sp. | reverse complement strand
AATCCCAATAATTTCTTTAGATTAATTTAGTAAATATACAATAAATATAATCATAATAACTTATTAGAATATCATATAAAAACATTTAAATATAAAATTTTAATGAAAATTAAAAAATTTTCATGGAAAATTAGATACCTGCATCATGTAGTAAATCAACAATTTGTGATGGTTTAATAGCTACATGAACACCGCATTCTTCAAATTTAGCAGTTTTAGTTTTAGCGGTACCCATTTCACCATCAATAATAGCTCCAGCATGACCCATTCTTTTACCTTTAGGTGCTGTTCTACCTGCAATATATGAAACAACTGGTTTTGAGATGTTATCTTTAATAAAATCAGCAGCCCTTTCTTCAGCACTACCACCAATTTCACCAATTAAAACAATAGCATCAGTATCATCATCTTCTTCAAATTTTTTAAGAATTTCAATATAATCAGTACCAATAACAGGATCTCCACCAATACCTAAACAAGTACTTTGACCAATTCCTGCGTTAGTTAATTGACTTGCAATTTCATAAGTCAAAGTTCCACTACGGGACATAATACCAACATTTCCTTCAGAAAAGATATGAGTAGGCATAATACCCAATTTACCAACACCTGGAGTAATAATACCTGGAGTGTTTGGACCAATAACAGTTGTATTATTCCTTTTCGCATATTCCATAATTTCCATACTGTCATGTACAGGGATATGTTCTGTAATAATTACAACTAAATCAAGATTTTTAATAGATTCAAAAGCAGCATCTTTTGCAAATGGTGCTGGTACAAAAATAATTGATGAATTAATATCTTCGTTTTCCTTAGCCTCTTCAATAGAATTAAAGATAGGTACTCCTGAAAAATCCTGTCCACCTTTACCTGGAGTTACACCTGCAACAATATTTGTATTATATTCTAACATTTGTTTTGTATGAAAAGAACCTTGTTTACCTGTTATACCTTGAACTAAACATTTAGTATCATTATCTAATAAAATCATAATATCACATAAAAATTAGTTTTTTATTAAAAATCATTATCAAAAATAATCATAAAATAATATTATATTTATACTTACTATTTATAATATTTAACCATTTTTCATATAAAATTTTCTAAAAAATCATTAAATTAAAAAATAAACATTATTAGTACTTAAATAAAAAAAACTAAACATAAAAACAAAAAATGAAATTAATCAAAAATTAAATTTAGATTTAATTATAAAAAAATATAAGACTTTAAAAAGTTATTTTATTTGAAATTTTAATTTTTTAAAGAAAAATAAACTAAAAATCAAATGAATATCTAAAATCAAATCCCAAACAACAAACCAAAAAATAAATAAACATTTAAATAAACAATATCTAAAATCAAATCCCAAACAACAAACCAAAAAATAAATAAACATTTAAATAAACAATATCTAAAATCAAATCCCAAACAACAAACCAAAAATCAAATAAATATTTAAATAGATATTATTTAATAATTAAACTTCAAAGACAATTTTATTTTAAGTTTTAGAATAAACTCTAAAAAAATTAATCACCTTAAAATTCTAGTTTTATTTTCAAAAGGTACAGCCAAATCTAAAGCATTCCCATTCATAAATGCAGTAGCACTAACAAGAACACTTCCAGGAATTACATTACAGGAGCTGCCTTTTTTTACAAGATAAGTGTTTTTACAACCTAAAGCTGCACCAATCATTGTAAATGCTACAGTACCTACTGACTCCATACCATTAATAGATGCACAGATTACAGGATCATCAGTTTCATTAGAAACATAACCTACACCAGGAATTTCACGTACCTTTCCTCCAATATAATCACACACATCATTAACATCTTTAAGACCTCTAGCAGCATCAATTGCAGAATTAGCAACATCTTCTACAAATTCTTCCCCACCATAAGTATCAAAGTGTAATATAACACTATCCGGATAAATGTTATCTTGAATATCAACTTGAGAATATGAAACACCTTCTCCAGCGTGATTTTTATCTTTAGATATTCCATCTAAATCACCTGAATTTTCAGCATTATCCCTCATAATACTAATAATTCCCTGATTAATCTTCTCAAGCAAATCATCCTCAACATATGCTGCAATTACTATATCATCACCTGTAACATTAGTAAGTGCCGCCTTATATGCACCTAAATCTACAAGTTTATGAATATCTTTTTCAATATTGTTTACTAAAGACTGACTACAGGAAACATCATTAGAAGATATATCTGCACCAATTGTTGTAAGTTTCATTTTACGCCCCACAAATTTTATAATAATATATGAAATTTAAATACAAACAACCTTTAATAGATTATTTAGAATTAAAGTTATTATATAAAAAATAACTTTATACTTATTTAAATAAATTTAATATAATAATTAGATTATATTTCTAAAATTTATAATATTTATTATTTTATAAAAGATTTTAAAATTAAAATATATAAGAAAATTATAAAAACCAAGAAAACTACAAAGTAAAATCCACTCAATAAAGAAAAAAATACAGAAGCTATGAAATTAACAATTAAAGAATATATTCAATATAAGAAAATTTATAATTAAATAAAATCAATATATTATTAATTAAATGATTTAAAATAGTATAAAGAAGTTATTTTAGTTTAAATGATTTTAAAAATACTAAATATAAATAAAAGTTTTAAAAATTTAAATCAATAAATTTTAATAAATACAATGATATAAACTTTGTTGAATAAATTTAAGATATAATATATTCCTAATTTAAAAATAAATAATTATGATAAGATTAAATTTTAAAATACTCTTTTTAACAAAGTTAAATATATTTTAAATCTAATAAATATTTAAGATGATTCAATGTATTCACAAACAAAAATAGCAATCCCAATTGCTCAAAAAGATAAAGATAGTGTAATAGAAGTGGCAAAAGATTGTATTAAAAAAGGAGCAGATATCCTAGAATTTAGAATCGATGCAATGGATAATCCTGATTCTGAAACCCTTATAGATATTATAAAAACAATTAATTTTCCAACAATTGCAACTAATAGAATTGATTCTGAAGGTGGAAATTTTAAAGGAAGTGAAGAGGAAAGAGTAAATTTACTTCTAGCAGTTGCTCCTTATGTTGAATATATTGATATTGAACTTCAAACAAATGATGAATACATTGAAAAGATTAAAGATACTGGAGTTAAAACTATAATTTCATATCATGACTTTAAAAAAACACCTGAATTAAGTGACTTAATGTACATAGTTAAAAAAGAAAAACAAGTTGGGGACATTGCAAAAGTTGCTGTTATGCCACAAAACTTGGAGGATACCTTAGTAGTTCTTGCAATATTATCAAGCTGTGATAACACAATTGCAATATCTATGGGTGAACTTGGATCATATACAAGAGTCATGGCATCTAAATTTAACTCACCAATAACATTTGCAGCAGGAAGTGATGTTACTGCTCCAGGACAATTAGATATTGAAACTATGAAAATGCTATTAAACACAAATATAATTAGTGATGAGGATTTACCAAATCCAGATGCTGATTAAAAATAATATTTTAAGTGAATGAGATGAATAAAAAGAATATTCTTTTTAGCGCAATAATAGTCATTTTAATAGTGGGATTGCTTAGTATAGCTAACACATGTCAAATCAATATAGATTCACATGAAGATGGTGGAAGTATAGAAATATTAGGACTTCCTATAATTCACAATAACAATGAAATGAATAATGAAATAAGTAATTATTGTAAAAAAGAATTAACAAATGAGAATAGTACTAAAAGCACTATTAGGAATAATATAACGAATATTGCTAAAAAATATGGATATAAAAATATTAAAGTAAATTTCCATTCAGCATTTGGAGATAATACATTGTCAATACTTTGTAAAGTTTCTGGAACATCAATGGAACCGACTTTTTACAACGGAGAATATGTTATAGTAAATAAAACAAAAAACATCCATAAAGGAGAATGTGTAGTTGCAGAAACTCCTGAATATGGAACTATCATTAAAAGAGTTAGCGATATTAAAGGACAAGAGGTTTACTTAACTAGTGATAATAAAAAAATAAGTTATGAAAATATTAATGGTGAAATTTATAAAACTGAGGGTATTAAAACTTGGACAAATGTAAATAACATCATAGGCATTGCGTATCCTGAAAATAATATTAGTGCTTGATTATTCATATTAAATAAGTTTTTTTATATATTTTAAATTCTATTTAAAAAAATTAACTTGATTTTAATCAAATAGAATCCACTTAAGAATTACCTAAAAAACCTAACCCATTACAAACAAATCATCAAA
>JBJFGN010000115.1:71282-81265 GCA_051892775.1 Methanobrevibacter sp. | reverse complement strand
ATAAAAATTACCTAAAAAAAACATAGCACATTCCAAACAAATCATCATAGACAAAATTAATTAAAACAAAAGAATCAAACAATAAAAAAAAGATAAAATTATTCTTTTAAAATAACAAATATTCATTATTAAGATTTAAATTTGAATATAAATAAAAAACAAAGGGAATTTAGAAATATTTAAAACTTTTTAAGAAAAACTTTTATATTCAATTTAAACCTTAATAATTTATTATTAAAATGAAGAGTTTAGGCCCTATAAATAAACTAGAAACAAAGGGAATTTAAAAAATGTTTTAAAAACGAAAAAAAACTTTTTTTAAACAAAGTCTAAATATAGAGCCTAAACTCTTAATATTCTATAAAAAATTTTCGACCAAAAAATTTTCATCGGAAAACGGAAACCATATTCCGATATATTACAATTGTTAAAACGAAGTATATAAATATTTCGAAAAAATTTTAAAAAATAAAAAAATTTTTTAAATATATAAAAAAATAAGATAAAAAATATAATCTATTAAAATCACATAGTATTTTAAGATTAACTAAAACTTGATTTAAATTTAATTAATACAATTAAGTTAAATTTTTTAAATAATATAAATTTTAAGACATCTGACAAAATAAAGAAAAATTTAATAAAAAATTAAATACTCTCTTTTTCTTCATTATAAAAATGTTCTTCTAATTTTTTCCTTATGTCATCAGGAATATCTACTGATTTTTGGGCATTAAAATCAAAATGAACCATAGTAGCCCTACCTTTAGCACATAATATTCCATTTTGCCATGCTTCATGATAAGTTGTAAATGAGCTATGACCAATTCTTGAGACATAAGTTCTTATTTCAACATCATGACCATAAAATATTTGAGATAAAAATTCATATTCTGTTTTAACCATAATAAGATTCCAGTCATCATAACTAGTACTAAGATCTGGAACAAACAATCTAAAAATATCATTACGTGCTAACTCAAACCATCTTCCAAGAACATTATTATTAACATGTCTTAACGCATCAGTATCTCCAAATAAAGGTGTTACCATAATTTTAAACATAATATCACATTAAAATTATTATAAAAAAATAAAATATAGAAAAAATAAATAAAACCTGAAAATGTTTATAAAAATAATAAAAAAGATAATCAATAACCATCATCTGAATGAGGACTACCTGCAGCACTATGATTATTGTGATTAATATTATTATTAGTATTATGATTATCTCCTGTAGAATTATTTTTATCCGTTGATTCGTTTTTAACATTAGTCGTATTATTTACAGTTTTATTTACTTCAATCTTAGGAGTATTTTTAACTTCTTTAACTGTTTTTATTGGTTCTGGTGTAAAATTACCATCAGATATAACATTTAATTTATCCTGTTTATGCTCCATTTTTGGTAAATAAGGATTAACATATGAACCTGTAAAAGAAGCACAAATACCTGCTACTCCAAAAGCAATCAATGCAATTATAACTAATACTAAAATATTTGCATGAGTTCTATTCATATTTACACCACAATTTTAAAAAAAATAAAAATTAAATTTATACTATTATTATATAAACATTATATTATATATCTAACTGAAAAAATTATAGAATATTTTAAAAAATCATTATTCTGTTAAATAAATAATAATAAAATTAAAAAAAAAGATTTCATAAATCAAGAAAAAAATATAATCTTAATTTATAAATAAAATATAGTTAAATTTAAAAAATAAATTTTAGAGTACTCTCAGAAGCATACACTAAAAACATCAATAAAAAATAAACTCCACAGTACTCTCAGAAGCATTTACTTTTTCTGCAATGTGATTAATTCTATGACGAATATCTGCTAACTCATTACAATTTTTAGTGCTTACCTTAATTTTAGCAGTAATAATTTGATCTATCCCATCTAAACTCCAAAGATGTAAGTCAACAACTTCTTCAACATTATCAATTGAAGATATCTCCTCTTTTAAATCATCAAAATTATATTTGCTTGGAACTTTCTGAAGTAAAACTCTGAAACTATCTAATAAGGTTTTACCTAACGCATAAATTAACCATATAGCAATAAGAAGTGAAATTATAGGATCTAAAATAGCCACATTCCAAAACATTAAAAGAACACTTAATATTAAAATAGCTACCCACCTTAAAACATCACCAAACATATGATAACTAATTGCTTTTTCATTATATGTCTGTCCTTTATATACTTGATATACAGAGTATCCTTTGAATATAATTCCAAAAATAGCAAATACAAACATCCCTTTTGCATCAGGTGTAACTACACTAAATAAACGTGTTATTGATTCATAAACAACAAGTATAGATGCAAAAATTACAGCACAAGAAGTTATTATTGCACCAAGTACAGATAACCTTTGATATCCATAAGTATACCTATTATTTTTCTTTTTAAGAGAATATTTTTCAAGAATCCAAGACACTAGAAGACAAAATGTATCACTTAAATCATGTATAGCATCAGAAACAATTGCTACACTATTGGTGTAGATTCCACCAAATATAACAATTATATTAAAAATCAGACTTAAAAAGAAAGTAATTAGAATATGAGTTTTTGCTTCAGTATGATATTCTTTTGATTTTTCAGTAGTACATTGATGTTCCATATTGATATATTAGTAAATTATATATAAAAATACTTTTTATGAACGTATGTACATATTTAAAACTTGTTTTTAATAATACAATTGAATAAATAGACATGTGAAAAATATTATAGGGGCTTGGAATTTTTTACATTTGGGGAAGTTTTTGTAGGTCTGTTTTTGTGGTGTTAGTGTTTAGTATTAGTAGTGTTCCCAATAATACATATAGACATAGGGTCTTTTCTAATGATTCTGGTGTGAACTTGTGTATCTTTCTCATTTCCAGTGAATTTTAAGTACTTTGAAGTAGTCTTCTATTTTGCCTCTTATTTATTTGTAATGTTTTTGGTTTATGAAAATTAATAAAAAACAGAAAAATTAATAATAATCAAAACTTAATTTTAAAAATAAAAAGTAAAAATAGAATAAAAAAATACACAACGAATATAATAAACTTAAAATCCACAGAAATCAAGTAATCTACCAAGTACATAAACTATAGGCCTATTAAACGGACCTTTATTTTCAAGTTTAACAGTAGTTAAAACAGTAGCAAACTCAGCACTTTCATATATACTTCCCTTATTTAATCTTTTAGCAATATATGCAGCCATATAAGTATCACCAGCACCAGTTGGTGAAAGTATTTCCTCAGGTTTAAATGCATCAATATCATGAATTTTTTTCTCAAACCTGCTATATATTAAAGATCCTTTGCTATTTTCTGTAATAATAATTTCATTTGGGCCAAGATTAGTGATTTTTTTAATTTTTCTAAATAAATCCAAATCAGGATATATGAAATTTGCCTCAAATTCATCTAAAAATAATAGGTTTGCATACTTTAAAAATTCGCTTAAATTAGATGGGATGTTAAATTCAACATATCCATTTATATCTTCTTTTCTTAATAATCCTTGAATTGATAAGAAGATAGGAATATTATTTTTATTGAAATACTTTAATAGCCCAATATCAACATCACTATAAATAAGAGGATTTATTAAAACGCCATCAAAATCATTTAAACTAATATTATTATCTTTTAAATCACCAACAGTAATTGTATTATCAATAAAATTAGATTTTTGAAGTCTATTTTCATCATTTAAATATTCATTTTCAAAGTATAATGTTTGATTCCTGTATAATGGTATGATTTTTGATTTATCTGGAAACTCATTAAGTAAATCTTTATCCCCATAAGATAATGTAGTCAATATAGTGTAATTAATTCCTAAATTTTCAAAGACAAATGCTTGATAATAAACTGCTCCACCAATTGAGGTTTGTTCTACTTTATTGTATATGTTTTTATCTATTGTAATTGGACCTAAAACTAATAAATTTGTCATAAATTCACCTCCTAATTTAACTATCAAAAAATTATATAAGTATTTTAAAAATAACACTAAAAAAAGTATGTATAAAAATAAGGATATTATTAAAATATAAAAAATGTACTAAAAAAAGTAAATAGCTAAAATACTTAAAGAATTTAAGTAAAATAACTAAAACTATTTTTTAAATCCCATGTTTGGATTTAAATAGAAATTAAAATTTAGAAAATCTAAACACTAAACATTCTACCTAGAAATAAATCTAATATTTAAAAAATTTTAAAAATTAGAAATAAATCTAAATTCCCCTATCTTGCATTCTTTCTTCTTCAGAAATAGCAGACATATCTAAACCTTTCATTGCTTCACCTAAGTTTTTAGAAACTTCAGCTAAAACATCAGGTTTATCATAATTTGCAGTAGCTTCAACAATAGCTTGTGCAAATGCAGGTGGATTGTTTGATTTGAAAATTCCAGAACCTACAAAGATTCCATCTGAACCTAATTGCATCATTAAAGAAGCATCTGCAGGAGTTGCAATACCACCAGCAGCAAAGTTTACTACAGGTAATTTACCTAATTTAGCAGTTTCACGTACTAAATCAATAGGTGCTTCAATTTCACGAGCATATCTCCAGATTTCTTCTTCATCTAAACCTTGGATAGTTCTAATTTCACCCATAACTTTCCTCATATGACGAACAGCTTCAATAATATTACCAGTACCTGGTTCACCTTTAGTACGGATCATTGCAGCACCTTCATCAATTCTTCTTAATGCTTCACCTAAGTTTCTAGCACCACATACAAATGGAATAGTGAATTCTTTTTTATTGATATGATAAACATCATCAGCAGGTGTAAGTACTTCACTTTCATCAATCATGTCTACACCTAAAGTTTCAAGAATTTGAGCTTCAGCTATATGGCCAATACGACATTTAGCCATAACTGGAATAGAAACAGCATCTACAACTTCTTGAGTAATTGCAGGATCAGCCATTCTAGCAACCCCACCAGCTTTACGGATATCTGCAGGAACTTTTTCTAAAGCCATAACAGCAACAGCACCAGCATCTTCTGCAATAGCTGCTTGTTCTGCATTAACAACATCCATAATAACTCCACCTTTTGTCATTTTAGCGAAGCCTTCTTTTAATACATCAGTACCTTTTTGCATTATTTAATTCTCCTTTAAAAAAATTTTTTATTGAATAAATAATATTGAATATAAAATTTTAAAATAGCTTTTAGCTAAATAAATAGAATTTAATATGAATCAATATTTTATACAGTAATTAAATCATTTTTATACAATTTATTCATATTACAGTGTTAATCAATAAACTATTGTTATAATTCTTATAAAAATAAAAAAAGTATTATAAGAATATAAAACGTAAGAATATAAATGGACTAACAGCTGCAAATACAAATAAAAATATTCCTAAACCTAATTTATACCTATTATTATCCATTTCACCAGAAATTAAAAATAGTACTCCGAAAAATGCTAATAATACTGGTAAAATATGTGAAAATAATAATGTTCCTGTAAATGCCATATTATCACTTAACATTTATAATTATAAAAACAATTTAGATTTTATAATTATATTTAAATTCATATTATTATAATATTTAATATAACAACTATATAAATATTATTTTAAAATAAAAGTAAATTCTTGATATTTTATGAAATATAAAAAATTTAAAAATAAAATATATAATTTTAACAAGATAAAACCATATAAAACCAAAACAACTATAAAATAGAAATTTTACCATTATGAAGAGCAGTGCCAATTAACGCCTTATTAACACCTTCATCTTCAAGTTTTGAGATATCTTCAGGATTTACTCCTCCACCAATAATAATTTTATCTTTAAATTCTGCAAATTCATCTAAAAATTTAGTATCATATCCATTGCCAGTACCAACATCAGAAATATTCAATAAAATGATTTCATTAGGATTAATACTTCTTAATACCTCTTTAAATTCTTCAAGCGTTAAATCAAGATTATTGGAATATAATTTTCCATCCTTAATATCGACACTTACCACAATTCTTTCCCTTGGAAATGTATTAAAAATCTTTTCTAATTCTTCAACAGATTCAATAGTTTCAGTTGCAACAATCAATTTATATGCAAAGTCCAAATAGAATTTAAATGAATCAAAATCTTTAATACCACTATCTAACATCACTGGTAAAATAGTGTTAACCTCTTTAATTTTATATAAATTATGTCCCTGTTTTTCAATCAAATCTAAATCCGCAATATAAATTTCGTTAGCACCATTTAATTTAAGACCATTAGCAATTTGTACAGGATCAGAATTTGGTGCATAAACAGTATTTAATGGTGTGTATGTTGATCTATTACCGCTTTTACCACTTACTGCTTCATTATTCATTAAATCTAAAACTGGAATTACTTTAAACATTCAATCACCTGTAAGAATTTAATAATATAATTACTTATTAGGTTTGTAAATAAAATAAGATATACTTACCTAATTATAAAAAAAAACATAACATCTTAATAAAAGATAAAACATCAAATAAAAAATAGACATTTAATACTAAAAAAAACATTGAATAAAAAGTAAAAAATATGTATTAAAAATATAAAAAATTAAAAAAATTAACTATTATCCACATTATCCCTAACTACAAATATTTCATTTGCAATTTCTTTATCTACAGCAAGCTGTGTGTTTCCTAACTGAAATACAAATATTGGGAACTTTTGAATCAATTGAATTTTAGAACCTGGAAGAAGACCTAAATTCATAATTTTTTGAAGTTTACGGGCATCGGCAGTTTTAATATATGATACAGTAGCCAAATCATCAACATCTAATTCAAGAAGTGGAACAGCCAAATATTTATCTTTTTCTGATGCGCCATCACGAGGAGGTATCTCATGGCCATGTGGACAATACTTTGGATAACCAAGTATCCTCATAATATTATCTTCAACATCATGACTCATTACATGCTCAATTTGATCTGCTAAATCCTCCATTTCGTCTTTATCTGCAAGGAACAAATCAGACACAACAGTTTCAGCAATTCTATGTTTTCTTACTAACTCCCGTCCAAGATATTCACCAGACTCTGATAAAGTGATTTGATTATTATCAATATTAATATAACCTTTTTTAAATAAATCAGTTAAATATTTTTTATCTAATTGACCCTCTGTAAATGTTTCTTTAAGTTCAACTTCTTTAACCCAAAGGTTACGTATAAAATCTTCAATATCTTTATTTTCTACCATAAAATCCCTCAAGTACTATTAATATAATTAATTTTTATTACGATTGAATATACAATTTCTAATTTTTTTAAGTGAATCTTCTAATACTTTATATGATTTTGATTCTGGAAGTATTTCATAACCACAATTTGGGCAATGAATAACATTACAGTTAATTGGACATCCTTCACAACTTTTACCATCACATAATTTAAATTCATATCCACAAAAATCACATTTCACTTTAACATCAGACATATTACAACCTTCCATATGAATTAACTATAATCATCTATGAAATTAATGTTTTAATAAAATTTAACCTGAAATCCAATTTCAAACAGAAACTAAAACTCCAATATTTTATAGAAATCTAAAAATTCTAAAAAATAAATAAAAAAATTAAAAGTATATTAGGAATCTAACATAATTAAATTAAAATAACCTTTAATTATTAATATATTTTGACTAAAGCACTACACCTGCTGATGTAAGTAATAAATTTAATATAAACCCAGTGGTAAATGCGATAATAATACTTAAACCAGCAATACCAATTGCCATTTTAATTCCCCTCTCTTTAATCATGACAATGAATTGTGCAATACATGGTACAAACAATGTTAAAGTTACACTTGCAACAAGAAGTTGTACACCAGTTAAACTTGCTTTAATTTTCAATATTCCAGCAGCACCAAAGTCACGTCTAAAGAATCCGAGGATAAATGATGGTGTTGTACTAGTTGGAAGACCAATGGCATGTATAATTGGACTTAATATGTTTATTAACAATCCAAAAATACCAACAAGATCCAAAGCCCAAATAATAATACTAATAAGTATGAATATAGGAAGCAATTCCTTGATATACATTACAACCCTAGTCCATGTTTTCTTAAGTATATGTTTAGGTTTAGGGAATCTTAATGGTGGAAGTTCCATAAAGAAGCTTGGTTGAGAACCTGGAACAAACTTCTTAGCAATAAGACCTATTACAACAAAGTAGAATATAATAATTCCAAGCCAAATCCAAAGTGTTAATGGATGAGATGAAAGTAATGCCATAATAACCCCAAGTTGAGCAGAACAAGGAATTGTTAAAGCCATAAGTATTGTTGCAATAATTCTTTCACGTTTTGTTTCTAGAGTACGTGTAGTCATTGTAGCCATACTTCCACAACCTACAGCTAAAACCATAGGGATAATAGCACGACCACTTAAACCGATTCTTTTAAACAAAGTATCTGTTAAAAGAGCAAGTCTTGGAAGATAACCACTATCCTCAAGTATTGAAAACACAATAAAGAACAGACTTACAATTGGGAAAATTATTCCAATACCATAACTTAAACCGAAGGTAACAATACCATAACTTCCAATGAATAGATTCTGTATAGGTACCCATGGAATAGTTGAAACTACAATATTTGTAATTACTGGATTAATCCATTCACCAAATATTACATCCTGGAAGAAATCAACAAGATAACCTGCACCAAAAACACCTACAAAAAGATACAATCCAAAGTACAAGACAATGATTAAAATAATCAAACCATAAAATGGATGAATCATAAGCCTTGACAATTTTTCTTTAAAACTATTATTCTCTTGTGGTTTAACTTTATTAATAGTTGTAAACTCATCTTTAAAGTAGATTGCATACTTAGATAATCTTAACTTAGTAAGATATTTAATTGGCTCATCAAATTTATTAGAATATTGTCTAACTAGTTTTAGAACTTTTCTAGGATTCGGTTCAAGCCTATCAACAATATTGGCCATGTCCTTATCTCCCTCTAAAAGGAGAATAGCAACAGAACGTTTATTCATAAAACTATAATTATAATCTAATTCATTTTCAACATCAGAAATCGCTTTTTCAATATCATTACCATAATGAATAACAATCTGATTTTTAGATTTCTTTTGAATATCCTCATAAATAGAATCATAATTTATAATTGTATTTTTAAGTTCATCTAATCCAATATCACTAGCAGCTGAAGTTAAGACTACAGGAATACCAAGTTTTTTACTCAAAGCCTCTTTATCTACTGTAGCACCCATATCCTCAAGTTCATCAATCATGTTTAATACTAAGATAACATCAATATTTGCATCGATTAACTGAAGTGTTAAATCAATTGATTTATCAATATTCTTAGCATCTATAACATGTAATGTTAAATCATAATTACCGCTTAATAAAAGAAGTTTAGCAATACGTTCCTCTTCCGTAATTGTATTCAAATCATATAATCCTGGTGGATCTGTAAGTTCTACAAGTTTTCCTCCAAACTGAAAGCTACCCTCATCGATATCAACAGTAGTTCCAGGATAATTAGAAACAGTAGCTGTAAGACCAGTTAGTTTATTAAATGTAAGGCTTTTTCCTACATTAGGATTACCTATAAGAAGAACATTTAAATCGGAATCAGAATCCTTATTTGAATTCTCCAATAAAATTTCATCTCTTGACTCATCTATTTTACTAATTTAAATAACCCCTTTAAATAAATAATTAAAAATAATTTTAGGTTGACCTAAAATAATATATTATTTTAATTAATATAAAGTTTATTAAGTTTAGGATTAACTAAAAATTAGATAAAAAGTTAATATAAACAAAAATTTAAAAATACAAAATTAAGATTACCTAAACTAAATTATGGAAAGTAGAAATTAAAAACTTAAGTAAAAATTAGAAACAAAAAAAACCACCTAAAAACCAAAACCAAAA
>JBJFGN010000115.1:26649-71182 GCA_051892775.1 Methanobrevibacter sp. | reverse complement strand
AAAACTTAAGTAAAAATTAGAAACAAAAAAAACCACCTAAAAACCAAAACCAAAAAATAAGAAATTAAATTAAAGTAAAAATATTAAATTAAATTTTAGACTCATCAAGGGCATCTTTTATTGCATCCTTAACAAGACTTACACATTTTTCTCCTTCTTCATCAAGTCTTGCAACATCATTAGGATGATAGCCAGTACCTTCTAAAACATCATCAATATCAATAGATTTAATGACATTAGCACCTTTCTCTTCTAAAATTTTATTTACACATTGACTTTCACAACCATTAATTGCAATAACATCAAAATCATCTAAAAATTTAATAAATTGTTCATTATCTGCAGCAACTGAACCCATACAAATTGAAATAACTTCATCAAAGTCAACGGCCATGTCTGATACTGCAGCACGTGCAACTAAACCATTTGGACTCATTCCAGTACATCCTGCAATTGCTATTTTCCTATCTTCTTCCATTTTATCTACCTAAAAAATTTAATTAAATTAGAATTATTATAATTTATAAAGTTTATACTACTTATAAGTTTATAAATTTTATTATAAAATAAGTTTAAAATAGAAAAATAAATATTTAAAACCTGAATAAAAAATAAAAGAATTAATATAGAACTTTAAAAAATATCTGAATCTAAAATAAATATTAACTAAAAAAAGTTAAGAATGAAAAGGATAATTAACCCTAAAAACTACCCTTTAAGTGATTAAAAAACTAAGGTATGAACCCTCACTTATAGTATTTATATTAATAATATATAAACTTTACTTTAAATTTTTTTAATTTTACTTGAAAATTTTAAATAAGATTTTAAACTTAAGTCAAAAAAATTAAAAATCAGTCCAGATCTTAAAATCTGAGTTTTAATCTGAATTTGTAATAAAATTCCATGTCCTTCTAGATTTGATAAATAAGCTAAATATCGATTAAATTTAAAATTTTTAATAAAACAAATAATATGGAAATTAAAATATTTATATAATAAGGTACAATCAGCAGATAGAAAAAATAAAGATACAAATATAGAAATATGGAAAATAAAGGTATAAATAGACAAATATACAAAAAATAGATTTAGATATTTAAATAAATAAGAAAAACTAAATTAGATTATAAAAAACAAGTTTAATTAAATAATAAAAAATATATTAAGAAAATTTATAAAAAATTATTCTCTAAAATTTTCATCAATATATTCATCTAATATTTTATAAGAATCATCAATAACCTCTTGAACATCATCTTGAGATAAATTAGACAATGCATCTACTGCAACATCAATATCCAAATCAACATTAAGTTCTTCATTTTCATAACTAATGTCAGTTAAAACACATTGATCTATTACTTCTTTAGAACTAACATATCTAGATAATTTATTTTCAGCAGTAGTTGTTAAAAATTTAGTTATCGCTTCTAAATCACTTTGTGACAATTTTCTTAATTTAGACATTTATTCATCATCAACATAGTTTTTAAAAAAAATAAAAATAAATTAAAAATTAATTTATGATATTGAAAATTATTAAAAAGTTAAAATATTTAACTTAGAAATTAAGTTATAAAAAGTATTTAAAAATAATTATAAAAAATTAAAAGTAAACTAATATAATTAGTTAACTCCTAAACCTTTCATAGCACTTTGAATAGAAGTTTGCATTTCTTGAAGCTTTTTCATAACCCTTTCTTCTTGACGATCCATAGTTTTTTGTCTAATTTTAAGAGTTTCTAAATTTTCTTTAGTTTCTTCGTAAACTTCATCACGATCTGCTTTAATAAGTAAACTACCTGCTGATTTAAATACTTCGGTATCTGAATCGGTTTTTTCAAGTTCTGCAAGTGCTCTTTCAGCTTCATTAACTTGAATATCAAGATTTTGTTTTTGAAGAGCTACAGCTTGAGCTTGTTGTTGTAAATTTTGGAATTGATTTAATTGTTCTTGTACATTTTGTGGAATATCCATATTATCACCTAAATATTAATTATTATATATCTTTAGATTTAATAAAGTTAAATTATTAAGCATTACACATTTTTAGACTTAGCTAAAGTTAGATTATTAACTTCTAAAGATAATTTAATCCATTTAATTGCAGAGTTTATAGAAGCCCTATAACTTGTTGCATCATTAGCATTTATATGAATTAAAATAGATTTTCCATCTAACTCAATATCCATACTAGATCTATAATCTGGAGATGTTTCAAATTCCAATAAAACAGCATCATAAATTATCTGAGCTTGTTTATCACCATCAAAACTAATCTCAATATTATGATTTATAGAATCTACAACGGTATTTATATCCTCCATAAAATCAGCCAATAAGAAATAATTTAAATTATTAATAAAATTAAAAATAATTAATTGTCTAAAATTTTCCTAACCGCAACTTTAAAATCTATTTTTTCTCCAAATTTATTATAAAAATTAATAACAGCAATCTTTTGATCTACATAATTTTTTTCTTCATATTCTGCTTCATCTTCATCAGTATATCTGTGAATATAAAGATAATTTTCTGTTGGATTATCATCTAATTCAGCATCAAGTAAGTCAGCAATAACCTCTAACTCTTTAACATCACATTTAACCTTAAGATTTTTAGGATTAATATGAAGACGAGTATTTTGTGTATTTACTGTTACAAGGATAGATAAAACCTTTTCTGCTCTAGAAAAAAATGTGATTTTACTTGGATTTCCTTTAATTTCATAAACAAATGCAGTTGAATTATGACCTAAAACTGCAGATTTTAAAAGAATATCCCTAATACTACTCTTACCTCTATTAACATACTCTGAACCAGTAGCATGCATTAAATTCTTACAGAATTTACGGGTATTTTGAGCAGGTTTTCTAGATGTAGAAATAAGCATATTATCACATTATATAAATAAAAAAATAGTAGATAATTTATAATTATCTTGCTTTAATTGTCCTTTTTACAGCAGGAGTTTGTTTAAATAAGATTCTGTATCTACATTTTGGACATTTATTTTCTTCATAACTTTTATGATCCATTACATGACCACAGTTAGGACATTTATACAATTAGTTTCCCCCTTTTTCACTAACACTACGTTTTGCAGATTTAACCATTGGGGTTTCAGGAGTGTAAGCTCCACCAGTAAAGACTGCACCACATTTTTTACATTTCCAGATTCCTGCAGCTATTCTTTTTACTCCAGGTCTGTCACATTGTGGGCAAACATGATTTTTTTTCATGTTTTCTTCAATAACTTTAACTGATCTTTTAGCTTTTCTTCCGTACCTTGCACCATATTTTCCAGTGATACCTACTTTTTTAGTTCTAGCCATTATATTCTCTCCAATAAATAATTAATATAAAAAATATCCATTAATAAATGGAATTTAAGTAAAAACTATTAAAATTAAATACTTAAATTAAGACTCCCATAATTTCTTAATAAAAATACAAATCCTAATAAAAAAAATATCCTTAGACAAAATTCAGGAATATTGTAATATAAAATAAATATAGCATAAATTTATCTATTATAATTAATTTATAATTTAATAATATTTAAAGTTAATGTTTTTTAATAGATTTTTACTAGAAAATAAGAAATAAAATTATTATTAAAACATTTCATTGAGAATATCCTATTAAAAATAAAATAATAAGATTTTAAGTATAGATTAAGAAAAATTCTACTATTTTTAATAATTATTTATATCCCAATAGTAAAAACCATGAATAAAATTTAATAATAAAAATATTAAATTAAAGTAAAAAATATAAAATGTTCTTACTAAAATCTAATTTAAATTTGATAAAATCTCTTTATTTTTACTTAAAGCAAGTTTTACAGAAGAAAATATTTCTTCTTTTGTTAATGGTTTATCTCCACCTTTCTGCATTGAACAAATATTACCTGATTCAGTAATACCAACAGATAATCTTGCAGATAAAACTTTTTCCTCCTCAAGTGAAGGATCAATAACCAGATTATCCCCTATTTTTACAAATGTAGATAAAGCCACATTATGATTTAAAGGAACAGAAACAGTATTTTCCTCATCCAAAACAACTTCATCATCAACGATTGTTGCTTCAGGCAATTTACATGTTTTAAGTGCAGCATTAACAGCAAGGTTAGCACAATCAAAAAGATTTCCGCAATTATCAATAACGTGAATGTCAATAAAAAGAATCCAAACATGTTTTCCTTCTTCAACACACAATTCATCTAATTTAACCATTTCACTTTCACGAATTCCACGATCAACAACACGTGCAAGTTCAATAGAATCAGATGAAGGTGGACCTGGTTCAAATTCAGGATCAGCCATAGGGAGTAACTCACAATTAGTCATCAATACACCTAAATCAGGAGTATCTGGGAAAGGTTCACCTAAACTAGGTTTAATACCTACAATGACTTTAGTCCCACCTAATTTACAGATTGCAGAACCTTCAGCTTTAGGTATAATATCAGTTTCTATTTCTATATCCCTATATTCATCAAGAGCTCTTCCATCTTCCCTCTTGTCATTATTAATAAGACTTACAATATTGTCCTTTGTAATTTCTGGTGTAACATACATACTATCCCTCTAAATTTTTAACATAATGGTTTTTAAGAGCTTCTTTTTGAACTTTACTAACCTGCATACAACCTTCAATTGCTAAGTTAATTGCTTCCTCAAATTCATCATCAGTCAAATTACCGTCAGTTTGTAATAAAGTAATTTCTCCGGTTCTTGGCATAATTACAACAGGAACATCAGCTTGACCTTCCTTATCCTCTACCTCAGATAAATCAAGTACAATTTGATCATCCATTTTACCTGCTGCACAACCAGCAACAATATCCCTCATTGGAACACCAGCGTCTGCAAGTGCAACAGCCGCTGCAGTTACTCCTGCACAACGAGTTCCCCCCTCTGCTGCAATAACTTCAATGTAAACTTCCACCATAGATCTTGGAAAACTTTCAAGCAATAATGCAGGACGTAATGCATCTGCAGTAATTTTTGAAATTTCATTAGATCTCCTATCAGGTCCTGGTCTTTTTCTACTGTCCACAGAAAATGGTGCCATATTATACCTTACCTTAATTACACCACAATCTGGACGTAAAAACCTTTTCATATAAGTCTCCTTTGGACCATAAACTGATGCTAAAATTTTATTTCCACCAACTTCAACATATGCAGAACCATCAGCTCTTTCTAATACTCCAACCTCAATTTTAATAGGACGAAGCTCATTATATGCTCTACCATCAGCCCTTAATTTTTTATCTTCGCTAATAAAAATCACCTATTTCACAAAAATTAATACTTCTTTAAACACAATTCTAAAATGAAATACACATATTATATAATATAATAATTAAAAGAAACTTCATAAACTATAATATAATAAGAAAAATAATTCATAAATCGTCTTTCAATATAGAAAAACCACATTTTTTTCTATTAAAAATCTTTTTAGATTTATTTCTTTCAATACTTTCCAAGTTATCAATAAAATCATTATTTCTTTTTTTATCTTCCTTCATTTTAGCTTCCAATTCTTCTTGTTCAAGTTCTTCTTTGAAGTTTTGAAGTCTAGGTTTTTCCAATTCATATTTTTTATTAAAAGAATTTTTCTTATTAAATCTTTTATTATTAAATTTTTTATGTCTGTTACCATTTCTAAATTGATTTCTTCTATGATTACTTGAATCATCCTCTAAATCATTAGAAGCAGTGATTTCAGATTCAAAATTATATTCATCATCCAAATCTTCAGGAATTTCACCGTCAATATCCAAATATAATTTATCACGGATTCTATTAGTTAAACCAGATGTGTGAGCTTCTTTTTCAATCATTTTAATAACATTTCTAGTTACTTGCTCCATGTCTTTTTCTCCTTTAACCCAAACAAGACCGTTTTGACCAACAACGATTTTACATCCAGTTTTACTTTTAATCATATTAATCATGGAACCTTTTTTACCAATTAAACGAGGTACTTTAGTTGGAGCAATGCTTACAATTATACCTCCTTTAAATCTGCCCATTCCACGACCTTTAAGTCCAAGTTTAGCCTTTTTAACCTCATCTACATCGATAACTCTTAAAAAAAGAACATCTCCAACTTTAAAGATTCTGTTTAAATTCTTTTTGTCTCTTCCAAAAACTTCAGATGCAGGTAAAATACCAGAATAAGGAGAATTAATATCTACATTCCACATAGAAAATTTAACGTCAGTAATTTTACCGATTACAACATCACCTTTTTTTGGAACATATTTGCTTTTTAAAGGAATAACACTAACTTTCCTATTCCTTAAAGAAACTAAACCCATTAAAGAAGAACAAATTTTACCATCTTCTCTGAAAGTTCCTCTTCCTGAATAGAAGTCATCTTCTGCTAAAACTTCTCCAGGAATAACTAAATCTTTGTTTTCTACATAAATCATTTTATACACACCGTATAAATAAATATTGATTAAATATAAAGATTTAAAACTTATATACTCATACCAATCAAATAAGTAAAACCCCTATACAAACCAATAATTCAATATATTAAAATATTGTTTAAATATAAACATAATAAGTAAAAAAATAACCAATAGGCTATAATAAACGTGAAAAAAGGAATTTAAAATAATTATTAAATAAATTAAATAAATATAGATTTTTAAATTAAAACTTTTTACAATAATATTTTTAAAATATTAAAACTTCAATTCTTAGCATGTATTTTTATCTACTAAAAATACTTAAACATTCAAGTAAACTAATTTTAATTAACTAAAATAATAAATAACCTTATCTTATTAATAGGTATTTAAAATATAAGATTTAGGACTTTAATTTTAAAGTCCATAACTAAAAATAAATTAAAAAAATAATTTATAAAAATTATTTAATTAATTTAGTTTCAGCGTTACCATTTGATATCTCAGCCATTTTTCCAGAAAATTTATCTTGAAGACCACCAGGTATATCAACAACACCTATCCAGGAACCATCTTGTTGCCATTCTTCTTGATCAATTGTACCGAAACTTCTAATTGCAGAGTAAGCATGACCTGCAACATCTCCAGGTAACCTAACAGCCATCTTAACCCTTTCAAATCTAATTGGTATAAGAGGTCTAATAGCTTTAAGTGCAACTTTAACCTGTTGATCTACAGAAACAAAAGGATCAACTTTAACTTTAGCTTCATCCATAGCATTCTCTATCCTTTGTGGAGGATGAGGATAACCAGTTTGAGGATTAATAGATTCTCTTGAAATTTTATTAATAATTAATTTACGTTTTTCTTCCTGCATTTCCCTTTTTTGTTTTGCAGTGAGTTGAACATGACCTTTTTCAAGAATTTGTTTTGCTACTTCTAATGGTTCAGTAGTACCAAAAATCTTTTCCATAGCATCCTCTGATGCTAAATCACCTTTCTTAGAATCTTTAAATATTTCTTCAACAGCTAAAATTTTTTCAATAGGTACATCAGCAGCATCAGGATTTCTAAAGTCTGCAGCTAAATCTGGGTCAACTAAAATTTCGAAATGTTCTCCATATGACTCTAATTTAGCAATAATTGCATCATCAACATTTACCATTATTGACACCTAGATTAATTTTTAAAAAAACCTATTCTTCAGAATCTTCAGATTCATCAGATTCTTCTTCAGAATCTTCTTCCTCTTCTTCAGGTTTGTTACGTTCTAAAAGTTCATCAACATATTTAGATACTTCATCATCACTAAGTTTTCTATATTGTTCAGTATCTTTATCAATGACAGCGATTTCAACAGTTTTATCAGTGACTTTACCTTCAGTAGCCCCATATACTGCATCTAAAGCAAGATCAATTGCCTCATCTAAAGACATATCTTCCTGATATTTTTCTTCAAATACATCCATAGCTTCATTTCTACCTGCACCAATTGCAGTAGCTTTGTACTCAATTAATGCTCCACTAGGGTCTGTTTCAAATAATTTACATTGGCCTTTATTAATTCCACCAATAATAAGTGCAGAACCAAATGGTCTTACTCCACCATTTTGAGTATACATTTGTTTCATATCACATATTTTTTTAACTAAAGATTCTACACGAATTGGTTCATTATAAGTAATTTTATTTATTTGAGATTCTACTCTTGCCCTATCAATTAAAACTCTTGCATCAGCAACAAGACCTGATGAAGCAGCACCAATATGATTATCAATTTGGAATATTTTTTCAATAGATTTAGGTTCTACTAATCTACTAGTAGATCTTTTATCTACAACAAGAACAATACCGTCTTTTGATTTAATACCTAAAGAAGTAGTTCCTCTTTTTACAGCTTCTCTTGCATATTCTACTTGGAAAAGTCTTCCATCTGGGCTAAATACAGTAATTGCCCTATCATAACCAGCGTTTTGTAAAGGTTGCATATTTCTTACCTCGTTTAATTATACAATTAATATAATTTATTTTTATAGTTAATACAATAATATAATTAACCATTTTTCAAAAAACAAAAATCAAATCTCCATGATTTGACTACATATTATAAATTTCCTAATGTCCTTATAAAGATATATTATTTAAATTAAATAAAGTTTTCCAAAAATAGTCTAAAAATAAATATAAAAATCATTCTTAAAAAATGTTATACATAAAAAAATTAACTAGATATAAGAATTAAATACAAAATTATGAAGAATAATCTTAAACTTAAAATTATTTCAAAGGACAATTTACATATTAAAAAATAAGATTGAATATAAAGAATAGGAGTTAAACAAATTAATATTTAAAAAACCAATATAACATTCCAAAATTTAAAGATTAAACAATATTAGATTTAATATTTTAATAGGATACATTAAACAATTTCTAAGAAAAAAAACATTTATTAGAATAAATAATTTCCAATAAAAAACAGTTAAAATTAGAACAAATAATTCCAATAAAAAAATAATTAATTTTGAATATATTTTGATACTGCAGATTGAATTGTTCCAGATAATGCAATTGTAGTTATTGCAATATCTTTACCATTAAACTTTGTTAAAGAAGAAATACCTGATCTTACTTCATCTTCAAATCCTCTTTGACATCTTAATACTGCTTTTGTATGAATATAATCATCATCATCTTTAATATTATAAACTCTCATTAACCAAAGATTAAAATTGCTTGTTTCCATCTCACCAAAAAGACGAAGACAAGAATCCCAAATAGCTAAAATAAAATCATCCTTTGAAAAATGAACTTTTGTTTTAATATCTAAAACTAAATACCGATTATTTTTCCTGAGCGTTGGTGGTAAAACCTTCATTTTCATAAAAATCAACTATACAATATTTTAATACATAACTAATAAAGTAAAAGATTATTAATAAATTATAAGAAACTTGATAAAAGATAAGCAACTAGCAAATTATAAAATAATTAAATGAACGGAAAATAACAACTCCTCACCTATCGCTTAAACTGATAAATTATAAAATAATTAAGTAAACTGAAATCAAATATCAATCAATCAAACGAACACCTGGATAAATTAGGTTTTTATCTTTTGAAAAATCAATAATCTGTTTTGGATAATTATAGAAAACATCCTTAAGTTCATCGTCATTTAATCCAAGAACCTTAAAGAAACTCATTATATCATAAGGTGTTCTAGAATCAAATATACTTTCACAACCACTAGTTACAATTAAAGGAAATTTAAATTTTCTATATAAGTTAATAATATCCCTAAAATTTGATAAAACTTTAGCCCTATATGATAAAAAATTGGTTAAAATATCTTTAAAGCATAATTCTATAGCCACATTATTTTTCAATGATTCCTTTGCAAGAACATGGTTCATGCCACATTCCCCACGTCTATAATATGGTCTTGATAAAACATCTACCTTATAGTTTTCTAATGCTGCTCTATTAATATCATTTCTTCCACCGAAAACAGACAGATAATCCACTTTTTTCCTATACTTTTGAACAGATTTTCTAAGTTCATTCTGATTTTTTACTTTAAGTTCTAAACCATAAGTAATATCAAAATCATCAAAAGAGGAAACGGCATCATTAAGCTTTTCCCTATAATTAAGGGAATCTTCATAATTGTCAGTAGAATAAATTATGTTAAGATGATTCCACCCATAATCATATGCTTCCCTAATGATTTTAGAATCATTATCAAAATTAGAACCTTTTAAATTTAAATCATAAAATATCATTATAAAAAAATCCTTTAATTAAATATTTAATATTTTATATCTTATTATAATTAAATTTTAATTTTAGATTTAAAAATTAGCAAGATAAATAAAAACCAAAAAATTAATAAGACAATGAAAATCTTTAATTATATCCTTGATTTAAAGAATTATAAATTATATAAAGTGTAGAATTTAAAGAAATAGTTAAAATCTAATTAAAATAATAAGAATAAACTATTGTAATTTTTCCTTAATAAATTCTCTCATGTTTTTAACAGCAATATCTTTTTTAGCAGGATATGCTTCAACTTTAATTTTTAAATGAATACTATCCCCATTATCAATAATATGCCAGTCCTCATCTATCGCATCTTCTTTAGATAATCTTAAGAATAAATTACATTGATCATCCATTTTCCTTTCAATATCATCGTATAATTTAATTATTTCATCAGTACCTAATTCTTCAAATAAATTATTTAAAAAGTCTTTAAGATACCTTTTTTTATCAATAACACCAGACAATATAATGATTTCATCTTCAAGTAATCCCTCAGCCTCTTCTACTTCAGGAATCACATCTGGAAAAATATTGTTTAAAGCAGTTCTAAGTTCTTGTTCATCTTCATTTTCATAAATAAACATACGATATTTAATATTGTGAATCATATAAATCATCAAATAATTTTAAAAATAGTTAAGTTAAAAAAAATCTGGAAAATAAAATAGACAATAGATTAAAATCCAAATAAATATTTTAAAATTTTAAAATAAAATGTATAGTTAAAAATTCATAAAAACATTATTAGTAAAAATTTATAATTAAAAAACAATTAAAAGTCCTAGATAGATTATTAAAATTTATACTAGAATTAAAATAAAAAAAAGTAAGAAGAATTATCTTCTTCTTGCTTGTTCTGAACCTTTTCCTCTAAAGGAAAGTCCACGACCTTTTTTACCAGCACTAGTTAAACCTCTACCAGCTCTATCTTTGTGTTGGTTTTCACAAATCCAATTGATTTTAGGATCATTTTTAATACTTGGACTTTGTGGGTCGACTAAAATTACTTCAAAGTATTTGAATTTACCATCAGCCCATACCCAGTAGGAGTTTAATACTTCCATGTTAGGGTATTTTTTAGATACACGTTCTTCAGCAATCCTTTGAATAGATTTTGATGCTGTAATTTTGTTTACTCCCATTTTAGATGGTTTACGTCCAGAGGTGAAACGGGATTTTCTTCTTGAACCACGTCTTACTCTAGTTCTTACTACAACATATCCATTTTTAGCTTTGTAACCTAAGGATCGTGCACGATCTAATCTAGTAGGCCTTTCAATTCTTGTTATAACAGGTTGTTTTCTCCATTTAGGAGCTCTTTCCCACATGAGTTCTCTTACATAAGATTCATCTGGGTTTTTCCATGCGTCTCTAATATATTTATACATCATAAATAAACACCATTTTTTGTTCAGCTTAACGCCACATCCAGGGACAATATATCCCAAATCGTTGAGACTATAAAACTAATTAATAATTACATAAATTAAAATCATAGTAAAAATAGTATATCTTACAACGATAATAAAATATTTGTTAAAGATACATATAAACCTTATGTTAAATAGCTAAAAAATTAAGAATTTTCAATAAATAGAAAATAATTAGATCCCAAGTAAGTATTGAAAATAAATTTCTATTTGGAATTTGTTTACAATTAAATATAAATTTAATCTAAGAATCCTCCATATACATAGATCTATATAAATAAATAATTTTTTATAAAATACCAATTAATTATAAATCTATAACTAATTAATAAAATAATTAGAACCATTAATTAATTTAAAATTAAATATAAAATAAGTCAAATTAAAAAAAAAATAAAAAATCTCAAATAATGAGATTTATAAAGAAATTATAATGCTTTTAAAGTGTTTACAGCTTGCATAAATGAAGGCATTCCAGAAGTTAAAAGAACAATTCTTAAAACATCCATAATTTCATCTTTAGTAATATCAAGTTCATTCATTGCACTTTTCATTTGTTGTTTTGTTGCATGAGTATCTGCTTTAGAAGCTGCAATACCAATTGCAATTAACTTTTGTGTTTTATAATCAAGATGATTACCAGAATATACTGCATCGTTAAGTTTTACAATAACATCATATATTTCAGGATAATCTTCTTTAACATCACACATTGATTTACTATAAAATTTTTGTTCTTTCATAACAATCCCACTTAATAAATTTTTGAGTATAAACTCTTAATTAATATTTAATAATTTCTAAAAATATAAAATTTTCTAAAAATTCATAAAAACTATATACTGTTAAATTTTAAGTCAAATAATAATTAAAACTAGAAAAAAATAATAAAATAAAAAAAATAAGTAAACAACCAATAAATAAAAAAAATAAGCACGAAAAAATGAAATAATTACTAAAAATAAGTAATTAATTGATATACAATTAATTACATGTGATAAAAACGATAATACTCACTTATTCACAAGTAATAGTACCATCATAAGTTATAGTTTTAAAATTACAAGATTTACCTGGTTTTAAAACAAAAATTGGAGAATTAGCTAACATGAGATTGTTACAAATTTCTCTCCTACTAGTATCAGGAATTTCTTGAGGATTGATTTTTTCATTATTTTCCCCTTCAAAATAGAAATTTTCTTCAGGGCCGTCCCTTTTTAATTCAAAATCAATAGTTGTATTTTTTTTAAGATTTTTAGCATTTATTTTATATGATATCATTAAAATTACCTCAATTATCTTTATATAACTTAAAGTTAATAAAATTTTTTATTTGAAAATTATATATTTCATTAAAATCAATAATATTAAAGTTTAATCTTAATTAAAAGTTAGGATTTTTAAGAAAAAGGACAATTATTAATAATTCCTAATAATATCCTTTAAAGTATTTTCAAATTTATCAGTAATTACTTCCCAATCATTATCCTTAACATATTCACGTGCAATTCTAGATAAGTGTTCATATTTACCTTCATCAATAATAGATTGTGCTTTATCTAAGACCTCACTAGCTTCATGAACATATTCAACACCATGATTATATCCAAATTCTGTTGAAATTCCAGGAAGTTCTGTTGCAATAACCACCTTTTCCATAGCAAGATATTCATATATTTTAATTGGTACAATATCTTGCATAATCTCTTCATCTATATATGCAGGAAGTAGACAAAAATCTGCTAGAGATAAAAATTCTGGGATTTTTTCAAAAGGTTGACGACCAGTCAAAATAAGTTGATTAGACAAACCATATTCATCCTTAATCTTTAACAAATCATCATAAGCATCACCATCACCTACAATGACGATTTTATAATTTGGATACTTATCTTTATTTTTACCCAAAGTAATAGCAAGTTCTTTCATACCAGCAAAATCATAAATAAAACCCATAAAAAATAATACAATATCCTCATCTTTAATACCATACTCCGCTTTTATATTGGATGAATCGAGATTTGGATTATATGACTTAAGATCTATTCCAGCATCAATTTTAATTGTATCTTTTGGATTCGCACCAAGGTTAATTGCAAGCTCGGATAGTTTTTCATTAATTGTAATAACTTTATCTGCGTTTTTTATAGCTTTTTTATTTATATATTTACCAAAGGATTGGAAGAGTTTCTCAGGAATCAATGCATATAATACATCGATTAAATAATATACAAAAGGTATATTATTTTTTCTGCATAAACAAGATGCGGAATATGCATTAAGTAAACCTAACCCCACAATAACATCAGGTTTAAATTCTTTAATCTGTTTCTTAATTTCAGATTTATGGGAATTATAAAGGGATATATAATTAAGTACAGGTTTTTTAATAAAACCCGGTCGTATAACCTGGATATTTGCCCTCTTATCTACTTTATAAACATTGTCAATAACCTCTCTTTTATATTTATTACCCCCAGGACAGTCTTTGGGCCAATCTATAGGATAATCAATAACTTTGATTTCATGTCCACGTACAGACATTCTATCCATGAGGTGATGCTGTTGATGGGGATTCCTTTTAATCCAATCAGATTCTTGTACTACTAAAATTTTCATAACAATCAATAAAACAGTTTATAATAAGAAAATAAGATCTTTAATCTAGAAAATAGTTATATGAAATAAAATTAAAAAAATAGAAGTTTGAAAAAATCAAACTAACTAAAACTAATCAAATTCAGCAGATTCCTGAATGTTATCCCAGTTATCTACAAACCAATCATGAACTTTAACAAGTCCATCATCAAAGGAAACAGTAGGTTTGTATCCTAAAAGATCTTTAGCCTTGTCAATAGAGGATAAAAGTTTAGTTTTAGCATCCCAATTTCTTCTTTCTTTAAATTCAATACCTGCCTCATTTCCAGATAATTCATTTACGCGATTAGCCATGTCAATAACCCTATGATCTTTACCAGAACCAAGGTTAATAGCTTCACCAATAGCATCTTCTTCAATACCCATAGCTAAAAGACCATTACATATATCACCTACAAAAGTCCAATCACGTGTTTCTGTACCTTCACCAGTAATAGGTAATGCTTGACCATTCATAGCCCAATAAAAGAAGTTAGGAATTACATTCCTGTATTTTCCAGGAACTTCACCAGGACCAAATACATTAAAGAATCTCGCATTTACAATAGGCAAATCATATAAATTATGGAAGTAGTTAGTATATAGTTCTCCTAAAAGTTTTGTTAGTTGATATGGAGTATGTAGTGAAATAGAAATATCATCCTCTTTAAATGGCATTTTAGATTCAAGACCATATACTCCACAACCAGATGAAGAAAATATAAATCTATCTACACCAGTAAGTTGTGCATGTTCTAAAGTTTTAAGAATACCCATACCATTAACCATCAAATCGGTTTCTGGCTGATCCACACTATTTTGATTTGCAAAATGAGCAGCCAAATGATATACGATATCAGGTTGTTCTTTAAAAACCCTATTTAAATCTTCATCATTTCTAATATCCCCTTCTACAAATTCAATATTATCATGTTTAGGAATATTCCAATGATAAGCAGAAGACATATTATCAAAGATAATAACCCTTGCACCTAAATCTGCAAGTTTTTTAGTTAAATTGCTACCAACACAACCTGCTCCACCAGTTACTAAAACTGTTTTTCCATCAAATTCATTATATGTTCTCATTAATAATCACGTCATAAAAATAATTATAAATCATAAATAAAAATAAAATATTTAACATTATTATATATTTAAGTCAAGTATTATAAACTTTCTATATTATAATTATATTAAAAATAGATTTTAATTATTCTCTTTTAAAAAGATATTTTTGATGTATACAACTAAAAAAACCAAAAATTTATTCTTTTTTTAAAATAATTAAAGATTTATTAAAATAAAATAAAAAGTCAATAATATCAATAAATAAAAAAGCAAACACCAAAAAGATTAAAACACTAAAAAAAGAAAAAATATGGAAATTAATCCATATATAAAACAAATATAATTTTAAAAAATTTTAAAGTTAAGAGTTATCGTATTACTAATTTTGAGTTTACAGATTTTCCATTGTAGGTTCCATCACCTGCAAACCTAGTAACAACAGTATAGGTTCCTCTTCTGGCAATATTAAGTTTAATAGTAGCTACACCTCTAGAGTTAGTAACAGCAGTATAAGTTTTGCCATTAACAGTAACAAACACTTTCCTATTTTGTACTAATTCCACATATTTATGTGTTAAACTATTTTCACCTTTAAGAGTAATAGTTAAAGATTTAACACGCATATTAGCATTATAAGTTTTTTGAGGAACAACAACCTGAGTATTCTTCTTAAGAATAGTAATTTTAGAAACTTCAAAACAACCAGTATACTCATCATCACCTAAATAACAAATAGCGAAGGTATAGATTCCACTCCAAGCAAGATTAATTTGAAGTTTTGCAATACCCCTATTATCAGTAGTTACATTATAAACAACACCATTAAAACCAATTTTAACAGGCCTACCAACTAAAGCATTGCCCTCAGAATCCCTCAGAACTACAGTGAAATAACCACCACGCTCACCATGATAAAAATCAACGGCAGTCTGAGTCATATTACCATAAACAATATTAGTTGATTTTTTGCTAGGTTTTTTAAATTGTATTAAAGCATTGTCACTTGAACTAAGATAATCCTCATTCCCAGCATAATTAACTGTAAAGTCAATTTTTCCACTTAAATTGGAAATGGTAGCGGTACCATTTTCATTGGTAATTAATCTACCATCAATATCATTAACATTATAGTTTACAATAGCATTTTTAATAGGTGTATTATTTGAATCTACAAGATATACAATAATATTTCCATTGTAATCAACATCAAAAGATACTTTTGATGGAGATTTAATTTTAGCAGTTCCATTAAGACCTAATTCTTGATTATCAATATATGCTTTAATAATCCACATAGCATTAGTAACCTTAGCTTGAGTTGAACTTAAACCTTCCGGCATTATTACAGATTCCGGTACTTCAATTCCAATACCCTTATATTTTACATTAATATTCCTTAATACATCTGGGAAATTAGAAGTATTTAAAATGGTGATATTTCCATCAGTACTATTACATTGATTTAATGTGAGAACAACAGTAATTGTTTTATTAATAGGAACATCAATAGTCTGATTTCCAAAGATAGATGCAATAATCCAATTATTTAAAACCACTTTTGAAAGTCCATATTTATCATTAGAACCAATAACATCAGTTTTATTAGGATTATTCATACCCCACCAATTATAGTTAACATTGACTAAACCTGCATCATGAGAAGAGTATTTATAATTATAAATGCTTTGATTATTATTTGCTCCAACATTATCTAGGAATTTAGAGTAGTTGATATTAGAATTAACATTAGCAAGATAAATTGCTCCACCATCACCAAGGTTTCTATTATTTTCAAATAATGACCCATTAATATCTAGTTCACCTTTAATTTGAGAATAATCACTAATAGCTGAAATAGCAGAACCACCATAATAAGTGGTATCTTTACTTCTAGCTGTATTATTGATGAATCTAGAATTATTTATAATACATTTATCATCACATAAAGCATATGAAATAGCTCCACCTAGTGAAGCAGTGTTATTTATAAAGCTACAATTCTCTATATCCTTAACACCATCAACTTTTTGCATACGTACAGCTCCACCACCATAATTATAATTATTTGTAGCATTATTATTTTCAAAACTACTATTTATTATAATTAAACTACTTTTAGTATTAAGAGTAATACTAGCATCATCAAGGAATATAGCTCCACCAGTTGATCCTGTGTTATTAACAAATTGTGAATTTGATATTTTAAGGTTACCTACACCGTAAATTGCACCACCATTTCCATTAAGGGCTATACTATTAGATATTTTCACATAATCTAAAGTAGTGTTACCTAATGCATATAACGCACCAGCAGATTCTACAGAATTTTTACCATTTGTTAAGGTTAAATTAGATAAACTTAAATTAGTAAATAAGTTTTTCATGACATAATTTAATGATTTAGCATCAATAATAGTTTTATCTATACCTGAACCTTCAATTATTAATGGAGAGTTAACATCTAATCCATATTCATTAAATACTCCCTCACCTATAATTATATGGCCAGATCCAAATTTAGCAGATGCAATCTCAATAGCTTTTTTAATACTTCCTACAGGTGATTCTTTAGAACCAATATTATCATCATTACCATTTTTAGATACATAAACAATACCAGTATAAGAAGGTAAATTATCTTTTACAGTGTTATTTTCATTTAAATTATAAACTGCTAAATTACCATAAGTATTATTAGCAATTATAAAGTTATTAATAACTTTTGAATTAGAAGTATTGGTTATGTTTACACCATAGAAACCTGTTGAAGTGATATTATTACCTTCAATATCTGCAGTAGTTTTTATTACAAAAATACCAATGTTTTGAGAAGGTACACTATCGCCGCCAGTAGGTTTAGAAAGTCCTTGACCTCTTAATAAGATTGTATTATTCTTAATAATAAGACCTTTCGGATTTTTATTAGCAGCTATACCCAAAGTATAGTTTCCATCAAGAGTAATATTATTATAAAGTACAGTCTCTTTAGTACCCAATAATTCAAATCCATATACTGAATTAGCAAGTCCATAGATTATGTTATTGTTATATTCTACATCAAGAGCGCCTACATATGCACCAGAATATACTGGGTAACTTAAACTACTTGCAGTAGCATTAACAAGATTTGATGTGAAATTACCATTTCCTGGACCCATGAATTGTATACCATTGGCATAATAATTTCCAACTGTTGTAATATTATTGTTTTTAATCATGAAATTACTACAACTTAAAGTACTTAAATCTGAATTCATTATACCGTAAATAGAAATACCATATACATATTTACTTCCAATAGTGGAAATATTGTTTGAATCAAATACTGTATCAGGACAGCCAGCAATAGCTATATTATAAATAGTATCCCAAGTACCATTTACCAAATTATAATTTGTTTTAATATTATTATGCTTAAATGTAGTGGAACTACTATTAAAAAGATATATACCGGCATCTTTTGCTTGGGTATTATAGTTTGAATCATATTTCAAGTCAATTGATGGAATTGTAAATCTCATATTATTATTCTCTAATAAAACTTTATTGGCATTTAAAATATTAATTCCATAATTTTCATAAGATCCCCCAGTATCGCCAGTATAAATAATATTGTTATTTAATATTCTAAGGTTTTTGCTTCCATCAACATAAATACCATAACTAAAATCTTTATTACTACTTACATTGATGATATTATTTGAAATGATATTATTTTCATTAGACTCACTTAAAATTCCATAATTAAATTTATCAGATATAATAGTGAAGTTATTTAATGTAATATCACTACCAGTAAGGTCGAAAGCCATATTTTTAATACTAGCATTAATACCATTAATTTTTACTTTTTTATTTATTTCAATAAATGAAACATCTGGAAGATTTGCAAATTCACCATGGAAATTTAAAATTGTACCTTCAAGAACTGTATCTAACAATTTACCATTTTTATCAAAGAAGCTAAAGAAAGTTGAATTATATACATCAACTATATTTGGAGTTGGAGCTTCTGCATTTAATTTAAGATTAACTCTTGTATTAAATGATTGAATAGTTAAATTATTTTCACCTAAAATAGGAGTATAAACAGAGCTAGCCATACCATTTTTAACAATACTGTATTTAGGACTAAATTTACCATTATTACTTGTGAAGTTAATTTCAATACCGTCGGGGATAGCTTTATTTAAACTTTTTATATTACCTGTTGAATTATCAAAGTAATGGTTGAAATTAGCATTTACTGAAACCGGTGAATTTTCTTTAAATCCGCTTGTAGGATTGGTAGTGACATTTAATATAATCCAATTTGATGCGTCAGGCATAGGATAATCAATTTCATCACCATAATCATCTTCACCAGAATTAGCTTTAACTAAACCAGCACTAACTGGATTACCATTAACACCCCACCAGTTATATTGGGCATTGATTTGTGAATTTTCACCATCATTCCATAGTAATGCTTTAGTATTATTAGTTAAAAGGATGCAATAATGTATATTGGTATTACCTCCAGAAACTGCAATAGCAGAACCATCATAATTTACACTATCAGCAATTGCATTATTAATAAATATAGAATTCTCAATATCTGCATTACGACTTGTATAAATAGCTCCACCACAGGTACTTCCACTATTTTCAGTGAAGTTAGAATTATTTACATATAATATTTTACCATAATTATTAATTCCAGCTCCACAACCAACAGCCATTGCATTTTTATTAAATCTGGAATTTAATACATATAATTTACCTTCTGAAGAATAACTTGTATATATTACTCCTTGTCTTGCCTTATTATTATCAAATGTGACATTATTAATATATATTAAACTTCCACAATCGTAAATAACACCATATGAAGAATCATATCCTTTATTAATATCATTATTTGTAATATTTGAATTTATAATACTAAAAGTTCCAGAGTTATATATAAGACCATAACCATTGTTATTTGTTATTTTTGAGTTTTTAATAGTCATATTTCCAGTATTATATATGACTGAAATGGTTTGTCCGCCTTTTCCATTAACTGTATTATTTTCAATAACAAGATTATCTATAGTTAAATTAGATTTTAAATTTTTGATAGCTGTACCATAGGAACTTGAACTATTAATTAAATATAAATTATTTAATTCAACATTACAACCATTATCAATAATAAATATTTGACCATTTGAATTACCATCAATTACAGTGTTATTGGAACCATTAATTTCTAAATTAGTATTAATATTAAGATTATTTTCTTTAAATACACCGTTTTCAATAATAATTTTATTAACAGATCCTTCAACTGAGGCAAGTTCTATTGCTTTAGCTATGGTTTTTACTGGAGAATTTACAGAACCTTCATTAGTGTCATCACCATTAAGTGAAACATAAATTATACCAAGATAACGAACTTTTACAAGAGAAATATTCTCTACCTGATTATCAGTACTAATAATCATATTATGAACATTTCCATCGCCAGCAATATAAGTAGTATTAGCAACACCTTTTGCTGTGTTTACAGTTTCTGGTTCAGCAGTTCCACCAATAGATGTAAATTTTACTAAAAAGTCATAAGGAATCACACTAGAATCATAATTGTAAGTATTATTCAAACTGTCAATAAGATTATTAAATGACACTTCAACATTAATTTTATCTCCAGATTTAATTGTATCTGGAATTTTAACATTAACAGTCATTTTAATCCATTTATCAATAATAATTTTATTATTAACAGTATCTACATAAGATGTATTTATTGGATTGGTGTTAGAACCCCACCAATTATTGTTAGCGATAATTGATCCATACGTGGTTTTATTACTTACAACACCTGTGTCTAAATCTTCAGTTTGAGTAGAAACACCTTTAACATATAATGTTTTTCCAGTACCTTTATTATTTAATAAAACTGAATTTTCAATATTTGTATTTGCTGCAGATACATATATCAAATAATCATTAGTACTATTAATAATATTGTTTTCAAATATTGTTCTATTTATATTATAATAACAGTTAGGATTATTACTTGGAGCTTGTATTGATAAAATCCAAGAATTACTAGTACTTGAATTGTATTTACAGGTATTATTAATAAATCTACAATTATTCATATTACCTGTTGAATTATATAATTCAACAATACCTGGATAATAAACATCATTATTAATAAAGTTAGTGTTAGTAATATTTACATTGCAAGATCTTGTATAAACAGCGACGGTATTAATAGCGGAATTATTAATAAATGCACAATTATCAATAGATACATTACCATTAGAATTTATACCAGTAATATAAATAACACCAAATGTACCATTAGCAGTATTATTAATAAATTGACTATTTGATATATTTAAATTAATTAAACTATTATATCCACCAATAACACTTCCAGCACCATCAATAAAATTATTTTCAAATAGGCAATTATCAATAAAGATATTTGCAGAACTTCCTTTTACTGAAATAATGGTACCATAAGTCCTGCGTGCAGGTGAATACTGTTTTGCATCAGTGAATTTAATATTACTAAGAGTTAAATTTCCATCATCAATAGTAAACATTGTTGAATTTATATTTGGAGATAGAACAACACCTTTACTGCCGATAATTGTTAAATTAAAATTAATAATCTGATTAGATAATGCATATTCCCCATCCAAAATTACAATTTTATTATATTTGGATTTAGATAATTCAATAGCTTTTTCAACAGTCAAAACTGGAGAAGATTTAGAACCATCATTGTTATCATTTCCAGACTTAGATAAGTAAATAGCGTCAACGTCTACAGAAGAATCTTTTCTAACTTCAAAACTTTTATTAATTTTAGAATTTGAAGAAGATACTGTAATTGTATTAGTACCTACTACAGGACTGTAAATGGAATATGCCACTCCATTATGAGTTGTTGAATTCATTGGATTAAAACTACCATTTTCAGATTCAAAGACAACTTTAACTCCATCAACAATGTTTTCATTTAAACCTTTACCAGAATTATCTTTAGTAAAATCAGCATCAACTTTAACTTTTGAATTACTCGTAATGTCTTCTGATGGACTGTAATTAATATTCATAACAATCCAATTATTAACTTTAACATTAGTTAAACCTTCTTCATAAGGATTATTATTAGTACCCCACCAATTGTTATCACATGTAACAGTAGCAGCACTTGTATTATTGATTATTAAAGCATTATTTGTAGTATTAACTTTTGTGTTATTTATAAATGCAGAATAAGCAATACTTGTACTGCCTTTTTGTAAATAACTAAGAGCACCATACAATATATTATCATATATTAAAGACTTTTTAATATTTAAAATAGCTGAATCACTAGAAACATAAAATATTCCATATCCCCCATTATTATTTGATAATGAAGTAGATACAAGATTACTAAATATTTTTGTATCAGTCACTGTTGTTTTTCCTTTAGTCTCGATTAAAGACATCATAGGACCAGAACATTCAGCAATACACGAATTTGAAATATTTAAATTTGATTCTTTACTATTCAGATAAATTACTGCCCTCATATAAGCATATGCATTACTTGCTAAAAATTTAATATTAGAAATATTAGTATTTTTAATATTCATAGAACTTCCAGCAAATTCAATACCTGCCCCTTTACCTGAAGTTAAAATATTTGAGTTTATTATATTTGAGTCAGTCAAATTAAAAACAACATTTCCATAAGCATAAATTATATGTTTTCCAGAAATATTTGAAATAGTACAGTTAACAACAGTTAAATTACCATCACTACCAAAGTATATTGCAGCTGAACTTCCTGATGTTGAATTAATACCTTGAAGAACTAAGTTTTTTAAAGTTAAACTAGGATCATTATCCAAAGCAGAAAAAATAGAAGTATCAGAGCCAGTGATAATAACTTTTCCTTTTTCATTACCGATAATTGACAAAGTTTTATCAATATTAATTTTTGAGACTTCTTTATACTCACCATTAGCTACATCAATTTCACTATTATTTTGAGCATTATTTACAGCACCAGAAATAGTTTTATATGGATTTTCCTTAGAACCATCTTCAGTGCTAGACTGAGAAGAAGCATCTACATAAATAATATTAGAACTAGAATTAGTTAAAACATCTTTATCATTAACCCCCTCATTTAAATAAGTATCATTAGATGATTGAAGATTAGATAAAGAAGAAATTTGCCCATTATCCATTGCAATATCGTTACTAGAATAATTTACATCTGTAGCATTTATTGCAGAAATACAAAAACAAAGACTAATTATTAAAACAGAAATAATTAATACTTTCTTCTTTAATTTCAAATTTTTTCACCTCTTATTCATTAATTAAAAAAAAGAGATATTCTAATAAAAAATATAAAATTTAATATTTTCAATAAATATCCCTTAAAAAATGAAAAATAAATAAAGTAATTTTGATAATATATCAAAAATACTTAATAATACATTAACATTGAAAATATTTAAACATTACTAAATTAAAAATAAGCAAATAAACTTTAAAAAAGAATGAAAAAAGATAATAAAAATAGAAAAATAATGAAAAATAGATTATTAAAAAAAGAATTTTTTTAATTTCTAGTATTCTAAAACTTCTTAATCTCAGATGATATAAAAAGCATCCCAAACTTAAATGATTAGAAGAATCCTATAAAAGTCAATCCTCTTTTGATAACTTAATCAAACATTCATCTAATTTATATGCAAAAGTTTTATTGTAAAATTTAATAATAGGACCAACAAACACTGCAGCAAAAACAGTACCTTCACGTACAGCATCCAAATGACCCAGCAACAAGAATGCAAGAACAATGGCAATAAGCACCATTGAAACATCAAACATAGGTTTTACCTTAGAAAAATCAATATTAGAAACCTTTGAAATAACTAAGACAGCACCATCACCTGGAAGCATTGAAGTACGTGACTTAATTTCAACGCATAAACCTAATGCTAAAACAAAGCCACCAAGTAAACAAACTATCCATTGTTCAATATAACCTGCAGGATTAATAAAAGAAATTAGCCATAGATTAAAATCAATTGCATAACCAAATACAAAACAAACAATCATCTCTGAAATTAATTTAACATTGAAATTCCTTAAGATAATGATTTGCAATAAAACAAGAAGCACATTAAAAATTATAGTAAATTCCCCAACAGTTAAAGGATATGCCTTGGACAATACATAAGGAATACAAGATATTGGAGATAGGCCTAAACCTCCTTTAATTGAAAATGCAATACCTAAAGACATAGTACTTACACCAATAATAAGCATTGTATATCTAATAAGTAATTCCTTTAACTCCATTTAATCACTATAGTAATATAACTCAATAATATTATATAAAGATACCAAATATTAAATTATAAAAAATTGGATTTTATAAAAGAAAAATATGATTATTAAAAAATGATTTAGTATAATGTATTTTATTTAAAAATTTAATCTAATAACCCAAATTATTTTAATTTAGAAATAATTTTCCCATAAATCTAAGATTTAAATAATATAAATAAACAAAAACAAAAGAAACACAAAAAACAAGAACAAAAACAAAAGAAACACAAAAATCTAAAAAAAGTCAAAAAACATATAAAATGAATTAAGTAATAAAAATCAGAAATAAAGCATAAATACAAAGTAAAAAATAAGCAAATAAACTAATATAAATGAAAATTAATCAAAAATAGTAAATAATAAAAAATTAGTTTAATTATTTACGTCTATTACCAACTTTACGAGCAATAACAAGCTCACCAACAGAAATTAAACCTGCAAAAAATTTTTCAAGTCCTCCTGTTGCCCAAATTGCATTTCCAAAAGTAGTATTATGGATTTTCTCATCATACTCTTCTGGTGTAATTTTAATACCCGTTTCACGTCTAGAAACAATAGCTGAAGCTTGCATAAGTTCATCCCATGTAACTCCTTTTAATTGATCTTGCATTGTTTCATAAAGATTAGAAACTTTAGTTTCATATAAATCTGAAAATGTGCTTATTATATCAAATGAGCTAATTACTCCAGTTAAAATTTCATTATCATCAAATACTGGAATTGCAACCACTTTATCCTTATCTGTTTCAAGAACTGCATCCCTTGCAGAATCGTTTTCATGCAAAAAGTTTGTTTCTTCAGGAGCATGCATAACCTCTTTAACAATAGATTTACCTTCACGTAAACCTTTTGTTAAATCCAATGCAGTAATCCAACCAATCAATTTATTACCATCAACAACAGGACAAGTAAATTCCCTGTGACTTTCTAAAAATTTTGAAACATCACCAATAGAGTCATCTGCTTTTACAGTAATAAAATTCTTATCCATCATATCTTTTGCTTTCATAATATCCCCTTTTTATAATTTTATTAATTTAATCTAAATCAATATCCTCTAATTTTAATGCTCCTACAGGACAAACTGTTGAACATGTATTACATCTTATACATTTATCAGGCACAATTTCTGGGACATTATCATTATTCAATTGTATTGCACCAGTAGGACAATTATCTTCACAAAGGAAACATGCAACACAAGTTTCATCATCAATAATTAAATTTTTTGTGTTAATAACAGGCCCCAAATATCTATCTAATGTATAAACATCTTGAGCACAAATATTAGAACAAGATCCACACCCTACACATAAATCTTTATTTATAAATGGATATAATTGACCTGTTTCATAATTTTCATATTCTTGGTTTTCCATTTCTTCAATAAATTCTTTAGACATTAATTTATTAGCCTTAGTAGGACAATACGCAGTACAATGGCCACAGCCAATGCACTTGGATCTATCCATTGTAATATCATTTAACCTAAGTATTCTATGAGGTATTTTTTTCTCAGAAAATGAATAAGACAATGGTTTAATTTCATCCTCCTCTTTTTCTATTTTAGCTTCAGCTTCAAAAATATAAATAGCTGAAACAGGACAAGTTTCAACACATACTTCACATTTCACACAATTATTTAAAATTCTTGCACGTTTTGAATATGTTGAACCACTTATAGCACCTACAGGACATTGTTCTACACAAAGATTACAACGTACACAACGTGGAGATATTGCCATGAAAGTTTCATTAGACTGAAACTCATCAATATCCACTTCATAATCTTCAACATCATCATCTAAATCAACAGATTTTAAAATAACCTCTTTTTCTAAAAGATCCATCTGCTTTTCAAATTTAAATTCCATAAGTATTCAACCTTTAAGTCCTTTAATTTATATTTAACTTTTTTATTATTAATTAATTTATTTATTAAATAACAATTATTAGACAATATTTTAATAAAACAATAAAATCAAAATAATTTGATATTATACTCAATTATAATTTATATCTTATTAATCAAATAATTATTAAATCCCAAATAGTTAATAAAAAACATTTAAAAATCACATAAACATTATAAATAATTATTAAATCCCAAATAGTTAATAAAAAACATTTAAAAATCACATAAACATTTTAAATAATTATTAAATATTAGAACAATATTAAAATACTAAATTTAATTATTTAATTTAAAAAGGAAAAAATTAAAAATAAAAAAATTTAATTTTCCCAAAACATAATAAAAATTTTTCAGGACATTATTAAAAAAAATTAACTTTTTTCATAATAATCTACTAAAAATTTTTCTAAATCGTCTTTCATAGGAAGACCAGCAATACCCATAGCTTTAACAGCTTGTGAAGCTACCCAATTACCAACAGTAACAGATTTTTCAAGTGAAAAGCCATTAACATAAGAATATAAAAATCCTGCATTAAATGAATCTCCAGCAGCAGTAGTGTCTACAGCATCAACAAGAAATGCTGGAATTTTAACTTCCTCATCATCAGAATTAATTCCATATGCTCCTTTAGTACCACGTTTAACAATAACTATTTTAATACCATCATCACGAAGTTTAATTGCTAAATCTCTAAAACTTAATTCCTCATCCTCAGGAATATTATCTTTTTTTCTGTAATAATCTTCACATAATACAAACAATTCATTTTCATTAATAAGAAGAATGTCGGTCCTATCTAAGATAGGTTTAATTGCTTCAACACCTAATTTTGCATAAATTAAACCAGGATCAAAACTTACAATCATTGATTTAGGAAGTTTAGGACATAATTTTTTCTGAGTTTCAAACGTTTCTCCAAACATGGAAGTAATATGTAATATTTTACCACGATTAAGTTCAATTGGATTTATTTCATTGATAGAAATTTCTTCATTAACACCAGTATTAATATATAATGCCCTCTCACCATCTTGATCTACAAAACCTAATGCTGCGCCAGATACCCCTTCATCAGCATAAATTAAATTATTTAAATGAACACCATGTTCTGCTAGGTTCAATTCAAGTAATTCACCATCATCATCATTAGCAATTTTACCAATATATGAAGTTGTAAGACCTAAGTTTGCAAGACCAATAATAGTATTAGCCGCAGAACCTCCCGGACTTCTTTCACTTTTTAATATAGAACGTTCTTCATCATGGCAAGCAATTTCATCAACAGTATATAATTTATCAACGTTTAATGCACCAAATCCTATAACATCATATAAAATATCATCAGCAATTTCCATTTTAGCACCTTTATAAATCAATGATTGTAGAAGTATTAGAATATAATAGATACAAGTATTAACTAAATAAAAAAAAATTAAAAAATTATATTATGTAAAACTATTAAACAAATCTAAATACTTAAAATATTAGTATTTAACTTAAATACCTAAAATATCATGTAAATAGAAAGTATCTTCACCTAATTTTCCGCCAAAGTTACCTGCAGAAATATTAACAATTCCATCAACATCAAGAATACTATCAATAGCTGCTTTTATAGCATTTCTCATAGATTCTTCATCTACTGCATCAATAACAATTTCTGGAATATATTTTACACCATCAGGAACTTTACTTTCATCACCTAATCTTTCTTTAAGTGAAGGACAATATGGGTGGTTTGATGAAGGTCCAATTTGTGGGAAGTTAGTTTCAGGTTTACTTGCTGCAGAACAGATACCGAATGGGCAACAAACTCCAGGAACTTCAAGAATCGCATCAACAATTTTTCTTCCTGCTTCAAGTACCGCTTCTTTAGTATTACACATATACCAGAAATTAGCACCCATAATTCCAGTAGAATAACCCATCTCTTTATCAATTAAAAAGTCAGGTACTGCAATAGGAACATGAATCATTTCTCTTCCATATCTTTCCTCTTCCCATTCATATCCATCTCCACAATGACCTACCTGTTCCATCATGCCAATTTTACCTTCAGGATTCTCAGTATATGAAAACATGGATGTAAATGGTTTAACTAAAATATCTTGTCTAATTCTATAGGATAATTCTACTTCATATTTTTTTAAATCATCTAAACCAAACCAATATTGGCAAAGATATCCTGGTCTTCCATCAGGAGTCTCATCTGGAGATACAGGCCCTTCCACACCTCCTTCAATTCTTCCAATAACTGAACTAGGAGTAGCGGTAGAATCATATGCTGCTTCTTTTGCAGTTTGTTCATCTTCAGCAGTAATTAATGCTCTTATATATTTTCCTCTAAAACTTTCAAAGAAAGTGTCTTCTACTAAACTATAATCTGTCATTTTTATCACGAAATTTAAATAAATTTAGTTGAAAAAGAATATCAACTATATAATAATATGATTTTAAATCTTAAAAATTCATATTTAATTAGATTATGAATTAAAAATTTTAAATCAATAAATGAAATAAATCTACATATTGGCTTGAAAAAGATATATTTAAAAATTTAATTAACTATATCATTTAAATTTATACTTAACAGTTAATACTAAATTTTAAAGAATATCAGCATAACTATATATTCAATTTACATAATTGAACCTATATCATCACCACGAAGCTTGTTTCTCATAGCTTCGCTTTTCTTAATAAGTTCTTCTTTATTCTCATCAGTAACTTTAGTGATAATTGGATACTCACAACCATCATAATGTTCTTTATAATAATCTAAGAAAACATGGCTAATTCTGAATCCCTCATATAATCCATCTGGTTTAAATGAATATGAATCAATAAAGTTCAAAGTATAGTATCCACCAATTCTTGAGAATAAATCAAGAATAATTGTAAATGCAATTACATCATCTGTAATAATAGCGATATCTGCTGCTTCAACTGCATATTTATTACCATTAAATGAAATTGCAATACCTCCATTTGCTTTAACATATTGAAGAGGTTCCAAATCAGTTATACTATCTCCAACATAAACTACATTATCGTTATCAATACTATTTTTAGAAATAATGTCTTTTACAGCTTTTTCTTTCTCAATACCACCAACTGGATTCATAGAACCCATAATTTCATAAACATCCATTTTGGGAAGTTCATTGAAAAATATATTATCTAAAATATCGGCCTGAGTTTTTAAATCACTAGAACCTGCGTTTTCCCTATAATTTGGGATTAAATCGCATTTTAAAATATTTTTTCTAAATTCTTCAATTTTAGATTTCTCATCATCTGAAATCTGAACTTTATCAAGATCAACATCAGTATGATAAGTATTTTCATATTTAAAATCTTTATCTTCACATAAAGCTTTAATATATTGGCCATAACTAGTACTTACAACATAAGAATCAATCTGATTATTTGCTACTTTAAATAGATTATCAATACCTGGAACATAATTAATATTATCTTTTGAATAATTGATTAAATCATGATTTGTAATATCTTTAGCTTTAAAAAATGGTGTAATAAATGCTAAGGTTCCACCTACATGATAACCTTCTCTTTTTTCAACTTCCACTAAATAATCATCATAACTACTTAAAATTTTATATAATTTATCACCATCTTCAATAAAATATGAACACATCTCAAAAGCATTATCATTTAATGTTAAGGGACCTTCACAATCAGTAATATAAACTTTTTTACTCAAATAATCACCATTTAATAAAAATTTTTAAAAACTAAGTAAATTGAAATTTAACTTCCTTATTAGAATTATTAAGTTTAAATGAAAAATATAAAAATAAAATCAATATAGTTATTTGCTACTAACCACATCAATTAGATTCATCAGAAAAACTCTTCAGATGAATTAGTTTCATCTTCCAAATCTATTTTAATAGCACCTACAGGACATAAACATTCACAATGTCTACAATAAATACACTTATCCTCATTAAACTCAATATTATCATCAACTATACTAAATGCATTTGTTGGACAATTTTTAGCACAAACCTCACAGGATTGACATTGAGAATTATCAAGATATAGTTTACCCTTTCTTTCTTTATTAACTAATGTAGAAATATAATATATATTATCACATTCAGACATGAATGATTCCTCAATAAGGGAAATAACATCAAATCTACATTTTTCTACACACCTACCACAAAAAACACAATTATCGTTGATAATAATAGGTGTTGGACCATTCATTTCAATTGCATTTTCAACAGGACATACTGCAAGACATTCAGCACAAGCAATACATTTATTTTCATCTACAAATATTCTTCTTTTTGGAGGGAATGAATCTATAATATTTCTCATTCTTGTAATATCAAACTCTTCATCAGTTATATCTTTAAATTTTTTATCAATAACCTTAGATGCATTAAATTTAAGTTCAGTTAAGAAATCTGTTTTTTCATAAATATCTGGATTAACTTCAGAAGAATCACGTTTATCTAACCTATTTGAAAATTCAATAGATAAGTCATGTAAAATTCTATCCATTCTTGCAATATTATGAGATAATTTAGAAATATCCTTGTCAACAATTTCTGAAATTGTATCAGAGGTTCTAATTTTACTATATTGTGCATAAGCCCTTTTACGTGAAGAGTATTTAATAGCAGTTGAAGGACAAGCATGCATACATTCTTCACATCTTGCACAATAACCTGGATTGATATAAGGTAACTTTAAAGTTTTACTAATAAGAATAGAACCTTTAGATGGACATACCCTAGTACAAGTCATACATCCAATACATTTTTTATGGTTAACAACAATAGCCTTACCACCTTTCACAGTTCTTGGTAAAATTTCGCCGTATTTAATAGCATCAGTTGGACACACCCTATAACAATAACCACACCTCATACATTTATCTTCATCGATTTCACTAAATGTTTTGGATCCTTCAGAATGAAGATGGATAGCACCTGTTTTACAGTTTTGAACACAAGCACCACATGCACGACATAACTCAGTATTTATATTTGGCACATTTTCTTTAATAGGTTCTGCAATAGTTGTTACCATTGTAATAGCATCGTATGGACAAGCATTCCTACATAATACACAACCAAAACAAGTATCATGTAATCGGATATTGCCATTAGGATCATCATAGATTGCATCAATTGGACATGCTTCCATGCATGGTTTATCTACACAATGAGCACATTTTAAATCATCTATATCCCATTGAACTTCAACTTCACGTATAGATTTACCATAGCGATCATAGTCTTTAGAATCAACTTTCATTGTGTTCACTCCCTATAAAATCATAATCTATTTGTGATGGTTTAACTGTAATAAATATCTCTTCATCCCCATCGTCATTAACATCTAAAACGAATTTAGCATGGAAATATTTAATTACAGCAAATGGACATGTTTGATAACAAATACTACATCTACAACATTTATCCTTATCCCTTACAATAGTATTTTTCTCCTCATCAAATGATATTGCTCCAATTGGACATTCATTGACACACATTTGACACTTGGTACATTTGTCAGAATTCCAAGTTATGACCCTTATTTTTAATCTATCTACAGCATTCTCTATAATTTCATGTGTGATTTCTGCATCAGGAATGATTTTTAAAGCATCATCCCAAAACAATGATAATGGTAATGATAACTGTAACAATGATTCACGAGGAAGACGCTCTAATTTTTCTTGTTGATTCTCAATATACTTTTCAAGATTACTTACAATGAGATTGATTAATTTCTTTTGGTCTTCAAGATTGTCAATGAAAACACCTTTCATAGCTCCTTTAACCTTACATACATCAAGACAATCTCCGCAAGCAATACATTTTAATGGATCTACAACAATACGACCATTGACTTCAGATATCGCATCAACTTTACACTCTTTTATACAAGCTTTACATTTAATACAGAGATAATCATCAACAATAAAACGTCTTTTAGATGGAATAATATTAAATTCTGTTTTAATATGATGATTTTCACCACATTCCAATGTTTTAGGATTTGAAGGACAAACCTCTGCACAGAATCCACATCTAATACATCCACTTTTATTAATCACAGGATAAGTTAAACCCTCTTTTTCCTTAGTTGTTTTATCCCTTACAAGTTTAATTGCAGTAGGAGAAGGACAACTTGCAGTACAAGAACCACAACCAATACAATTCTCTTTTATAACACGAGGAAAATCTCTAAATCTAGCAGGCCTTTCAATAATTTCATGCTCAGATTTAGCATTAGCAAAAGCTTTTACCCATGCCTTTCTTGCAAATTCATATACATACCATATAATTGAACTCATAAACCATCATCTTTTAACTTAAATCACACAAATCATTAAAATCAATAAAGACTATTTAAATCTTTAATTACTGTTTTATTTGTAACAGTATCTGTTAATTGAACACGCTCCGCACATGCAATACAAGGGTCACATGAAGTATATGTAGCAATAGCATCTGCCACTGTTGGAACATCTACCAGCATATATTTTGCACAGGAATCAATATTTGGAATACTAGGAGTACGAATAGAAATATGTTTAATTAAATTTCCATTAGTTTCGCACATGTATTTTACTTCACCGCGAGGAGCTTCATTTCTCCACTCATTATAACCAGTCCTAATTTCTACAGGAGTCCTAAATTCACCCTTAGGCATATTATTTATGGCTTGTTTAATCAAATCAATAGACTGAGGAATTTCATCAAATCTATTCATAGTACGAGCATAGTTATCTCCTTCTTTTCTCCATATAGGTTCAAAATCTAAATAATCCTTATAAGTTGGATGAAATTCACGGCAATCATGTTTTAAACCAGAAGCACGACCAATAGGACCTACAGCACGGCCTTTTAATGCTTCTTCTTTACTCATATACCCAACACCTTTTGACCTTAAACCTAAAGCAGGACCTTCTGAGAATAACTCCACAATCCTATCATGATTTTCCTCAACAAATTTAAGGTTTTCAAGTATCTTATTGAAATGTTCCTCATTAGCATCCATCCTAACACCACCAACAACATTCCAACCCATATTAACACGATTACCAGTTAACAACTCAATAGAATCCATCACATATTCCCTTAATTCGAGAACCTTCATAAATAACATTTCATGATCCATAGCCTTGAAATAAGTTGAATTTGCAAGGTAATGGGATTGGATTCTATCTAGTTCATTAGTAATAACCCTTAAAAATTGAGCTCTAAGAGGCACATCCACACCAACCATATGCTCTAAAACTTCAGCAAAGCTTTGAGTATGTTCATAGGAACATATTCCACATACTCTTTCAGCTAAATAGATACATTTTTGCCAGGTTTTACCTTCCATAATTTTTTCAATACCCCTATGTACATAACCATAATCAACTTCTGCTTTTACAACCTTTTCTCCTTCAAGTTGTAATTTCAACCTTAATGGTTCTTTTAAACCTGGATGTACTGGGCCAATAGGTACAATCATATTCTCACCTCTATGAATCATCATCTTTAATCTCTTTGTTTTCACGTCCTTTTGCAGCCATAGCTTTAGGGGCTACAGCAAGAACTGCAGAAATAATTTCATCAGGCCTTGGAGGACATCCGCAAACTTCAGCATCAACAGGAATAAAATTAGATGCTGGAGCACTAACCCTACCTCCTTCCTGAGCAAAAACATCCCCAGACTGAGGACAATTACCAACAGCTAAAACAACTTTTGGTTCTGGAATTTTAGTGTATATTCTACGTAATTTATCTTCCCATTGTTCTGTAACTGCACCAGTTAATAATAATACATCTGCATCACGAGGATTATTTTGTAAGTAAATACCATATTGCTCTAAGTCATATCTAGGTGATAAAGATGCAACAAGTTCTATATCACAACCATTACATCCACCACAATTAACAATACAAACATTAATAGAAGTTTTCCTTACAATATCCTTTAGACGATCTAACATTATTTTACCCCTAAATGAAAATTATCTCTTTTTAATTTGATAATATAATTTTAATTACTTAAAAACTTAATTTATAATAATAATTTAATATTTCTATGAAATTTAATTTAAACAATAAATTTATTTTCTAATCATGTTTAAAAATTCTTTTTTACCTTCATCAACAGCTTCATCATAAGTCATATTCCCATATTGGATTTCTTTTACTAATTTAACTTTTAATTGAGTTGCTTCTTCTTCTGATATTAAATCCAGAACATCAACAAACCAGAAAAATTTTAAATCTATATGCAATTTAAGCATTAATTCTTCATGTAATGATGATTCAAATGTAGAATGAAGAGATTCGAGAGAAGACATATCTAAATTATCCATAAGTATATCCTCAAATTCGTCACTAGATATTCCTAAATATTCAGCAAGAGGATTAATAATATCCTTTTGCCACCTGAAACTTTTAATGATTCTAGTTTTATAAAGTTTTAATCTGCTTTCATCAGTCATAAAAATTCACCATTATAATATACTAAATAAACATTGAGTAAAAAACCACAAAATTACTGAAATAATAATACCAATAACTGTTTCTTTTCTCCCATATCCTGGCCTCATATCTAATACAAAAGCTACTAAAAATAAACCAATACTTATTAGAACAAATTGTGGAATAAAACTAAATAAACCAAAATTTAATGTTAAAAACCAACCGATAATTGCAATAATTAATATTGGTATACTGGTTTCTTTTACTACATATGGTTCTATGTGTTTTTGGTAGCTGTATAAAAGACCACATATAGCCCCAGCAACAAAAACTATTAAATAAATTAATAAATATAGTTTTTCTATCATAATACTCACATTAGTTTATCCTAATTTAATTTAAATTATTTATAATTAAATAAAAATCAATTAATGTCTTTGACAACAAAAATTGATAAATTAAATAAATTTATTTATTTAAATACAGCCAAAAAATGGCATTTATATAAACCAATTATAATGGCCTATATAATAATATAATTGATACACATATTACAATAAATGTAATAATAAATGCAATATGCTCTAAATGTTCAGAAAATTCTGAAACCTTCTCAGATCCTTGATATAAAATTAACGGAGTTATAAGTATAGCTATAACTACAAGAGGCCATATTAATTGACTGTGAAACATTACAGCAAGTAAACTTATAAATATAATACCAATTGCTACAAGTGAAGTTAGGATTATAAAGTCTTTTTCCTGATTCATCTAATCTCTCCGTTTTATATTTTAATTAAAAATATTACTAAATAATTATATAATCATTAAAGCAATAGAACCGACTACACCAATAAGAGTAATAGTCATTTGTGACATAACTGAATGATTAGGATTTAACATTGGAGTAGTTGCACTAATTAATCCAGTTATGCATGTTATAATAATCATTCCAATTACATAAGCAACTATTGTTAATGGTCCAAAGAATAATGTTAAGAATAACCATAACAACACATACCAACACATTGATTCTGAAATCATTATGAATCCCCTTAAGAATCCAAAGTGTTCTGTTTCAAAACCTGAAATAATATCTTTACCTAATGTTATTCCAAATGGAGAATATGGTGCTTTTGTAATTATTGTAACAAAAAACATTAACGCCGCAAGTGGAGCAGCAAATATTAAAGGTCCATGTACTGCTTGATAAGAAATGATTTGACCTATGTCCATAGTATGAACTGTAAGATATAATATTAAAATAGATCCTCCAAATAATGGGAGTTCAGAAGCTGCTGAATAAACAGCCCTTACACAACTAAGTTTTCCATAAGGAGAACCTGATGAAGAACCACAATTGTGTTCTACAATTTTATGTACAGCATAAACACCAAATATTAATAATAAAGATCCATAAGTAACATTAGTTACAATTACTGCAGTAACCCAAATTCCACACAATATAACAACAATTGCTAAATAGAATGGTTTAGAAACTGTTTTCGGGAATGATGATTCTTTAAAGAAAAATTTTAAAGAATGTAATAAATATTGTATTATAGGTGGTCCTGGTCTTGATTGGACACGTGCCATAATCTTCCTATGTAAACCTAAAAGTAAGCTTCCAGCAAGGAAAGCAATACATACATTAATTAAAATATCAGCCATTAAATTATACATATAAACGAATACTTTTTTTCATACTGGATTTAATATCCAATAAATGGTTCTTGTATTCTTTCCTCCTTCTCGTCTTTTTTTGGTTTTGCCATAGTAAGTAAACCTAATGAAAGTATAAAAAATGGTATAAATATTATTGCTATAGCGTAAACAATCCAATCATCAGGAGTAAATATTAATGCATATAATATCATTATTATTGAAACTACAAGCAGAATTCCACTTGCAACTTTTGTTTTATTCATTTTTTCACCCTCATGTACAAATAATAAGAACAATTTCAATTGCCCTTACAATAATAAACAATGAACTTAAGTGTACAATTAATAAAAATGGAGAACCTGGAGTTCTAAACATTTCTGCTTTTGAAGCAAAGAAAGGTGCTATACCAGATTCACCACAAACTCCAATAAAGAGCATTATTGCACCGAAAATCATCATTGCAGTTGGTCTCATTGACTGGATTGCAAGTAAACTAACTGTTCCACATGCTCCAAGTACAATTGCAGCACCTCCAAATAATGGAAGACTACACATCATTGCAATTAAACCATATTGGAAAACAGAATCAAGTACTCCAATCTGTTTTACAGAAGAAATAATACCTATATTTAAGATACCGACAAGAGACATAAATAAAGTAAAATTATATAAATCTCCAGTAATCATTGCACCTGCAGTAGCTATACCACAAATTACAGACAAGAATCTTCTTGCTTTAAATTCTTTTAGTCCTACAGATTGTTTATTATCCCCAAGTGTACCAAATTCAGCTTCCACCTGAGTTTCTGTATGACTAATAGCAATCAAGAAAGTAAATATTAATATAGCCACAAACAAGAACAAATGTAATGGATTTAAATAGAATACAATATCTCCTAAAGGAACTATCCCAAGTAAATTTCCACCTAAGCTTGCAAGACTCATAAATATCCTCTAATTTTTTTAAATAATTCATATAAATTTTCATCTATTGATTTTAATATCAACAAAGAAATTTTATTTTAAATTTTAACCTCATCTTTTACCATATTCTTCTCTCATAAGAACTCCGATTAATCCCATTTTTGTTGCAACTTTTAAGAGTAATCCACAAGCTGCAAGGAATAAACAGAGTAACCAATATTGAGGAGCTACAAAGAATATCCAAAATGAAATAATCCACATACACCAACCAATACCTGATACTCCACCAATACCATTGATTTCAAATACTGGTAAACCCCTAGCTTTTCTTGAAAGCATGAATAATAAGATACCTCCACCAGCTACAGCACCACCTGTAAAACCAGTCAAGAATACACCATAAGCTATAAGCAATAAACTTAAAAAGTTAGGAGCAGTAGTCAAGATTTCCATATCATAATTCATTGGCATTGGATTAAATGAAACAGAAGGATCAATTGCTGATTTTTTTCTCATTTCACGAGATATTAAAATCTCAGATATTGCTAAAACTTCAGCAAGCTCCACTACTAAACCTGGCAAAATAAAAGATTCTGCAAGATCCGTACCTACACCTGCAACAATAATCATCATTGCAAAACCAACGATATCAGTTAAGATAAGAACATGAATATCTCTTTTCTGCATTGCAATAGCAATCAAACTAAAAAATCCAATAATTAATCCAGTGTAAATTGCAGGAATATACATACTTGAAAATATTGGAGGAACAGTAGAAGGAACATATATCATTAATTATCCCTCCTATTTTGTTTCCTATGTGCTTTCAAATTATTTTGTTCCACTTCAGAAGCAATTAAATCAGAATTAGATATTGCAATTTTAACATCTTTCTTAATGTTTTCAGGATCATTTCGCCTATTCATAGTATAATTAACAGAAAGCCATGATGCAATAATAAATGCCATCATCAATATAGAAGATTCAAGAACTGTGTCAAAACCCCTAGTATAATATAAAATTTCATCAATTAATCCACCAGGAGATGAATAAATACTTGTACCAAAATATGGAGATAAGTTCATTACAAATTGAGCCAATGGAGAAACATAAGAATTAATCCAACCTAATTTAGGAGCATATTGTGGATATGCTGATTTAGTAATTCCTGGACTTACTAAAGGTTCACCTCCACGAGCATAAGGTGCCATAGACAATCCTTGCTCAACCTGAACTTGAGGAGCTTCTCTCGGGTAAAGTTGGTCTACATTTAACCCCATAGGAACCATAAATCCGATAATTAAAAATATTCCAAGGATTAAAGCGAATAACCTAGGAATCCTTTTAGGACTTGCTAACTTATTCCAAATATCTGCTATCTTCATAAGTGAGCCCCCATAAAATTAAATATCATTAAACATCAGCCCCTATTTCTTCTAAACGACTAATTGCTCTAAGTAAAATTAATGTACAAATCACAGAAGTTGCAATTAATGTTAAAAGAGCTAACATATGATTATAACATAAAAAAATCAATGAAACACCAATAGAAGCAACCTCTGTATTTAAAGTCCTTATAACAGGATCTTTAACTCCAGGACCCCAGCATGCTGCTAAAGTACCAATAATAGCCAAGAATATTCCTGTATAAAACCAAATGTAAACATTAAACATTAGGACCACCCTCACTATTTTTAGTTCTAATTTCATTAATTTTTAAAATAGACATTAAAAATACAATAGTAGATATTGGACCTAAAATTGCAATTGCAAATGCTACATCTAAATATTTAAATGCAACTACAGCAAGTACAAAACCTGCATCAGCAATATCAAAAAGAATAACTTTATCCAATGGTTTTTTAACAAGTATAATACCAATTGAACCAATTATCATTAATGCTATTGATACTGTTGTAATATTAAAAAATCCTAGAAAATCCATTTTTATTCTCCATCTAAGACAATTTCATTATCTAATTTATTCAATGTATATGCAATTGCATTAGCACTTACAGTAGAAGTTACAAAGAAAGCGGCAGCTACAATAAGAGCAAAAGGTGTATTAATATATAAGGCAATTATTGCTGGAACTGAAAATCCAATAACATTAATATATAATAATTTTTCAGCCCTATTTTGAGTTATAAGTGCACGTAATGCCATCAAAATAGTAATAATTCCTAAAATCTCTATATACATTTTATCGTCCCATTTTTATTCATAAAAATTATTTATTTAAAAACATTTAAAACTCAATAAAAAAGTTTACTAAACAAATAATAAGTTTAAAATCATTAAACATCAAACTAAATTATTCCATCAGAATAATATTTATTAATTATTCTAATTCAGTATATCTATTAAATTTTTTTGCAATTTTTCCTAAAAGTTTTGTACTGGCTGGATGATGTAAACCTTGAATAGTGAATATAGCAACCACCATACCTACTACAAACATAATAGGTTTAAAACCTGCATATTTAGATAAAAGACATACAATTACAGTCATTGTTAAAGAACCTGTTGTACCAGCATAACCTGGATCTGCACATAATCTATTTCCAATATAAACTAAAAATGCAGCAAGTATTCCACCATTTAATCCTAAAACCATTACACCAATACTAGCAAGTAAAGTACCTGCAGATGCATCAGGAGAACATAGAATATTACCTTGGAAAAATCCACCAGACAAATCTCCTCCCCTTTCTTTTATAGAACGAGCAACATTATCTGCTCCTTTAACACCTGGTTCCTCAGGTAAGCCAAGATAAGTATCAATAATAACAAAATTAAGCCATGAAATAATAGCAGCAAGAACAATGCCTAAAATTTCATTCATTAATAATCACCTATCCTCATTAATAAATTAAGAAAATTACAAGCTGTCATTATTCCTCACCTTCTGTATTTGGTGCATTTGGAAATACATACTTAAACAAGTATTTTACAAATATTGCAGACAAAATACCTACAATAAGAGCAAGTACTTTACCATCATATAACCAATAAAAATTGATTGAAAAACAGAAAGCTAAAACTCCCATAGCTATAATAGGTGTTGGAAATATAGCACTGTTCGTCCATGAAAACCTTCTAGGCTTTTCAGGTAAAAATGGCAATCTTAAAATTAAAGCCATTATAATAGAAACAATAATTGTAATTAAATAATTTAACAATAATGTTGTTTCACTAATTAGAAAAATCATAATTAATAATATTTAAATGATTTATATATATGTTTTTTGTCTTAATTTTAATAATTTAAATTGTTGATAAATTAAAAAACAATAAATGAAGCATTGAAATAGGGAATGATGTAAATTAAATAAATATAACATTGTAAAATAAGAATTTTAAATAAAAATACAAAATAGAATAAAAAAATAAAATAAATTAAATAAATAATAAAACATTGAAAAAAAAGCAATTATAAATTATATAAAATAATTATTAAATAAAAAAATGGATATGAAAAAATTCAATAAAAAATCATTAACCATTAAAAATAAGCTTAATAATTGAAAAATAAAAAATTTAAAAAATACATTAAAAGTAAAATAGTTTTAATAATATAAAACAAATTTTAAGAAAAATATGAAAATTTTAATTAAAGTAAAATTTTTAATAAAACATAAGTTTATAAAAATAAAATTAAAATAGTTCCTAGTTAAAAAGAATTTTAAAAAGAATTTAAATATAAAAATGTAGTAAAATCACATATCTTTAAACTAAAATTAAAAAACAAAAAAATCACAAATTATCTTTGAACCAATTTATTGTTTCTTTTAGTTGATCTTTAAATTTATTTGAATCTATTTTAAAATTAATATTACTTTGATTGGAGATATCTGCAATAGAATGTTTAATATCACCTAAACGTTCTTCTTCATATTTAGGTTCTATATCACTGCCTAAGACCTCTTTTATAATTGAATATAATTCATTAACAGATAAACCTTTACCGCTAGCAATATTTACAACACCATTATAACCAGATTCACATGCCAAAATATTTGCTCTTACAATATCTTTAACATAAATAAAATCACGAGTCTGTTCCCCATCCCCATAAATCACAGGTTGCTTACCAGTTAATAATGCACTGATAAAATTAGGAATAACCGCAGCATAAGAAGAATTCAAATTTTGTTTTGGTCCAAAAACATTAAAATATCTAAGAGAAACAGAATTTAAACCATAACTTTCATGAAATGCCTTAAGATATAATTCAGAACCTGCTTTTTGTACAGCATATGGGGAAGAAGGCATATAAGGTTCAGTTTCTTTAAGGGGAATATTTGGATTTTCGCCATAAATAGCTGCAGATGAAGAGAATACCACTTTTTTAATATTATTATTTTTACATGCAGTTAACAATTTTAGAGTAGCATCAAGATTGTTGGAATTACTAAATAGTGGTTTTTCAACACTTTCAGGTACACTAGCAAGAGCAGCTAAATGAAATACATAATCTTTACCTTTTAATATTTCATCTAAATCCAAATTATTTAAATCCCCTTGAATTAGTGTAATATTTTTATTATCTGGATTTTTTAAATTTTCAATTTTACCAGAAGATAAATTATCAATAATTGTAACACTATTAGAAATCATTAATTCATCAACAATATGTGAACCAATAAAACCTAAACCACCGGTAACTACAATATTCTTTCCTTCCATCATATTCCCTTACTTATTTATTATTAAATTTAAAATAAAAATTTAATAAGTTATTATAATAATTATAATTTATAATTAAATAAATATAAAGTTTGTTGTAATAATCGAAATTATAATAAATTCTAAATTTTATTTAAAATAGACATTTATCCAATTAAAGCTTCTATCATAGATGCTTATTAAAAACAAATATTTTATTATTTAAAATCAAAAAATAAAAATCAAGAAACAAGGTAGAACATTATAAATATTATAAAAATAATTAAAAAAAATGTTTTCATAAAAAACATTTAAAATTAAAATATTTATGAATTTAAATTTCAAATAAAACAAATTCTAACAGATTATAAAAAAAAGATAAAAAGAATATAAAATTATAAATCGTCACATGTAAAATTATGGAAACCACAACCAACACATTCATGCTCTTCTTCAACATCTGGAGGAGCATTAACAAGTTCTTGTAAAGTTACAGTGTAAAATGCATTTTTATGTGTTCCATTCATCATTGGTCCTTTACCAACTACAGGAGATACACCTTTAAAGTAACATGGAATATTACCAGTTCCCCCAATATCGACTAAAATTGGCTCAAACATTGCAATGTTTTCAAAAAACATCATGCTTTTACCAACTTCTTCTTGAGGTGCTTCAATACTAAAGACAAATACATTATTATCTAACATTTTAAGACCAACATATTTATCATCAAATTCATAATAATCATCATTTTGTCTTTTGAAAAGGACTACATTACTAATATCATTAGATGGCATATAATCACCTTTTTCATATTATATTAAAAAATATGAATACATAAGTTTTGTATATAAAATAATACTTTATAGATATATAAAGTTTTTCCTAATTATTAAAATAATATCCGAAAAAATATACATTATTATAATTGATATTTAAATATGAAACTTTAACAAACTTACTCATTCTATTCAAAATTTAATAAAAATTAGTTATAACAAATAAAATATTGAAACTTTTTATTAGAATAAAATTTATTTTTAATTTAAGAATAAATGATTTCAAAAATCTTAAAGTTTTAAATCAAATAAGTTTTCAACTACTTGGCTATTAATAAAATTTTAAAATAAAATCTATTTTAAGTTATTAAATAAATTATATTAAATATAATTATAATATATATAATATTATTATGTCAATTTTATTAGAATCAAATAATTAAAATTCAGATTCTAAATAGAATATTCACATAAGTTTAATATTTTTAAATCTTATTTTTATATAAAAATTAATTTTAAAATATTTATATGGTGTAAATCATGAATGAATACAATATCGATATTGGAAATAGAATTAAAGAACTTAGAGAGCTTTACGAAATTTCAACTAAAGAAATGTCTGAGAAATTAGGTATTGATGAAGAAAAATATATTGAATATGAAGATGGAAAAAATGATATTCCTGCAAGTTTAGTATATGAAATCGCAAATATTTTTAATGTTGATATGGGATTACTTTTAACTGGAGAAGAAAGTAGAATGGCTATCTTTGAAGTTACTCGTGCTGGTGAAGGTGTTTCAGTTAATAGAAGAAAAGAATACAAATATGAGAATTTATGTAAGAAATTCATCAATAAAAAAGCTGAAATGTTTATAGTAACCGTTGATCCAAAAGAAGATGCAAAACCTAGTTTTAACTCACATCCAGGACAAGAATTCAACTATGTCCTTGAAGGCTCATTAAAACTTTACATTAACAATAATGAAATAACATTATACAAAGGAGATTGCGTTTTCTTTGATTCAACTAGAGAACATGCAATGATTGCATTAAACAATGAAGAAGCTAAATTTTTAGCTGTACTTATGTAAATCTATTTAAAATAATAATTTTGAAATAATAAATAAAATTTTATAAAATATTAATTTAGTGCTATTAATTTAAATTAATTTAATACTGATTTAATAAATCAATAAACAGTAAAAATTCAATTAAACTGTTACAAATTAAAAAAAAAACAGTTAAATAAAACTATAATATATAAAACTGTTACAAATTAAAAAAAAACAGTTAAATAAAACTATAATATATAAAA
>JBJFGN010000115.1:0-26549 GCA_051892775.1 Methanobrevibacter sp. | reverse complement strand
ATAAAACTGTTACAAATTAAAAAAAAACAGTTAAATAAAACTATAATATATAAAAAATCAGTAAAAATTCAATTAAACTGTTAAAACAATTATTAAAATTAAAAATATTATGGGATATAATGACATCACTTATAGGCGAATATGTTAATAGAGTGGAATATGATTCCTATGAGGACTTTGCAGAAAATTTTAAATTTGAAATACCAGAAAACTTTAATTTTGGTTTTGATATTGTAGATAAATATGCGGAAATAAGTCCAAATAAAAAAGCACTGATATGGTGTGATGATAACGAGGAAAAAGTATTCACATTTAAAGATATAAAAGAAGAGTCAAATAAAGTTGCTAATTTTTTAAAAAGTATAGGAATTAAAAAAGGAGATGCTGTCTTACTTACCTTAAAAAACAGGTATGAATGGTGGTATACCATGGTAGCACTCCATAAAATAGGCGCTATTGCAATTTCTGCAACACACATGTTAAGACTTCACGATATAAAATATAGGCTGAATAGTGCAGATATTAAAGCGATTATAACCATTGATGAAGATAACCTTATTGAAGATTATATGACTGCCGAAAAAGAATTGAACATGAATATCATTAAAATCCTTGTAAGAGATGAAGATTGTGAAGGTTGGTATAATCTCCATAAAGAAATGGCTAAACAATATGATACCTTTAAAAGACCAAAAGGAAATGAAGCAACAACTATCCATGATCCATTAGTAATGTACTTCTCATCAGGTACTAGTGGAGAACCTAAAATGATTAAACACAATTGTGCTTATCCAATTGGAGATATTGTAACTGCTAAATATTGGCATGAAGTTGTTGAAGATGGAATACATCATACAACCGCAGATACAGGATGGATTAAAGCAGTGTGGGGAAATCTCTATGGACAATGGATTTGTGGAGCTGCAGTATTTATCTATGATTATGTAAGATTTAATGCACTTGATTTAATTAAAAAAATCACAGAACATCATGTGAATACATTCTGTGCACCACCAACAATTTACAGATTCCTTATTAAAGAAGATTTATCAGATATTGATTTTTCATGTATTAAACATGCTTCCACAGCAGGAGAATCATTACCTCCAGAGGTATTTAATAAATTTAAAGAAAAAACAGGACTAGAAATTAAAGAAGCATTTGGTCAAACTGAAACTGTTATTAGTATTGGTACATTTAAATGGTTAAAACCAAAATTAGGATCAGTTGGTAAACCAAACCCTGCATTTAAAATAACTCTCTTAGATGAAAATGATAAACCTGTAGAAATTGGTGAAGAAGGAGAAATATGTTTTGATTTAAATCGTGAAAATATTGGATTATTTGATGAATATTATCATAATCCAAAAAGGAATCATGAAAAAAGATATGATGGATATTACCATTGTGGAGATAAAGCTTGGATAGATGAAGATGGCTATTATCACTTTGTAGGTAGAAATGATGATGTTATTAAAAGTTCAGGTTACCGTATTGGACCATATGAAGTAGAAAGTGCAGTAATTTCACATCCGGCAGTTGTTGAGTGTGCTATTACAGGTTATCCTCATGAAATTAGAGGCCAACTTGTAAAAGCTACCATTGTTCTTGCAAATGATTATGAGCCTAGTGATGATTTAATAAAAGACATTCAAAATCATGTTAAAAAAGTCACAGCACCATATAAATATCCACGTATGATTGAATTTGTTGATGAACTTCCAAAAACAGTAAACGGCAAAATCATAAGAAAAAAAATACGTGAAGATGACCTTAAAAAATATAAGGCAGAACAAGAAGCTAAAGAGAATTTAGAAAGTTAAAACAACTTTCTAAAATTAGCTTTCATAAATTAATAATAGATTCTTAAATTAATTTTATTTAACTTATTAAAGAGAAGCAATCAAAAAATAATATATTAAAATTAATTTATTTAATCAAACAATAAATTTTAAAAATCTTAAATATTTTATGATTAAAAATTTACAAGCCAAATTATACTAATTATTTAAAAGTGATTTAATGACTTATAAAGAAAATTCAAAAAAATTTTTAAATGAAGCTAATATTACCATTGGTGATACAGTAAAAGTTTCAAAAGAAGATGTATCTTACAAAGGAATATTACTTGATAGATCAGAAGATGCGGAAGATAATTATATTGTTTTAAAATTAGATAGTGGATATAATATAGGTATTGAGATTACTAATGCATCAATAGAACTTATTGAACATGGAGATAAACCAAAAATAGGTTATGATGAAACAGAAATACCTCATGATGATAATAAAATGGATATTTCAATTATATCTACTGGTGGTACAGTTTCATCAATCATTGATTATAGTACTGGAGCAGTGCATCCTGCATTTACTGCTGGAGACTTACTTAAAGCTAACCCCGAACTTATTGATCTTGCAAACTATGATGTTAAAGCATTATATAACATTTTAAGTGAAAATATGGAACCAAAATACTGGGTAGAAGCTGCAAGAAGTATTGCAGATGATATAAATAATGGTTCCCAAGGTGTAGTTATTGCTCATGGTACTGATACAATGCATTACACATCAGCTGCACTTAGTTTCATATTAAGAACACCTGTTCCAATAGTAGTTACTGGTGCACAAAGAAGTTCAGATAGACCTTCTACAGACACATTTTTAAACCTTATAAACTCAGTAGGTGCTGCTAAATCAGATATCGCAGAAGTCACTGTTTGTATGCATGATTCATTAAATGATGACATATGTGCATTACATAGTGGTGTAAAAGTAAGAAAAATGCATACCTCTAGAAGGGATACTTTCCGTAGCATTGATGGAGAACCAATAGCTTACTTAAAAGATGGGGAAATTCAAAAAACTACAAGGCCATATATTAAAAGAGACGAATGTGAACTTAAACTTTATGATAATGTAGAAGATAAAGTAGCGCTCATTAAAAGTTATCCTGGAATATCCCAAGAAATTATTGATTATCATATAGACAAAGGTTATAAAGGCCTTTTAATTGAGGGAACTGGTTTAGGACATGTACCTGAATATATGGTTCCATCACTTGAAAGAGCAGCAGATGAAAAAATTCCTTGTGTTATGACATCACAGTGTATATATGGTAGAGTAAATATGAATGTTTACAGTACTGGTCGTAAATTATTAGATGCTCATCTTATATCTGGAGAGGATATGACACCTGAAGTTGGATATGTAAAACTTTGTTGGGCATTAGGTCAAACTGATGACATTGAAGAAGTAAGAAAAATAATGGAAACTAATATTGCAGGAGAGATTAATCAAAGAACCTCTGCAAAATACTTTTTAAACTAAGGTGAGACAATGACAGATAAATATAATTGGGAAGAATTAGGCCTTAAGATGGGACTTGAAATACATCAACAATTAAATACTAAATCAAAATTATTCTGTTCATGTCCTACTGAACTTATTGATGATGATGTAGATTTAAAAATTAGAAGAAATTTAAGACCAACACAAAGTGAACTTGGTCAAATAGATAGGGCAGCACTTCAAGAATCAATGAGAAAATTAAATTTCAACTATGAATCATTTAATAAACATACATGTCTTGTTGAAACTGATGATGAACCACCTCACAAATTAAATCGTGAAGCTCTCAACCTTGCAATAACCATATCCGCACTTTTAAATATGCATATTGTTGATGAATTTCATACTATGAGGAAACAAGTTATTGATGGAAGTAATACAAGTGGTTTCCAAAGAACTGGTCTACTTGCAACTGATGGATACCTTGATACACCATATGGAAGAGTAAAAATTGAAACCATTGGACTTGAAGAAGATGCTGCAAGAAGAATAGATACTGATGATGAATTTACTGAATTTAGATTAGATAGACTTGGAATACCCCTTGTTGAAATTACAACAGATCCTTCAATGCATCATCCTAAACAAGTTGAAGAAGTAGCATATATGATTGGTCAAGTTCTAAGAAGTACCAATGTTAAAAGAGGACTTGGAACAATCAGACAAGATTTAAATGTTTCCATTGCAGAAGGTGCAAGAGTAGAAATTAAAGGTGTTCAAAATCTTGAATTGATGCCTGAAATTGTGGAAAGAGAAGTTGAAAGACAAATCAAACTTCTTGAAATTAGAGATGAACTTAAAAAACGTGATGCTTCAGTTGATGAAACAATCTATGACCTTGATGAAGTATTAAAAGATACTAAAAGTAAAATATTAAAATCAGCAAAATCCATAAAAGCAATTGTTTTAAAAGGGTTCGACGGATTAATAGGTGTTGAAGTTCAAAAAGGTAGAAGATTCGGTACAGAACTTTCAAGTTATGCTAAAAAACGTGGAGTAAGTGGACTATTCCATACTGATGAATTACCTGCATATGGTATTACACAAGAAGAAGTAGATAAGGTAAGAAAATATTTAAATACAGAACCTGAAGATGCAGTTATTATTGTAGCCCATGACCCTGATATTGCAGAATCTGCACTTCAAGAAGTTATTAGAAGAGCAAAACTTGCATTTACTGGTGTTGTTGAAGAAACCCGTAAATCATTAGATGATGGTAACACTGAATATATGAGGCCTCTTGCTACAGCAAATAGAATGTATTTAGAAACAGATATCCCACTTTTCAAAATAACTAATGATATTGTTGAACCTATTAAAAACAACTTACCAGAACTTCCAGATGTTAAAAAGGAAAGATTCATCAAAGAATATAAATTAAGTGAAGATCTTGCAAATCAAATTGTAAGACGTGTTCTTGGTGATGAATTCGAAAACATATTAAAAGAAACAAAAGTAGATCCTACTATTGTAGCATCAACATTAAGTTCTGATTTAAGAGATTTAAGAAGAGAGGGAACAGACATTAGTTCAATGACTCAAGAAAGACTTATTGAAATATTTAAACTTCTTGAAAATGATAAAATTTCAAAAGATGCAATAAGAGAACTTATTGAAGCCATGTGTAAAAATCCTAAAAAAGATGCAGAAACAGTGGCAAAAGAAGAAAACTTAAGTTTACTTAGTGAAGATGCAATAAAAGACATCATTAAATCCATTGCAGATAAAAATGAAAAAATGGTAGAAGAACGTCAAATGGGTGCTATGGGGCCTTTAATGGGTATGAGTATGAAACAACTTAAAGGTAAAGCAGACGGAAGTCTTGTAAATAAAATAGTAAGAGAAGAAATACAAAAACGTATTTAGATAATTCTAAATACTTTTTATATTTTTGGTATTATTTAGAAAAAACCCCATAAAAATTAAAAAAGATACTTAATAAATAATAATTCAAAACAATTTTTATACTTTTTATTTTAAAAAAACTCAAAATTAAAAAAGATACTTAAAAAAATTAGACTAAAAAAAAACAAGCAATCACAAAAAACAAGTAAAAAAACAAGTAAATTATCTATAAAAATAAAAATAAAATCTTAACAGTAAAAATAAACTGTTAAAATGGAGATAATATTAATATCCACCATATCTATCTTGTAAAAATACATAGATAAAAAATGCAATTAACAGTATTACAATTACTGGTAAGAGCCATATAAACAAGTAAAATATAATTATTGCAAGTAAAATAGCAATTAATATATAAACTAAATCTTGAGTTTCCATAAAAATAATATTATAAAACATAGTATATAAAATATTGGAATTATTAAATATAATATAAATTTGTTTTAAGAGAAAAAATAAGGTTTAAAACATGAAATCATAGGATTTTAAGAAATATTTTAACTTAAAATTTAAAATTTAGATAAGTAAAAATTTCAAAAAACATGTTATTATTAAAAATAAAATATAATAAATATTATATTATAATATATTATTAATTAATTTATTTAAATTAAAAAATCATAAGAGAAATGAAATATGAAAATTCTAATTATAAATAATAGAGGTCAATATAATCATAGAATTCAAAGAAGTTTACAAAATTTAGACATACCATGTGAACTTGTTCCTAATTCTTTAACTGTTGAAGAAATTGAAGAAAAAGAACCAATGGGATTAATATTAGGTGGAGGACCATCACTTACAATGAGTGGTAATAGTCTTGATTACATTGGTGAGGTAGATGTTCCAATTTTAGGTATTTGTTTAGGTCATCAACTTATAGCTCAAAAATTTGGTGGAGATGTTGAAACATCAAAAACTGAAAGTTATGCACAAGTTGAAATTAACATTAATGATGAGGAAGAACTTCTTAAAGGTTTAGCACCAAAAATGGATGTTTGGACATCACATAAAGATGAAGTTAAAGAATTGCCTGAAAACTTTAAAATTTTAGCAAGTTCTGATATTTGTGATATTGAAGCTATGAAACATAATACAAAAGATATCTATGGAATCCAATTCCACCCAGAAGTTCACACTACCCCTAAAGGAGACATAGTATTCCAAAACTTCTATGAAATTTGTAAAAATAATTTAAATAAATAATATTAAAATTAGTAAATTTGATTAAATAAATAATGAGGAATCAAAATGATTAATAATGTAGACGAATTAAGAGAAAAAGCAATGGACAATAAACCAGAACTTAAAAGAGAAAGAATTAAAATACCAATTGGTGATGACGAATACGAATTCAACATTGCAGGCGTTGGTGAAAAAAGTATTATCCTTAGAAAATTTGTTAAATATGAAGATATAATGGATGCAATTGAAGCAGGAAATGATACTGGTCTTGAAAAAATAGTTTTAGATTTCATTGACGAATTTGAAACTAAAGAAGACGAAGAATAAAATCTAAGAGGAATTAACAATGTGGACACCTAAAGGTTTTATAGATGAAGCAATTGAAAAAGTAAAAGATGAGATTAAAGATGAAAAAGCAGTAATTGCATTATCTGGTGGTGTTGATAGTTCTGTATGTTCTGTTCTTGTTGGTGAAGCTATTGGAGATAATTTAACTGCAATCTTTGTAGATCATGGACTTTTAAGAAAGGGTGAAGCTGAACAAGTTGTAGATACATTTAAAGATAGATTAAACTTTACTTATGTTGATGCATCAGATGAATTCTTAGAAGCTCTTAAAGGCATAGTAGATCCTGAAGAAAAAAGAAAAATCATTGGTAAAAAATTTATTGATGTTTTTGAAAGAGAAGCTGCAAAAATTGATGCTAAATATTTAATTCAAGGAACTATCGCTCCAGATTGGATTGAAAGTCAAGGAAAAATTAAATCCCACCATAACCTCGCACTTCCAAGTGGTATGGTTTTAGAAGTAGTTGAGCCTATTCGCGAATTATACAAAGATGAAGTAAGAGAAATTGGTGAAGAATTAGGACTTCCTGATGCCATAGTACATCGCCAACCATTTCCAGGTCCAGGTCTTGCAGTAAGAGTTATTGGAGAACTTACAAGAGAAAAAATTAAAGTATGCCAAAATGCTGATGCAATTGTACGTGAGGAAGTCGAAAAATCAGGATTTGATAAACAACTATGGCAATACTTTGCGGCTTTAACTAATACAAGAGTTACTGGTGTAAAAGGAGATCAAAGAGACTTTGGTTACCTTGTTGTTGTAAGGATGGTTGCATCTGTAGATGCTATGACTGCATATGTACCTGAAATTCCATGGGAACTTATTAGAACAATATCAAAAAGGATAACATCAGAAGTTTCTGAAGTAACACATGTATCTCTTTCAATAAGTGATAAACCACCTGCAACTATTGAATTTGCTTAAATCAAGAAAGTGATTTAAATGGAAGGTGCAAAAACAAAATTTTGTATTTATTGCGGTAAAGAAATCCCAATAAATACTAAAAAATGCCCCTACTGTATGCAATGGCAAGAAAAAGAAGAAAATATTTCTAGAAACCATTTTATTAATGACTATGTATCACCAGAACATGAGAAAAGATTAAAACAAAAAGAGGTATTGAGAACCAGAGAACTTGAAAAAGAAAAAGAAGAAATAGAGTTCTATAATAAATTAAATAATCCTCAAAGAGAATATTCAAATGTATTACCGCTTAGAAGAGAAATCTTATTATTGATTTTTGGTGGTGACATATATACAATATGGTGGTTTTATAAAAACAGCACTTATTTAAAAAACGATTATAATAAAAATATTAATCCAGGATGGCGTACACTTGGTTTTATAATACCTATTGTTAATTGGTTTATGTACTATTACTTACTAAAAGACTATAAAGAAATCCTAGATAAGGAAAATATTGAAGGATATTCACCAATTGAAAATACTTTACTATATATATTTATACCAGTAATAGGTACATTTTGGACATTCTGTAATGTACAAGAATCAATTAATCAATTATGGATTAAAAAACAAATAGATTTACCTGTTCGTAGAAACTTCACAAATGGGGAAATTGTATTTATGATAATTATGTTTATTATTACAATATTAATAATAGCATCAGTAATAGCATATATAACACCGATAATAAGTTCAATAGCTCCATATTAAAAACACGAAGAATATATATTTATAGTTTATATGATAAGCTAAAAAATATATATTTCTAAACATTAAATTACTTTTTTTAAACAATTTTAATATTTTAAATAGCTAAGAAATTATAGAATTAATAAATTTTGAGATATTATGAAAGCTGGAAGACAAAGAACAACAAAACATGCCTACCTTGAAAAACTTACAAGAGACATAAAAATGAAATCAGTTAAGGTAGGTAAAGACCTTGAAGGTAGTACACCTCCGTCAGTATTTATAGGAAGATGGAGTTACCCTAAAGTATATGCTGGACCTATGATGGCAAATCAACTAGGTGATACATATATCATGGATTCACCAGAGTCATGGTTAGATCAAAATAAAACTCAAAGTGAAATATTAAATTATAGAATGAATCTTGTAAGAGGAAAACAATTAATTGATATTAAAGATTTAAACAACCCCTATGTTGAAAAACTGCAAGATATTTCACTTGCATCAAAGTCAACAGATGCAGAAGCAAATTTTCTAAAAAGACCAAGAGGTGCACAATTATCACAAGAATCAATGCCACATGGACCAAGCGGAATACTTGAAAAATTCGATATTGATGCAGTAAGATGGGATAAGCAACTTGAAAAATCATATTATGATACTGATTTAAGAGCTACAGATGCGGTAATGGCATTACATAATAAAAATGTTCCATTTTCAGCTGTACAAAAAGCATTTTCAGTAGGTGCATTTGGTATTGGTAAGAATAGAAAATTAGTACCTACAAGATGGTCTATTACAGCATGTGATTCAGCCCTTGCAGACAAACTATTAAAAGAAGTAAGATACAACCCAATCATTGATACTTATAGGGTATATGAAAATGAGGCATTAAATAATTATTATGCAATAATTTTAACTCCAACAGAATGGCAATATGAATGGACTGAGGGATTTTATAAGGTTGAAAATAATGAGGAACTAGTCTTTTCAGATTATGAAACTAATGAAGATAAAAAAGAGTACTCAACAGTAGGTGGATGTTATTACACAAGTAAAATGGTAGTTCTTGATGCACTAAACAAAATGAAACTGCAATCTGGATTGATTGTATTAAGAGAAGCATATACGGGTTATGTCCCAATGGGTGTTTTTAATGTTCGTGAAAACATGAAAGAAGCTATGGAAAAACCATATAAAGAATTTGAAGATTTGAAATCTGCACTTGTATATGTTGGCAAAAACTTCAAAATTCCACTAAGTAGATACATTAAAACAGGAACATTACTTAATGAAATGTTACATACAAAACAGACCACACTTGATTCTTACTTTAAAAAAAGTCCAGAATTTCAAAATTAAGATATTTAAATTTTTTAAAAATCCCAAAATTTATTATTTAAAAAAAATACTTTTAAAATATCTAATTTAATAAAAAATTTAATTTTTTATAAACTGCTTATTTTTAAATTTAATGTATTATACATTAAATAATGGTTTAATAGAAAATATATGCCTTACTTAAAAAATTTATTAATAATATAAAATAGATTATTAAAAAACTACTGATACTTCTTAACAATTTCAATAATTTCATTTAAATTCTCTTTATTTAATGAAGAAATATCAAGATTTTTAATTTCAAGAGCTAACCCTTTTTCTTTAAGTCTATTATAATTAGGACATTTAGTAACCATGCCATGATTATCTAAAACTAATTCCTGTTTTAAGTTCCATGAAAAATGTTTTGGATCATCATTATGAATAAATACATTAATTCCCCTTTTATCTGAATGAACCACATCATCAAGACTTTTTTTAAGATAATTGCAAGCACCAATATATTTATTTAGATTATAATTGGCATTCTTAAGTTCACTTATAATTCCACCTGCAGTAATCTCACTAGATTTAAATGACTTTAGAAGTATCTTATTGTTTTCAAATACCCCATTGTTCTTAGCTGAGATAAATCCACCATCTTCAACATTTAAAATTTTAGGTGAACCAGTAGATCCTACAATTATATCAGAATATTTACCATCCGCAAGTTTAGAATCGCCTATTGAACCAGATGCATCCTCAATTAAAATTACATTATTATCATGACATATCTTTGAAATTTCTGAAATATCTTGTTCTGCAGTATATGCCGCAAAACTAGTTAAAATTAATCCATTAATTTTAGATTCATCTACCTGACTTAATGCATTATTAAGTTCATTAATATCAATTAGACCACGATTAGTTTTAACTGTTTCAAGTGGTCTATTTAAAAACCTTGAAATCTGTTTAAATCCATTCCACCCCCCTTGATCAGGAATAAATACATTACCTGTTAAATATGAAAGTCCTATGAAAATTGCAGCATTACCACTTGATACAATATGTGCATAATCATGATTAGTAATGTTTTTTATTTTATCCTCTGCAAGATTAATATATGAGTCAACATTAAGAGGATTCCTACCTAATGCAATTTCAGATTTGATTTTTTTTGTATCATCTGATGGTTGTTTAAATTTTAAATCCATTATACTACCTACTAAAAAATTTAAAATTATATTTAAAAAAAGTTAAGAATTATACATCAACAATTAAACTTGTAGTTTTATCAATTAATGAGTCTTCAATATACATTGAGTTATTCTGTTTATCTGAAATATTATATATCTTTGATAAATACTCAATATCTGGCTTAAATACTTCATCATCTGGAGTAAAGATATTGTTTAATTCATCTTCAAAGTAATCTGGACAATCAATTAAAACAATGCATATATCCATTTCACCAGTATGTAAACCTAAAACATTTAAGGCTTTTGAGATTTGTCTTTGAGCCGAAATTCTAAGACATAACTCAATACCTAAATCATTAGCCAAGTTTTCATTCCTTTGAAATGCTTTGATTGCTTCAATAGTACCATGAAGAACATGACGTCTACCACCAATAGCACGAGCATTTAATAACTGAATAACCCCAACATCACAACATTGATTTTTAATTTTATCAATTTCTTTTAATGTTTTAGATACATCATCTATTTCTCCAGTATATCCTAAAATCTTAATATTATTTGTAATATTCTCCAATATAATACCCTCTAAAGATCTTTATTTAAGTTAAATCTTAAATCAAAACAAATTACATGAAAATTAGAAATATCTAAAAATTCCATCTAATTATAAAAAGAAAATAAAGAAATAAACATTATTTTAATTATAAATAAACCATATCTTAATTAAAAGACAAATTAAAATTATTTAAAATTAGATATTTCCATTTAAAATAAACTATATCTTAATTAAAAGACAAATTAAAATTATTTAAAATTAGATATTTCCATTTAAAAATAATTAAAATTATTTAAGAATAATTTTATTATCTTTTTTATTCTCATCAACTTCCAAAATCCTGTTTACCCCACTTAAATATGCTTCAATACTTGCATTAATAATATCAGGTTCAGTTGCCCTTGCAGAAAGAATTGTGTCTCCTTTTCTAAGTTTTACAATTACATCAATAAGTGCATCTGCACCACCAGTGATTGCATCTACATGGTATTCTTCAAGTTTAACATTAGTAAATTCATTAATACTACGGTTTACAGCATTAATTGCAGCATCAACAGGACCTAAACCCATACCGGCTTCAAGAACTTCTTTATCATCAATTTTTAATTTAATTGATGCTGTAGGTGTAACCTTATTACCTGAAACTACAGTGAATTCTTCAAGATTAACCTTTTGCTTTAATTCTTTTTCTAAAACATTATCTGCAATAGCTTGTAAATCTACATCAGTGACACATTTACCTTTATCACCAAAGGATTTAACTTGCTCAAATATTTTATACAATTGTTCTTTATTGACTTTAATACCTAATTCTTTAAGACGATTATTCAATCCCTTAGTTCCTGTATGTTTACCAACTACAAATTTTCTATGACGACCTAATAATTCAGGAGTAATAGATTCATAAGTTGAAGCATTCTTAATAACACCATCTGCATGTATACCAGATTCATGTGCAAATACATTTTCTCCAACAATTGCCTTATTGGGTTGTAAATAAACACCAGTTAATCTTGAAACTAATTTTGAAGTGTTATATAATTGATTAATCTTAATATCAGTAGTATATTTTCCTTCATAAAGATTGTTAAATGCTACAATAATCTCTTCAAGAGCGGCATTTCCTGCACGCTCACCAATACCATTTATTGTAGAATGGATTTCACTCGCCCCACCACGAATAGCCTGTAAAGTATTAGCAACAGCAAGACCATAATCATTATGACAATGAGCACTTAAACTTGAATCTAAAACAGCAGATAATTTCTTATAAAATTCATATGATTTTTCAGGAGTAAGAACCCCTACAGTATCACATGGACATAATCTATCTGCTCCACAATCAATACCTGTTTGAAAGGCTTTTATTAAAAAATTAATATCAGTTCTTGTTGCATCTTCTGCAGAAAGTTCAACAATTAAACCATGATCTTTAGCATATTCAACATTTGATACAATACTATCAAGTACATTATCCCTTGTAGTTTTTAGTTTATAATTAATATGAATATCACTTGTAGGTACAACAAGATTTACTGCATCAACATCACATTCTAAACATGCATCAATATCTTTTTGTACAGACCTGGCAAAACTTGAAATCTCTGCATCAAAACCTTGTTTAGTGATTTCTTTAATAGCATCTTTTTCTCCTTCTGAAGTAATAGCAGAACCTGCTTCAATCATATTTACTCCAATTTCATCTAGTTTTCTTGCTATTCTTAATTTTTCACTTGAAGTAAGTGAAACACCTGGAGTTTGTTCTCCATCTCTCAAGGTTGTATCTAAAATTTGAATTTTCATATTAATCACTACTAAATCATAAATAATTAAATTAAATTAATATTTGTAAAATATAATATAAACATTTTCTATCTAAAACTTTAAAACCACAAATCATATAATAAAATTAATATTTAGAATTCTAAAGCCAAAAATACAATATATAAAACACACTTATTTAGAATTCCAAAACCAAAATAGAATATAAATTTCTACCATACTAAATTAAAGTAAAATTTTAATGAAAAAAAAACAAATCTAATTATCCTGGGCTATTACGGAAATAACACGGGTTAAACTTCTATGTACTTTAATTTCATATCTTTCCAATAATCTAAACCCGACCTCATTTAGATACTTATCAATATCAACGAAATGTGGACTAGCCATGACTAAAAGTGCATCTTTTTTCATATTTCTTTTAATTGCAACTAAAAAATCTCTAAAAATTAAATCGTCACGACCACCGGTAGTTGTAGAAATGCCATAAGGAGGATCAGTTACAACTGCATCACATAATTCATACATGTTTAACTCATTAATATCTACCTTAAATGTTTTATAGTCCTTAATTCCAAGATATTCACAGTTAATAGCTGCACCATTTTTCATATTCCAATCAACATCAGTACCTACAACACGAGCACCAATTAATCCACCTTCCATCAAACTTCCACCGGTTCCGCAAAACGGATCAAGTAATAATTCCCCCTTTTTAATCCTTGAAAGATTTACCATACATCTTGCAAGTTTTGGGGACATACAACCTGGATGGAAAAATGGCCTTTTATGAGGTTTAAAATCCTGGAAATATTTTTTATTTAAAACATAATCCTCCTTACATATATAAACATCATTTTTATAAATGATTAAACGTACTTTAGTAGCGGGATTTGATAAATTAACTTTAATACCATTTGAATTATTTAAAATAATGCTTCCAATATGTCTTTCACTTGCCTCAACATCTACATCACTATCAAAAATTTTAGTACGCACTGCAAATGTTTCGTCTATAATATCATCCCAATTTATAGATGCAATATCTTCATCCAAATTATTTAAATCAGATTTTAATAAAACATTATTAATTTGATGGGTTAAAGCTAAGCGTTCAACAAGACGTTTATACATGTAATCAAAATCATCATTTCCAATAGAACCTAATATAACTAGCCCTGGTCTTAATTTTTCAATAGAACAGCTAAACTCTTCAGCTTCAATAACTGCCTTAAGTTCCGCCATAGGTAAAGTTTCATGTTCTTGAGATTGGATTAAAAGAAGTTCCATAATTATCACTCTAAAAAAATATGATACAATTTACAATTAATAAAATACTTAATAAGTAAAAAAATCCATAGAAAGGACTTACAAATAAACACAAAAATCTAAGAAAGATCTATAAAATATAAAAAATCTACAACAAATACAAAACCATAAAAACATATTAAACAATAAAATCAATTCCAAATACTTGAAATCTTACTTTTAAGTAAAGTTGGAAGTATTTTGAATAATAGTCCTGTTTTTAAAAATTCTTTAATAAGTAAAGCCTGATTATCCATATCACCATATCTAGAAATAAACTCCTCACCGTTATTTAATTTAACTTTATCAAACAAGTAATCTAGATCATTATTAGACAATGAATTTAAAGTTTTATGCACTTTCATCTCATTATTCAACTCATCATTAAATGATTTATTAAATTCATCAATATAGTCATCTAAAATAGACAAGTCATCTTTAATTAATGATTCAATGATAATTTTAGATAAGATATTAACTGTATTAAAAGACAATATTAAACCTCCACCAGTAGTGGGTTTAACTTGACTTGCTGCATCACCAATTAACACTACTCTTTTATTTACAATGGTTTTATTCTTATCATAAATTGGAATATAACCATGATATTTTTCTAAAATTTCATAATCAGAAATATTCAAATTAGAATTTTTAAAGGCGCCTTTAGATTCTAGGAAATCTTCAATAATATTGTTTTGAGTTTTATAATCATCATTAGAAAATAAGCCAATTCTATAAAGATTATCACAAACAGGAATAAACCACAAAAATCCCGGCAAAACATCCTCGTTTATAAAAACATCAACATATTCCTGATTAAACTCCTGATTTATTCTGACTAAATATTGATCTGCATTATAACATTTAGATTCATTATTTAATTTTTTAGAAACTAAAGAATTACAGCCATCAGCACCTACAATAATTTTAGAGGTAACAATTCCATTATTTGTTTTTATCACTCCCTTATCAATATCAATATCATTAACTTTATGCTGCATAAAGAATTTAACTCCATTATCCTTAGCACGTTTTGCTAAAAATTGGTCATATGCAACCCTATCAATAATAAATGCAACAGAATCATCTTTTTCAACTTTTAATAGTTTACTTGGAGAATGAAGATAAGAACCTTTAACTTTATTCAATATTAAATCTGAAGGTAAATCATTGATATCTAAAATATCCCTACTTAAAATACCTGCACATTGTAAAGGATAACCTATAATCCTCTTTTTTTCAATAACACATACAGAAACATTTTCTTTTACTAAATTATAAGCTAAAGTTGAACCAACAGGACCTCCACCAATAATTGCCACATCAAAATCAAAAGTCATTATTTTACCCTTTGTACTTTATAAAAAATTATTAAAAAATAGAAAAAATTAAAATTTAAATTTACGGTCGTGTTTTGCTAATACACTATCCCTAGTTTTAGACTTGTTTTCTTCATGATGATTCTTATCAATATCCTCATCATAGTTTCTATTTTTACTTGAATGATGATTATTATGTTCATCATTTATTTTATGATTTTCTTGATAAAATTCATTATCATCATATCCATGATATCTAGGATTAGATTGATTATATCCATGGTATCTTACATTAGAATCCCCATCTCTAGAGTATCCTCTATTTGAATATTCATTAAATTTCCTACCCCCAGAATACCTAAAATCATCATGATTATTTTTTTCAGCTATAGGATATTTAGGATTATTGGAACTAGGATTTTCATAATATCTTGGATTAATATTTTCTTCTCTAGAATATCCTGAATTATAATCTACATTAGACATATCATTCATTTGAGAAGAATGATATTGATTTTCCAGATATCCTTGAGAATATCTTTGATAATCTTGAGAATTATAATTATCCCTATGATACTTATTATCATATCCATGTTTATTTATTCTACGTCCCTGGTAATTAATTCCAGAATCGTTCCTATGATTATTTACTATATTGTCATCTTTAAATTTAATATTCCCATCGAAGTTTCTAACAGCCTGATTAATAGTCTCATCAAATTCATCAGGATCCTGATAATCATTATAGTAGATTTCATTATCACTAGGAGTATTTAATGGCTCATTGCTTAAACCATAAAATGAATCGTCCTCATATTCTGGATAATTCTCCCTAATATATGAGTCTTTAATATTAGGTCTGGATTCATTATAAATAGTAGATCCATTATAATTTGGATTATAAGATTCAGCATAATCATTATTATAATCATGTCTAATAGGCCCATATTCTTGATTATATCTTGAATTGTCATAATACCTTTCTTCTGGTCCAAATCTTGGAGTTTCAGGACTAAAAGAAGGGGCATCATTCATCCCATTAAAAATGATTTCTTCAACATCTTTAGGATAATGAACATATTTAAGACTTACATCACCATTATCGTATGCACTCATTATCTCTATTGTACCTACACCAAACAATTTTTGAATTATAGATTGAGATACATGGATATCCTGAATATTATGAAATGACATATATGATTTATTTTGCCTTATGATACCCGTTTTAGAGATAATTCTTTTATTTGTAATAATATAATTGATAGAATACCATTTTAACAATTTAATTACAATCCAAATAAGAATTATAAATACAATACCATAAATAGCTAATGCTATAAATTGATCAATTGGTTGTTGAATAAAACCAATAGAATATGATTGTATCTCAGATACAGAACTTAAGATAGTAAGTGAACTACCTAGAATAAAAGATATTGCAAGAATACCTAAAATTATACTTTTACAACTAAATATAAAACTAGGTTTGCCTTCATACAAAACTTCTTCATTAGCTAAATTTTCATCATCATCAAATATCATTGTATAGTTATTTGTTTATTTAGTTTAAATAATTTTTTCCTAATATGTAAATTACTCATTAAATATTTAAAAGATTTAATAAAATTAAAGACTAAACAAATGAGACTTCTAAAAAATATGATAATTTTAATAAAAAATCAATATGGAATATAAAACCAGAGACAAGTTAAAAATACTATAAAACAAGAAAAAAATAGAAAAATATTAAAAAACACACAAAACACACAAAACCAAAAAAAATATTAAAAAACACACAAAACACACAAAACCAAAAAAAATATTAAAAAACACACAAAACACACAAAACCAAAAAAAATAAAAAATAGTCAAAAGAAGACTATTTTAAGTAAGTATAAGTTTAGAACTGAGACTTTTAGAATTAAAAGTACCATCACCATCAAATCTAGTAGTTACAACATAGGTTCCTTTTTTAGCAATTGAAACTTTAATATTAGCAATGCCTTTTGAATTGGTTTTTGCTATATATGTTTTTCCAGCTACAGTGAGTTTAATTGTTTTACTTACTCCTGGAACATAAGAATTACCATTTACACTTAAACCCTTTAAGTTAACTGTTAATGTTTTAGTTTTTGCATTTGCCCTATAAGTTTTTGATGGAACAGATAAAACAGTAGCTTTCTTATTTATAGTAATTTTAGCAACTTCAAAATCACCAATATAATCATCATCAGTCAAAAATGCCATAGCAAAGGTATAAACACCTGCCCAAGCAAGATTAATTTGGAGTTTTGCTATGCCATTATTATCAGTAGTTAATTTATACACTACACCATTAAATCCTATCTGAACAAGTTTGTTACTTAATAGATTACCTTCAGAATCTTTAAGAATAACTTTAAAATAATTACCTCTTTCACCATGATAAAAGTCAACAGCTGTTTGAGTCATGTCTGAATATATGATTTTTGTTGATAATTTATTAGAGCCACTTACATTAACAATGGCTGTAGATACAACAGTTATATATCTTCTACTATTAGTATAGTTACCATTTATAAGATACAATCCTATTTTATTAAAAGTATAATTAAATGAAACTTTACCTTCATTAGATGTAGATGTGTAATTTTTACCATCAATTTCAATACTAATATTACCACCAGATATTGGATTTCCACGATCATCAGTTAAACTTGCATAAATAAGCATTACTTTACCTTTTTTAAGATTAATAGTTTTGTTATTTAATATTTTAAGATACGTATTACCTATTCTCATCACATTATATATGTATGCTCCAGTATTAGCTGTAGAATAATACATCCTATTACCATATAATGTAGTTATACCATTAGAGTATATTACTCCTCCAATTTTAGCACTACTATTTGTGAAATTATTATCTCCAATTACAACAACATCATTGATACCCTGAGTATATATTGAACCTCCCTGATTAGTAGCAGTATTTTTAGTAAATTTAGATTTAGTTATTTCCATAGCACAGTAATAGGCATAAATTGCACCGCCATTTGTAGCTTTATTGTTAATAAAACTACAATTGTTCACAATGAAATTTGCATATTGAGAATAGATTGCACCACCATTAATTCCTGTATTATTAATAAAACTAGAATTTTCAATATATAATGCATTATCCGTATCAAGGAACTGCTTACGGCTTACACCAATAGCACCGGCAGTATTATTAATAAATGTAGAATTATAAACATTAAGAACTTTTGAAAGAGAAAGTATATTTAAAGCAGGCAATCCATAGATATTTTCAATTGTAGTGTTAATAAGACTTGTATTAGCATTTTGATAATTAACAAGTACTGAACCATATGAATTATCTATATGAGTATTTTTAATAACTAATATTCCACCATTATTTCTAAATGCAGTTTCACCATTACCTGAAATATTTGAATCTGAAACTAAACCATTATTTAAGAAATTACAATGATTAATATATGCTTCTCCACCATTTAACATGATAGCAGGATTGGCCATGCCTTCAAATGTTTTTGAATTTGTGAAATTAGAGCTATCAATGTATACTATAGAGTTAGTATTGAAAATATATCCTCCAAATCCACCACCAGTACCATTAGTAAATAAACAGTTATTCACAGTTAAACTAGCATTATTTACATGTATAGCAGAATTTAATGCAATATTATCTTTACCGTTAATAAATTTTAAATCAATTAATGTAAGGTTTGAATTAAGTACATTAAATACATTATAAGATTTGGTTCTATCTAAATATACAAAGCCATTATAAGAGGAAATAGTTAAATTCACATTAGAGATATTATATAAATCAACAAGATATCTGCCTTTAAGAAGATAAATTGTTGAGTTTAGTTCATCAACATAATTTAATGCATTTCCAATTGTAGCAAATGGATTAAGTAATGTTCCATCCCCATTTATATCACTACCATTTGTTGAAACATAGACGACATCCATTGGTGTATAAAACTTATATGTGAAATTTAATACTTGATTGTCAATAGTAAAATTACCATAAACTGGAGCTGTAGCTCTAAATATTCTTGCATTTAAAGTGTAATTATTTTCATTTGATAAAATATTAGATTCAACATCTAAAACAGCATTAATTACCTCATAATTAAATTCTAAAGGTTTAATATAATTATTAATTGAATCAAAATTATTAAGCTTTAATGTAATAATAATATTATCTTTCCATGAAGGTCTTAATGTAGTTTTATTAGTGTTTAAAATGGAGATTATCCAGTTTTCAACAATTACACTACCATAAACAGTATTATTTTCAGAACTTCCTTTGTTTTGACCCCACCAATTATAATTGGCAATAATTTTACTAGAATCAAGACCGTAAATTGCAGAACCATAATTAGCAGAATTATTTACAAATTGTGAATAAGAAATGTTTGAACAAGAAGTAGAATCACAATAAACCGCTCCACCATTTGTAGCCTTATTATTTTTAAATACAGATGAAATAACAGTCAAATTAGAGTTTGAACCTAAATTAATAGCCCCACCATTTATTCCACTACCGTTTACAAAACTAATATTATCAAATTCTACAGAATATCCTGAATTTATGTTAAAGATTAGATGAATATTAGAACCAGAAATAATAACATTTCCATTATTATAAGGTTTAATTAAAGCATTAGATGAAACATTTAATACTTTTGATGGATAATAAGTTCCATTTAATAATTCAATACTTGTATATCCGATTTTTGAATTCAATATATTGATTGCCTCTTCTAAAGTACATGGATTAAGCAATGTACCATCACCTTGACCACCAATAGCTAGAGATGACACATAAATAGGCAAATGATTAACTGTGATATTTTGACTTAATACTTGGTTATTTTGGAGAGTGGCTTTAATAATCATTTCACCAACAGCATTAGAATTAAATTTAGCAGATGCACTATGACTAATACTAGAATCGGAAGATAAAATATTACCCCCTACAACATTAAAAACTAATGAAATACTTGGTAAGACAACACTATCTTTAATTTCATCACCTCTATTAGTTATAAATCTAAGCTTAGCATTAATTGTTTCATTGGTATTTATAGAAGTTTTATCAACTGTTAAAACAGGAATATACCAATAGTTAAAATCAACAGATCCAATATATTCATCAGTTAAAAAATTTTCATTTGGGTTATTTACTCCCCAATAATTATAATTAATATTCTGTGTTCTACCATTATTTGTATAAAATGGGTGAGAACTACAGTTAATTATAAAACAGTTCTTTAAATTAGGTACTAACATTCCATGGCCATAGAATATACCCCCTTCAGAAGCAATATCATTAAAAAATAACGAACTTGTAACTGAGAATATGCCCATCATTGCATTTCCACTACTATAGAAAACTCCACCTTGATTTTTAGCTGTGTTATTTATAAAACCACATTTGTAAAATGATGTATCCAACATCAAATTACTAACATCAGCAACAGCACCATTATCAGAATATCCACCAGTTAAAATAATATTATTCATAGTAAGACTTGACATAGAACCAAGATTTAATAACCTTGTTTTACCTTGACCATCAATAACAACACCATCATCATAACCAGTTATAGTAATTCTTTTATTGATATAAATTGGATCATCAATCATATAGGTACCATTGAAAATATTTAATGTTCCCCCATTTTCAGTTTTATTAATACCATTTTGTATAGTGGCATATGGATTATTATAAGATCCATCACCAGAAACATCACTACCATTTACAGAAACATACACTTCATTAGAATTTATTGCTTGAACCGATGAATTATATGAAGAATCTAATATATTAGAAAGATTATCACTAGAGGAACTAGATAATCCATTAGAATCATTTAATGTAGCAATATTAGTAGCATTATTATCTGCTGCAGATATAAAACCAAATGATAAGAATAAAACTATTAAAATTAACAATAACAATAATAAATCATTATTCTTCATCACTTCACCTCCTCATTTTATTTTAAACAAATAATTGCTAAAACATATCTAAAAGTTTAAAAATACTTTAAATTAAAATTAAATAAAAATTAAAAATAATAAGAAAATCTTTTATAAATAAAAATATGATTTATAAAATTTAATTTTAATCCAACGATATGCATATTATTACATATTAAAAACATGGTATAAATAATTTAATAAATAAGACCCTATAAAAACAGATTCCAGAAAAGAATAAAAAAAGAATAAAAAAAATAAATTTGCTAAGATTTATTTAAAACTTTAATTTTAAATCCATTAATTTGAAAATATAGCAAATCTAAAAGAATTCAAAAAAATGATAAAATAAAAAATTTTAATTGTTTCTTAAATGATTAATGCTTTTTCTATAATATAAACAAATACTAATAGCAATAATTAAAATTACTAAAAAGTCTCCAATTGCATGCATTAAATTATCCCTATCTAAATCAATATATTTTATTACCTTAGATACTGGGGAATTAGATTGTGAACCTGAACCAGATTCTGAGGCACCATCATTATTAGATGCGTCTTTTGAATTTGAACTAGAAGAACCTTGTGATGATGCAATTGCCGTTGCTGCAGACGAAATACCCACAAAACCATTAGCGCCAGTATTTGAACCAGATATTCCATTATTAAAATTTGAACCAGAACCAGATTCTCCATTACCATTTCCACTATTTGCAGTACCATTACCAGAATTATTGGAGTTTCCTCCAGTATTGTTAGTTCCTTGACTATTTCCATGATTGTCATTAGAATGGTCATCATGATAATTTTTATCTACACTACTTTGGTTTTGTAAATGTTCTGGATCATAGCTTGTATTATCATCAGGAATATAACCTGGTTGATTTAATTTATAAGTAATTGAATTACTTTGATAGTCTACAGTAACAGTTATGGTAGAACCATCCGTCCCTTCAATATTAAAACTGGAACTACCAGAATTAACACTTGAAGTATGGGAACGCCCATTACCAGTTTTATAAGATATACTTAATGATGGAAGGCCATTTACAACTGAACCATCAGGATTATAAAAAGTAATTTTAGAAACATAATTACCTATCTGTTTAATGCCAAAAGATATCAATCCTGCTTTAATTTTAGGACAAATATTTGCCTTACTATAATCTGATGTTCCAAACCAATTATTACCTATAACTAACCTTCTGGAACCAAGATCATATTCAGTTTCTCTAGCATCAACTTCACGAAATGTATTTCCTACAAATGAATTATAACTAATTTCCTGATTGGATGGAGCAATGTAATCTTTAGAGAATTTAACTCCAGAACCAGCATTCTTACGTACATCATTATATTTAATATCAATAGAACCTATCCTATTTAAAACAATACCATTATCTTTATTATTACTTATAGTGTTATTTAAAATATGGATTCCGTCCCCTACATTAATAAGGGAGATACCTGCTTTCTTATTATTAGATATATTATTATTTGAAATAATAATGTTTGAAGGTCCTTTTCCATATATTAAATTATTTAGAACCTCATCAGCATAAATACCATAATCATTTTTAATAATTGTATTGTTTATAATATTAGTATTGTTAGACTCTGTAAGACCTATAGCAATAGCATTATTGGAGAAAATATTATTTTTAATATATGTATTATTATTTTCACCAACAGTGATACCATATTTCCCATTATTAAAAATATTATTATTTTCAATAAATAGAAGATTAACATTTTCACTATTAATCCCAATCTTAGAAGAAGTGATATTACTATTTGAAATATTAACATTACTTGAGTCAATAATATCAATTCCATTACCAATATCGTTATTTATATTAAATCCACTAATAAGAACACCATCAGTATCATCAATAGTAATTACAGGTAAACGATTATATGAATCAAATCTAGTTCCAACATTAGAGATTAAGCTTAATTCCTTTTTAATTACCAAGATAATATTACTATAATAAGTACCATTAAATACAAGAATATCTCCGGGATTAGCTCTGTCAATAATACTTTGAATTTCATTAGAATTCAATCCACTAGGAATATAAATTGTTTTATTTGAATCATAACTAGAATTCAATCCACCGAGACTGTAAACAGTTTCACGATTAGAATTTAAATTAAATGAGGAATTTATACTATTAACATAAGGATGTTTTTTAGGATTATTCTTAATATTTTGATTCTTAAGATTATTAGATGTTTTATTATCCAAACTTAAATCATCAGATGCATTTGAATGATTTTTAACTATTTTACTATTTGAAATATTAGCATTTATATTATTATTACTATTATTTAGGTTTTCATTTGTCTTAGTTAAATTAACTACAGAATCACTAGAAACATCCTCTGCAACAACAAAAGACAACGAAAATAATAGTATTAACATTAAAGATAGAGATACTAATATTTTATTCAGTTCTTACACCTCCCTTATAATTTAAAATTCTATAAAGAAGTATATCTTTATTAAAAAATATATACACATTAAATTTTTATATCAAATGTTAAATATATACATTTCGATATGATTAAAGTAAAATAAAAAATTAATGAAAAAAACCATTAAAAAAGATATAAAATAATCAAAGATTAAATAAAAATAAGGATAAACAAAATAAATCATTTTTAAAATTAATTGCGAATTTAATTTAAAAATTAATAAATTATAAACAATAGAAATAAGAAAATAATATAAATTAAATCATGAAAAGAAAAAATAAAGCACTTAATCCAATTAAAATTTAAAAAATATAATTAAAAGAGTAAATTAATAAAAAGGCCTCAGTTCGCCCATCATTCATCACAATATCAGAGCTCATAGGGTTCATCATTGGCCTTAAAATTAAAGACGCGACTAAATTAATTAGATAAAATTAACCAAAAAGCTTTTTTAAAATTAATAAAACTGGTTTATTATTAAAATAAAAAAATAAAATTAAGCTAAAAAAAACTTTTCTAGATTAATAAAACCAATCCACAATTGAAATAAAAAAATAAAATAATATTAAAAAGTATTAATTAAAATAATAATTGAATACAATTTATATTATTAGATACTGAAGTTAAAACTTGTATTTAACCAAACATTACTCCAGCTTCTTTAGATATATCATCCTCGTGATTTACACCCATGATTTTATCTACTGCATCCATAAAGTCAGAAACATAAACTTTATCATGGTCAGCCCTAATAGCAAACATACCTGCTTCTGTACATATTGCTTTTAAATCTGCACCAGAACAACCATCAGTTAGAGTAGCAAGTAAATCTAAATCTGCTTCTTCAGCCAAAGCCATTTTAGAAGTGTGTATTTTAAGGATTTGTTTTCTTCCTTCTTCATTAGGTTCAGGCACTTCTATAAACCTATCAAATCTTCCAGGCCTTAGTAAAGCAGGATCTAGAATATCTGGTCTGTTAGTTGCACCAATAATACCAATATCACCACGAGCTTCAAATCCATCAAGTTCTGCAAGCAATTGCATTAAAGTCCTTTGAACTTCTCTATCACCACTAGTGGAACTTTTAAGTCTTTTTGCAGCTACAGCATCTATCTCATCAATAAATATAATGGAAGGTGCCTTTTCTTTAGCAAGTTCAAAAACTTCCCTTACCAGTCTTGCTCCTTCACCAATATACTTTTTAACAAATTCACTTGCAACAATTTTAATAAAAGTTGCATTTGTCTCATTAGCTACTGCTTTTGCAAGTAATGTTTTACCAGTTCCTGGTGGCCCATATAAAAGGATACCTTTAGGTGGGTCAATACCAATTTTTTCAAATAATTCAGGTTTGGTTAAAGGTAATTCAACAGTTTCTTTAACTTCAATAATTTGATCTTCCAAACCACCGATTTGATCATAGGTAACATCAGGTTTTACTTCAACCTCCATACCGGCTACACTTGGATCTTTTTCAGATGGCAACACTTCAACTACACCAAATGTTTGTTGATTTAAAGCAACCCTTGCACCTGGTTGTAATAATTTTGGATCAATAAATTTAGAATAATTAATTAAGAAACTTGGACCTGTACTACTTTTAACAGTGATTCTAGAATCATCAATAACTTCGTTAATAGTTGCAAGGACAAGTGGAGGTGATCTAAATCTTTCAACTTCACCCCTTAAGGATTTTACTTCTCTTTCTAATCTAATTTTTTCATTTTCTGTTAGAACTTTATCTTTTTCTAATTTTCTAACTTTCCACATCAAATTGCGTTTAGTTTTAGTGTTTTCTTCTTTAAGCAAATTAACTTCATCTTTCAATTCTTCAATTTTACCAAGTAATTCTTTTGAAGAATCTTCACTATAATCAGCCATTAGTAAAACGCTCCATGTAAGTATATAATTTCCATTAAAGAATATAATAAAATAAACTTAAGTGTTTTAAATAAAAAAATAACCTATTTAGAGACATTAAAAGATTTAATATAAACTAAATAGACTAAAACATTTTATTAATAAAATTTAAGAATTTATAATATTATACTACAATAATTATACCATTATTCACTTAAATTTTATGTCCTTATATATCATATTAGTATTTGTTTATGTAATATATAAATTTTATGAAT
>JBJFGN010000114.1:0-34692 GCA_051892775.1 Methanobrevibacter sp. | reverse complement strand
ATGAATATAATATAAAAAATAGATAAATTAAATATATTAATTTAAAAATTATAATTATAGAATTAGATAATCACTAGCTATATCATTAGAACTAAAAATATAATAAAATTAAATTTAAAATATTAAACTCTATTAAAACTTATTATTTAAAAGTTTAAATTATATTAGATTATTAATTTTTAAGTTTAAAATAAAGGATATCTTAAATCCAGATAATTAACAATAGAATAAAGCTAATTTTAAAATTAAAATAAATAAATCAAAAGACTTCGAAAATCCCATTAAAATAAAAAAAAAGTAAAAAAATAAAAAAGAGTTTTTAATAAGTTTCCCTACTAAAAACATATATCCAAATTTTATACTATAATTAATTTTGAAGTCATGGAACTAGAATCAAATCCATAATCACTATCAAACTTAGTAGTTACAGTATAAGTTCCTCTTCTATTTATATTTACTTTAATATTAGCAACACCTTTAGAATTAGTTTTTCCAGTATATGTTTTACCACCTACAGTAACTTTAACTGTTCTACCAGCACATAATATAGAACCTTGTCCAAATGATTTTTTACCTTGTAAAGTAACAGTAATAATTTTAGATTTTGTTTTAACACCATATTTCTTATTTGGAACTATTAATGATGTTGGTTTTTTACTAATTGTAATTTTATTTACAACAAAACTACCATTATATTCCCCATCACCTAAATAACATACTGCAAAGGTATAAATTCCAGCAAAAGCAAGATTGATTTGAAGTCTTGCTAAACCATTTTCATCAGTAGTTAAAGTATAAACTACCCCATTAAATCCAACTTGAACAGTTTTATTTGCTAAAGGTTTATTATTTTCATCAATAAGTCGAGATACAAAGTATCCACCACGTTCACCATGGTAAAAATCAACAGCAACTTGATTAAGATCATATGAAACAATCTTAGTACCTACTTTCACAGGAACTTTATTAACAGTTTTAACTATAATGGAATTATTAGATTTAATATAATTATCATCACCTGCAAATAATACAGTTAATCTTATTTTTCCATCTAGATCATTAACTATAGCTTGACCATTTTCATCACTTACTAAAACTTTAGGTGACTTAGTTCCATTGATTAAATAAGAAATAGTTTCATTAACAATTGGATTACTATCATCATCAGTTAACTTAACTATAATATTTCCTTTTTTATCAGAATCAAAATCAATATTTACATTTTTAGGATAATTATTAGATACGTTTTCATTAAGATAATTTACTGCGTTATTACCACAGTTATTATTTGCTATAAGATAATTATTTTTTACAGTATTTTGATTTTCTGTAATGTTAACTGCATAATAACCATTTGTTGTAATGTTATTTGAGTTAATACTGTTATTTAAAGAATTTTTTATTAAATAAATACCGGCAATTCCTGCAGGAATACTATCACCATGATTGCTTACTTTATCAACAGTATTATAATCACCATTAGAAATTATTTTATTATAATTAATTGTATTATTAGATGCACCATATCCTGCAATACCATAAACAAAACTACCATTTCCATTAAATATATTATTAGAAACTAAGTTATTATTTGAACTAAACATTTCTAAAAGATATAATGCTCCAGATTTAGCATTAACAATATTATTTGTAATAGTATTATTTTGAGATATTTCAAGAGTAATACCATATGCATCGTTTTTACTGTTCAATGTAATAGCATTATTATCAACAATTGTTCCATTACTTAAATAACCTACAATAATACCAGATACAAAGTTGTTACCCTTAAGAATAATATCATTTGAAATAAATTTATTGCTATTAGCTTTAGTATCCCCTTTGCCTGTTTGAGCAGCTAAACAACCAGTACCATAAATATAATTATCATTACCAGAAACTTCAATATGGTTATTATTAACTGTATTATTATTACTATCAAAGTAAATATCTACACCAACAATTGAATTAGTACTATTAACATGTGTTTTATTAGCTAATTTAGAACTTACAGAAACATAATTACTTGAAATATTATTATTAGATGAATAAAGTAATAAAATACCATAAGTCCTGTATATTTCTTGAATTCTATGAACACCATCAATACATAATTCAGATTCATATCCATGAACTTGACCAGTACCATTTGTAAATATTTCATTATTATTTATAGTGGAATTGTAAAGTTCACGACCAAGAATAGTATAAGTTAAATAATTTCCATTTGAAGTAAAGAAGTTTCCTTCAACTGTAGCACCAGTAATATCGTCTAAATATATACAGTAAGCAGTTTTATCATCAGTTACATTAATATTATTATTTACAATGTAAACATAATCTGCCCTATCATAAACATAAATACCCCATTGGTTAATAGTATTCGGATTATTATTTGTAATATTTAAATCACATATATAAACATTAGGTGAGCTTACTTTAATTGTAGAATTAAATAAGTTAGTTTGATTATTACCTTCAATTTTAACTTTTGATGAGATAATAATTGTCTTATTTGTAAAATTACCTCTGAAAATTAAAATATCCCTATCATTAATTGTTCCAGGAACAATCACGCCATTATCATCAAAATACATAGAGTATGTATCTGGAGTAATAATAATTTTTGTACCGTTATATTTAATATGAGCCTCATCTTCAATAATCATACCCTTAGGATAAGTAATATCTTTACCATTTACTTCATTATTATTTATAGTGGTATTTTCATTATCTGCATATAATGCATCAATAGCACAAACACCAGTAGTATTAATGAAATTATTAATTAATGTAAGATTTTTTGGATATTTTTTAGAAGACTCCCTAATAACTAAAATACCATAAGAATTAGAATTTATATGATTAGAATCTACAATAACATTCTTAATATCACCACTAATACAAATTGCAGCGGAATTATCATTGGTTATGTTATTATTAGTAATATTAGTATTGTCACCACTTACAAAAATACCATAACCATTAGGTAATAAGTTATTTATTGTATTATTTCTTACTATACAATTACCACCAATACTAATAGCATATTGTGCATAAACATTAATTATTTTATTGTTTTCAACAATTGAATTAATATTAACTATAATAGCATCATCACCACCAGTAATAAGAGTTTTATTACCGAAATCAACCCCAGTAATATTAATTATCGTATTACCACGAACAGTATTATTAGACATAGTTGCAGATATGCCCCTATATGAACCAATAATAGTATTATTCTCAATTAGATTATTTGATCCCATCATTTGGATAGCATAATTCCATGAAGTAGGATTGTCAATAACAGTTCTTATTTTATTTCCGATAATAAAATTATTATCAGAATATTTTTTATCATTATAATAAGATCCATATATACCCACATTATCTCCAACTTCAATATCATTGTTTAAAATAGTATTATAATTAGATGCACTTAAACAGATACCTGGATGAGTCCAACTTTGATTATCAACACCAGTTTCTGTTTTAATTTTTGAATTGCTTAAAGTACATTTAGTAGAATTTTGTATATAAACACTATAAGCACTTCTACCATTACCATAATAATTAATATTATTTACAATAATATCATGAGTACCATTAATCCATACTCCTGGTGTGAAACTACGATTATTACTAAATTTGATATTAGATATATTAGAACCATCAGAACCAGATAAAAGGAGAATAGTACAATTCCTTAAGAAAGCATTATTAGAACTTGAAGTAATAGTTAAAGGCATATTAATATTGAAATTTTTATTTGTAAATATACCAGATAAATCTAAAGTATCACCAGAAGATATTCCAGATTTAATATTACCATTTTCATCAAAATAAGTTGAATACTTATTTGGACTTATATCAATAGTTTTTGATTTAACTGTTTTATTAGTTGAAGATATATCTAAACTATTTATTGAATCTGAAACAACTGATTTTGAATTTGATGATGAATCATTATTTGATGCTTCTTGTGAACTAGATAAACTAGAAACATCAGATGAGACATCTTGTGAACTAGATAAACTAGAAACATCAGTTGAATTAAAATCAGAATGTGAACCTAGTGTTTGAAATGAAGAGTCATTATTATCACTAGCAGAAATTGAACCAATAGATAAAACAGTAATTAAAACAATTAATACAATTAAAAGTTTATTGAATTTCAATTTTTCACCTTATTCAAATTTTTTTTAAAATATAAATAAAATCATTTAAAAAAAGTAGTTTAATTAATTTTTAGTTAAAAATAATAAAATAAATAAACTACTTCTAAATTTAATCTATCAAAAAAACAAACCAAAATCATAATTTTATTAAAAAAATTATAATTACAGCTGATTTTAAAAATAAATTTAATTATAAACTCTATATCAATAGACTACATTTTAATAAAAATAAAATATAGTTGAATTATATTTATATATTATATAATATATATTTTTTAAGATTAATTGATATATAATCAAAAAAAGTTAATAAACAATAAAAAAAATATCCATTTTCTAAAGGAAAATTGTAAAAATATTATAATAATAATTAATACAAGAAAGATAACTTTAAAATACATAATTAAATAATAAAAAATCTATTTATTAAAATTTAATTTAATTAATAAAGAAAATCTTAAATTTAGAAAAAAATAATTTAAACTTCAAAAAAACAAAAATAATTAAATTAAAACAAAATTAAGAATCTACAAATTAAATTAAACATTAAAAAAAGTCATGAATATAAATTAAATTAAAAAAAATAAAAAAATGATGAGTTAATATACCTCATCATCATTATCATCATCTTTGTTTCTTTTAAAGAAACCAAAACCAAATATAAATAATATTACTACTATTACGACTAAGACATAAATTGGTAATGAAGCTTGTGCACCAGATGAATTACTTTGTTTATTTAATTCATAAGCTTTATTAGATGAAGAAGAACTAGATCCTGCATCAGAACCAGATTGACCATTATCTGAATTAGAACCTTGTTTTCCATTATCACCAGATGATTTAGAACCTCCATCACTAGTGCTACTACCAGAATCCCCTACAGAACCTGCTCCAGAACCAGAACTAGAACCAGAACTAGATCCTGAATTAGATCCAGAGTTTGAATCAGAACTAGAACCAGAGTATACTTGAGAACTAGCAGCATTTGTAGCGCCTTGTGAACTTTGTTCAGAATAAACATCATTTTGTGTATCACTCATTGCTTTAAATAAAGCATTGAATTTAGCAAGAGTAGAACTACTACCACTATACATCTGAGTTACATCTCTATTAAAAGACCAAGGATCAGTATGGTGACAACATGCAAAATTTTGATATTTTACAACACTATCAACATATTTGTTTACTAAATTTTGAAGTAATTTTTTCTCTGATGTTGAACTTGGATTCCATAATCCTGTTTGTGAAGCATAGATCATCCATGCAGCCATTGATTGCCAACTGTATGATTGTGCAGCAGAACTTACTGAAGAATAAAGTGAATTAATTGCATTAGCAGCAACAGTGAAAGAATCGCTACTTACAACAGAACCAGATGCAAATGATCCAGTACCACCATTTTTATATTGACCAGTACCTAATTTACCAGAAGTTACAGCCCCAAACATATATAAATCTTGAACTTTTGCAGCAATTTGTAACCAACCAGAAGTTGAGCCAGTAAGAGCACCAGTATATTTTGGATTTGCAATAGTTGTACGAAGTTCTAAATCAAGCTCTTCAGCTAAACTACGAACTGCCATATTATTTTTGTTCCTTGTATCTGGAACATAAGTTGTTGCATGTCCACCTAATCTTTTAGAAGCTCCTACTAAACCACCAAGCCAATCAAAATAATCATCAGAATCTAAAAGTCTCCATGTACTATCAACATTTTGAGTTATTAAATCAACATTTTTAAGTAAATATTCATAATTTGATCTTTTCTTTGAGACAACAATATTACCATTTTCGTCTAATGTCCAAGAGTGAGAAACCCTATCTAAATAAATATCAGTCATTTGAGAAGATATATCAGTATCAGTATCATACCACCTACTTGTTGCTGGTAAATAATCACTCATACCAGTACCTTCAAGAACATCTCCCCTAAGACCAAATAATCTATCAAGGGAGCCAGTTTCATTATAATGTGCTTTAATATAATTCTGGGAAAAACTTTCATTTGTATTATTTACAAGATTTAATGCATTAATTAAAAGACTAATCCAATGAACATTACTAGTTACCATACTAGTAAATACATCAATACGTGGTCTATTAATTATTTTTCCATTTGAAAGAGTAACAGTTAAATTTTTCAAATTAACTAAGTTTACTCCAACAACAGTACCTGAACGTGACCATACAGGTTCTACACCTAAAAACCATAGGAATTCACCAATTGCAAGAGCATCAGTACGTAATAATTCAGTTCCCCACATAACAATTGCAGTTAATTTAGGGAATGTGTTATTATGACTCTCATAATATTTAACAATCATCTTATCTACAAGATTTTTAGCAGCTTCAAATGATTGTTTTGTAGGCATTTTAGTTGTATCACCAGTATACATTGAACGACCAGTAGGAAGTACATCATAATAAGCAGGGTCTCCTGAAAGACCTGGCTCTACATATCCACCAGATAATGCAGTAAATATTGCATTCCATTCTCTATTATCTCTAATACCATTCATCGTTTTATTAGCATAAACTAAATCATTATACAAATTAGACCCATTAGTAACATTAAATAAAGAAATAACTTTATCAAATTCTACTCCATTTACTAAATAAGTAAGGAAATCATTTAACCAAGCTTTAGTCTCATTAACTTGGACCTTATATTCTTTATTTTTATAAACATATTTATAAAAATCTAATTTACTAAGATTTGGATATAGTTTATGAAGAATTTCAGTATAAATATCAGTTTGAGATGCAGTAATAGTCATTATTTCCTGAATTAACTCATAACCAGTTAAAACTTTTCCTAAACTATGAACACCATAAGTAATAGTATCAGATTGTAAATCATCTAATTTACTATCTAATTGTTCTAACCAATCATCAAAAGTCTGATTTTCACTTGGAAGAGTTAATTTAAGAGAATCGGAATTTGCTAATATTAAAATGCTTTTCTTATATTCTTCCGCAGATGCAGTATCTCCAACATTAATAGCTTTATTATAACTTCGAATTAAATCATTTATTTTAGATAAATTACCATATAAATCAGACATTACAGATGCAGGAGTCATATGAGTAATAACCAAAGCATCCATCCTATCTACTGCAACTATACCTTCTCCAGGATCAGAAACAATATATGGATAAATTGATGGTGTATCAACAAATTCAAATGACCAATCATTTTCAGTTAATCCTATACTTTTACCAGGTAAGAATTCCTCAGTACCATGTGTACCCATATAAACAAGTGCATTAGCATGGAATGTTTGTGATAACCATTTATAAAATGAAACATACTGTTGATGAGGTGGTAAAACAGAACTATGGTAATCTTCAATTTTACTGACTTCCCATCCCCTACTTGGTTGGAAAGTAACAAAAACATTACCAAACATAATACCCGGTATTACAATATACCTTCCTTTATGTTTAGTGCCATTGTAAACCATAATATTACCTATAGTGTCATTCCAATGTTCAATTAATTGTTGTTTCAATTTAGGATTTAAAGAATCTAAATATTTTTTAAACTCAGACTCATTAATCAACTGGTGATTAGCCATTAAGACATCCCAATATTTATCCACATAATTATTTAAATAACCTTGAGCCCATGAACCTTTGTTACATGCCTCTAAAATCATGTCAGTTAAAGTAGTTAAATTAGGAAGATCTTTTTCATCCATACCAAGATTATATCCTGCTTTAGCTAATAAATGAAGCATAACATAAGTACTATTAAATATATCTAAATAAGATGCTCCAATATCACTTTTTCCAGGAGGATAATTATATAAGATGATTGAAATTTTTTTATCAGAATTATTCAATTCTTTAAGATTAGCCCAACCAATAGTAAGATTTACTAATTTTTTAACACCAGAATCAATTATACATTCCTGACCAGTAGTTGCATTAATATATGAAACCAATACTGTACCAAATACCCCTTCAAAGGAAGGAATAGTTACAGAATATGTCCATTCACTTTGAGGACCTTGATCACTTGTATAACCTTTTTCACTAACTTTATCTAAAACCTTAATAACTTCAACATTTAATTCTTTTAATTCTTCAATCGCCTTTGTAGAGTTATTATAATTTAATGACCAAGAGTATAAAGAATTAACAGCAGAAATATGACGTTTACTGTTATTTTGGAATGATAATAATAAAGAACTCATAGCAGGAGTAGTTGTAATTTGATATAAATTAAATGCTGCCCTTCCTTGAGATTCATATGCTTTAATTAAATTATCTATCAAATCTCCGCCAGGATAATAACTCACAATTGCAATAAATGGAGAACTTGTATTGACTTTGCTTAAATAAGATTTTTTATCAGTAAGCTCATCTCCACCATAAATATCAGTAGAATTTATTTGATAAGAACCATACCAATTCTCAAAATCTTTGAAAATGGAAGACATAGAATTAGAACCTTGCCATTTTACATATTCAATAATCATCCAATTTAAACTACCTTTACCATCTTTATCATAACCTGGATCTTTTAAAATCCAATCATTAATTTGAGTTTGATTTGGACGAAGTTCAAAACAACCATAAGCAGGGTGATAAATACCCCAAGTTGAATCCATTACTGGAGTTCTAGTTGAATCACGAACTGGATTTACTGAACTTTCACCAAGTAAATATAAGATATATGCATATAAATTCTCCATATTTGTACTGATAACTTTTGAATTTTTATAATCATTAGGTTGATAATAAGATCCAATATAAGTATTTTCTATTGTATTAATTGTATTATTACCGTTTTTAGTACCTACATAATTAAATCCAAGATTAGCACTATCAGATTGACCAAATATATAAGAAATCATATGGTTTTTATTTGCTGGTGATTCTATAATTAAATTCTTAACATTGTCTGTGTAAAATGAAGAAGTAAACATATCCATTTGTATATAATTAGCATAAGCAATTAACCACAAATTAGGATTATTATTGAAATTAACACTATCAATATAAAATACACGTTTACTTAATGTTGATAAATAATCCATTTTATTTTTATTACCTTGATAATATGTAATAAAACATAAATCTGGTTTAAATAGACATTTAATTTTATTATTTAATAAATGTCGTCTATCATAATTAAAAACGATAGTTTCATCCAAATAAGTAGAATAAGAACATACAATTTTATAATTACCATAACCAGAACTTAAACTACCAATTAAAAGATAACCATCATCATTTGAAACACCAGAATATATCAAAGTATTTGAAGGATCATAAATCTTAATTTTAGCTCCAGACACAGGTACTCCATTTATAGTATAATTTTTTGAAGATTTATTATATGCTTCAGAAGTTGAAATGTTTAAGACAGGATTTTTAACATCTTGAACCATATTTGTTTTCGTATTAGACTGCTTTAGAGCATTATTTGGAGTTATATTATTTGTATTATTAGAAATGTTTTTATGCACTAATTCTGAATTAGTAACTGAAATAGAATTAGTATGGGATATAGAACTATTAGTTGATGTATTAGCAGATAAGTCACTAGCAGAAATACTTGAAACAAATATTAACATAATCATAATAATTAAAGAAAGTAATATTAACTTTCTTGTCTTCTGAATTTTTTTACCTCCATTTAATTGAATAATCAAAAAATATTTAAAATAATTAAAATATTTTTGATTATAATCTATTTTATCTTAAAAATAGTATATATAATTTGTTAAAAATAAAAGTAAGATTACATAAATTATATTAAAAAAAGAAAAAAATAAAATTAAAATAAATGAAATACAAGAAAAATTAAAATAAAAAAAGTACAATAAAAATAAATAATAAAACATTAGAAAAAGTAAAATTTAAGAAAAAAAGTTTAATAAAAAACAAAAACAATAAATAAAAACTCAAAAAAACTAGAAAAAAAACAATAAATAAAAACTCAAAAAAAACTAGAAAAAAAACAATAAATAATAAAAAAGATTAAAAGAGTTTATAATAAAACTCCTGAAATAACCCCAGTTTGACCTGGTCTAGATGTAACTTTAGCTTTACCTTTTGCAGTTTCTACAATAGCACCTTTAGTAATAATATTCCTTCTTACATAGTTAGGGTTTGCTTTGTTTTCGGTTACATCTAAAATATCTAAAACTTCAGCTTTGTGGGTTTTAGGATCAACAACATTAATTTTATTTCCACCATCTAATCGAAGTTTTTCATTTCCACCACGAGTTCTGATTTTTCTTAATCTTTTTGAATCTAATTTAGTTTCTGCAGAAGATCTTCCTAATTCTGCTTTTCTTTTTCCACGGTTTGCTCTTAATCTTCCACCAGAAGGACTTCTAATTGATTTACCTTGACTAATTGCCATTATTTCACCTAATAAAATTTAATCTGTTAAAAACTTTATAAATAAATAATTTTAAATCGCAAACTTAAAATAACTCTCAAATAAACAAGTAAGCAAGAAAATACCTGTTTACATTCTTTTTTAAAAATAAGAACAATAGAGCAAAAAGAGTCATTTAAGAATAATGATAATAAGATATTTTGTTTTTATAATATATAAACCTTGTTAAAAATAGTATTTTATAAGGAATATTCTTAAATTAAAAAAATATTTAAGAATAAACATTCAAAAATTTTTAAAAAAATGCATCAAGAGTTTGTTGTTTCTCTTTACTATCCAAATGTTCCAATTCTTTTTCAGTATAACCAAATGAAGTCATAATACGTTGTACTGCAGGAATTACCTGATGAGTAATATAATACTCTATATCAAACTCAGTATTATCATCAACATATGCATAGGGTATTGCTCTTGAACTTATTGAACCTTTTCCTTTAATAATAACATATCTTAAAATATCTCCACTATTTACTTTAATACCATGTTCTTCCATTCTATAAGCAGCAGCCACATGAGGAGCCATTTGTTTATATTTATCAAGACCTTTAGTAATTTGTGTATGGATTACAAGATCATCTTTAGTAACTTTCCGTGATCTAAGTTTTTTTAAAGCATTTTTAATAACTTCTACTGCTTTATCAATATTACCTTCATTAAGAATAGCCATTAAAACATCCTCTTGTGTTTTTTTAGCTATTGGTGCCCAATCTCTCCTAACAAGTTCTAAACCTTTAGCTATAATATTCCCATCTTCAATTACAGCATATCTTTTTTTAGTTACAAAAAAACCCCTTCTATAAAATCCCTCATATTCAAGTTCCATGATTTCAGGCAAATTAGCATTAAAATCACTTAAAAATACTTGTGCTTGAGCTTTAATAGTATCTTCAAGTTCAATTTGCTCAAGACTCTCTTTAGGTCTTTCTTCATTTCTTTCTCTTAACAATTAAAGCACCTTGTAAAAGTGTTAACTATACTAATCAGTATTATATTTAATGTTATATATTAAAAAACTTTTTTAATTAATTAATAAATAATGCATTAGAAACTTAAAATCCCCTTTTTATTTAAATCATATAATATTAAATAAAATTTTTAAATTAAAATAAACATTTTAAAGGTCAAATTTATCCAAAAAATTTAATTAAAAATAATAACCATGAAAGAAACATAGTTTTAAAAAAAAAAATAAGATTTTAAATAAAGATAAAACAATAATGAATATAAAAAAAGTAATTTAATAAAAATAAATATAAATTATAAATAAATAGATTTTAATATATAGTACTTAAAAGAATTTATATAAAAGTTAAGTAATTAAAAAAAATAGGCGTATAAAAATGGATGAAAATTGTACAGATAAAGCAGTGTTTTTTGATATAGATGATACATTACTTGATACTTCATCTTTTGCAGAAACTGCAAGACGTGCAGCAATAAACAATATTGTAGAGAATGGTCTTCCTATTGAAGAAGATGAAGCATACGACATATTTAAAGAAATCATAGCAGAAAAAGGTTCAAACTATGACAAACATTTTAATGTACTTACAAAAAGAGTAATTGGTGCAGAAGATCCTTATTTAATAGCACTTGGTATGACTACATACCATAATGTTAAATTTTCACTTCTACAACCATTTCCAAGAACAATTGCAATATTAATTTACCTTAAAACAAAAGGTTATAAATTAGGAGCAATTACAAATGGACTTACAATTAAACAATGGGAAAAACTTATTAGATTAAATTTACACCCATTTTTTGATATTGTTTTAACTTCAGAAGAGGTAGGTTACGAAAAACCACATCCAGAAATCTTTAAAGAAGCATTAAGACGTATGCATTGTAGTGCTGATAAAAGTGTAATGGTTGGAAATAAATATGAAACAGATATTGTAGGAGCATTGAATGCAGGAATGGCAGGAATTTTAGTAAATTCTGAATTAACTTTCGAACAAGAACAAGAAATTGAAGATAAAAACCTCAATGTAACTGTTTTAAATAATATATCAGATGTTGATACTGTATTATAAGGTGTGAAAATGGATGAAATTGAATTAATATCATGGAATGTAAATGGTATAAGAGCAATACATAGAAAAGGATTTATCGATTGGTTAAGTTCTTACGACGCAGACATTGTATCAATACAAGAAACAAAAGCACAAATTGATCAATTACCTAAAAAATTATTAAACATTCCAAATTACACATCCTACTTTAATTCTGCAGAAAGGAAAGGATATAGTGGTGTAGCAAGTTATACAAAATACAAACCAAATAATGTAATAAATGGAATGGGAATTAAAAAATTTGATAATGAAGGCAGGTTACTTAGGCTTGATTATGATGATTTTACTCTATTAAACATATATTATCCAAATGGAGGATCATCTGAAGAAAGATTAAAATATAAGCTTGACTTTTATGATGCGTTTCTTGAATATGCTAATTCTCTTGTTGAAGAAGGTTTAAACCTAGTAATATGTGGAGATTTAAATACTGCACATAAAGAAATTGACCTTGCTCGTCCAAAACAGAATGAAGAAACTTCAGGATTTTTACCTGTTGAAAGAGAATGGGTTAGTAAATTCTTAGATAATGGATATATTGATACATTTAGAGAATTTAATAAAGAACCTGAAAATTATACTTGGTGGAGTTACAGAACACGTGCAAGAGATAGAAATGTTGGATGGAGACTTGATTACTTCTTTGTTAATGATGAATTCAAGTCACATCTTGTAGATTCCTATATTCTTCCAGATGTAATGGGTTCTGATCATTGCCCAATTGGGCTTAAAATTAAAGTTTAATTAAATAAATTAAACTTTTATCTATTTTTATAAATTTCATTAAATTTATTCCAAATCTTATTTTTATAATAAATTTATTTTAATCTTAAAAATAAATTACTAAATTATATTTTAAAATAGGAAATCGCATTTTAATTATTTCAACAAAATATAAACTACTATTTTCATGCAATTTTAAAAAATAATAACATCTAAATCAAATATCAAAAAACTGACTATTTAATAAAGAAAGAAAAATAAGTAACTAAAAAATTTAAAAATGAGAAGGTTAATTGCATATCTATTGGCAGATGAAATTTTTAAATAGAAAAGATATATTTTAAATGGCAGAAAATATTTTATGTGGATAATTTTCTATTTAGAACTTATGCAATTATATTTTTTCTCTTAAGTAATGAAAACGCCATAAATTAAGGATAATGAGAGTAATAAAATTTATGGAATTTATTTTACTGTTCTTATGGTTAAATTCAATATAACTTTTTAAAACATTCAAAAAATAGATAGAAGCCTATATAAAATTTATGATTAAATACACATACTTGTATTTATAATAGAGATATAAAAAATATAAACTTCTATCCTAAAACGTTTTAAAAATATACAAAATATAACGTCTGTTATAATTGTATAACTATAGTTATATTTTCATAGTATATAAAGGTTACTATAAAATTAATTAAAATTATTAAAAAAATAAAAAAGAAAAAAATTTAAAAAATTAGAAAATAAGAATAAAACAGAGAAAAAAAGAAACAAAAATAAAAAAAGAAATAAAAACAGATATAAAACTTTGGAATAAAATATAATGAAAAATACTTTAATTTAATCATGTATTTTACAGGATAAGTTACTTAAAATTATTTTATAAACATTGGTAATTTTCATACAATTAGCACTGGAATCAATTTTTTCATTGAATTCACAATGATTTAATAATAAATTTAATGCTTTTAATTTTTCATCATCATCAGAAATAGCTTCAATTCTACCTTCAGCCATTAAAGAATTATAACTACAAGTAAATTTAGGACCTACATTGTAATACTTAATAAAGTTATCAAATTCAACAGTGACATGATTATCTTTAGAAATTAAATCAACTTTACGACCTTCAGAAGCGGAATGAATATATAATATTATATTATCATTTATTACCTCATAACCAAAACTTAATGGAACAATATAAGGAAGATTACCTGTATTAAAACCAAGTCTAACTGTTGTAGATGAATCAATAATCTGAACCATAGTTTTAAAGTCAGTAATCTCATATTTCTTTTTTCTCATATCATCACAAACATATAAAAAAAATAATTGAAAAACATCCAATAACTATTTAATAAATTAAATAATAAAAAAAAAATGAAAATTATTTAATATTAAACAATTAATAAACTAATTAAATTAATAATTAGAATCTAATTCAACACCCTCGTCAATAGGTATATCACGTAACCATTTGATATCACTTTTATATAACATCCTAATATCAGAGATGTCATAAGTTATCATAGCAAGTCTTTCTACACCAATACCAAATGCAAGAACAGGTACATCAATACCTAATGGTTCAAGTACTTCAGGACGGAACATTCCAGATCCACCAAGTTCAATCCAACTATCCCTTTCTTCTAAGTAAATTTCACATTCACAAGACATATAAGTATAAGGGAAATAAGCAGGTCTAAATCTAACTTCAAATCCTAATTTTTTATAGAATTCTTTTAAAATACCAAGCAAATGTTCAAAACTAATACCTGGTGCTGCAACAATTCCTTCAACTTGATGGAATTCAGGCAAATGTTTATAATTAATTGTTTCACGTCTAAATACACGACCAACAGAAAACATTTTTAAAGGTGGTTCATGATTTGCGAGATATTTAGTTGAAATACCAGTAGTATGTGTTCTTAAAACAGCCTGTTTTGCAACATCCACATCCCAATCATAACCCCAACCAGTACTTTTTGTGTTTCCACCATCTTCATGAGTTTTTGCAACAGCTTTAACAATTTCATCATCAGGTAATTTACAAGAACCTGGATTTTTCAAATAAAAAGTATCTTGCATTTCCCTTGCTGCATGATCTTGAGGTTGGAAAAGAGAATCAAAATTCCAGAATGCAGAATCAACATAAGTACCATCTGCTTCTGTAAAACCCATATCTAAAAATATTTCCCTGATTTTTTGAATAATTTTCCTTAATGGATGAACTTTACCTGGGAAAACTTTAGGGTTCTCTGCATTAATATCATATGGTTTATAATGTAAAGATTTCCATGCCCCAGATTTTAAATCATCATGAGTAAGTTGAGTTGCTTCTTTTTTGAAATCATCAATGTCAAAACCTTGATTAATAATATCTACACCTAAATCATTTAACTCAAATCTATGAGAAGTGATTTTTTTAATTCTAATAAGATTTTTCCTTTGATTTAAATCTTTAAAAGCTTTAAGAGAACTTTCATCTAAAGAACTTTTAAGTAAACTTTGATTAGAGAATAATTCTTTTAATAATTTTTCATCATCTCCAACAGTATTTAAAGAGTTTACACCATCATCAGTAATTTCTAATATGCCTTTATTAATTTTTGCCCAATGTTTCCTATTTAACCAACCGAGAGCAATATTAACATCTTTTTTATCTAAACCTGATTTTTTAGCAAGTTCTCCCATAGGTATTTTCTTTTCATGGCCAAGAACAGATAAAATTCTACGTTCCGGTAAACCTTTTTCTGCAAAATCTTTACCTGCATCAGTTAATTTAATATTCTCTTTAACATCTTTATTTACTGTGATAATATTTTTAGCAGAAAGTGAACCTGCTGCACTCATTACAGATTTAATGTTTAAATTTTCTTTTTCAGCAATTTCTTCAGGAAGAATACTTTCATTTTCTCCTAAATCTTTTAATAAGATTTTTTCATATAAACTTAACTCATTAATGATTTTTAAAATATCTTCACTCATTTAATACACCTAAGTGTTCTTAATAATAATAATTATTTAATAATAATAAAAAATTGAATTTAAAATTCATAAAATATAATATTATAATATATATTTTAATTATTTTATAAATGTTTATAAAAAATAGTTAAAAATAATAATATCCTATTGGAAATATTTAAAGAATAATATTAAATTTATCTTAAACTTAAGAATTAAATGATATAAAAAAGTTAAAATTTAAAAAAAAACATTAAACAAAACCTAAAAAAAATAAAAACTAATAAAAAAATTAATTTTGATAATTAACATTCTGTTTATTAATTAAAGGATATGTAATTAAATTATTAGAATCTAAATCTTCTTTATACATATCAACTGCATTAATTTGACTATTTTCATAGGTTTTATAATAATAAATTCCTTTATCAGTATTTACACAAGAAGAGTAAATAGTAATTTCATATTTATCTGGTTCTTCAATAAATGCAAGTCCTCTTTGTTGTTCAACAGATCCAAGAATATGGAAGAATTGACTAACACTTTCAAGTTCATCTTCACTAGATAAAGAATTCATTTTAGTAAAACTTGCTTTTACAAAACGAGACATTGAAGATAAATCACCCGGTAAACCTAAACCCCCCATTCCACGACTATATGCCATTAAATCTAAATCTTTACTAAAAGTATTATCAGGTGTTTTACTAGATAAATACCTATAATTATTTAAATTAAATAACTGTTTATCAAATGGCGGATTATTTGTTAAAACACCTACAGGATTATCATAAACTTTTAAACCTTCTTTAACTGTTTCAACAGTGATTGATTCATTTCTATCAGAAATAATCCAATGAAGTGAAGAATTAGGTAGCTCATCAGAAAATTGAATATCAACAATATTAAGATTTTTTAAAAGTTTTTTTACATCTTCAACATTACCACATTGTGATAAAATCCAAGGAATAAACTCAAAAGATGCAACATTCACTTTACTATTATCAACTTTTTTATAATCTGCAAAATCAGTGAAATTTAGACCAGCTACACTTAATCCTTTTTCATTTGTAGCATCATAATATAATGGATAAACATCAATACCTGCAGTTATTCCAATGAAAGCATAATGACTTTCAATTGTATCTTCAACTCTAAATTTTAATGGATAATTCCTTGGAGTTATAGTTATTTTTTCATTATATGATAATTCGTAGTCAAAGTTACGTCCGAAATAATGGTCTTTTGATAAATAATTTGCAGCGGTGCACATATTTTTCCTCTTAAAATTTTTATTAATATTTAAAATAGATTGAAATCATCTAAAATTTAAGATAGATTTATATAAAAATTCAAAAATTAGAATAAACCCATACATTGTTGAAATTATTTAAATTTTAAAATAAAATCTATGAAATTTAAAAGATAGATTTAAAAAATTAAACTTTAAATAAATAATTTTTCAACATAAACATTATTCTAATAAAATTAAATCTTAAATAGATATTTTTCAATAAAAACTTCAATAAAGTATATGTTTAAAATCTTTAATTAATATTTCCTATTAAATTCCAAAAACAATAAAATTATATAAATAATCTATTTCCAAACATAAAAAAAGAAAAACCAATGATAACTAAAACCTAAATAAAAATCAATATCCAAACATAAAAAAAGAAAAAACAATGCTATTAAAAACCGAAATTTAAATATAAATTCATTATAATTAGTATAACTAGAAGATTAACTTTAAATCTTCTAACATGTCAATTATCTTGTTATTAGATAAACGGAAATAAATCCAAGTCCCTTTTTTTCTTCCTTTAATAAGTCCCGCATTCTTTAAAATATTAATATGATGAGAAATGGTTGGTTGTGGTTTATCTAATGCTTCTTGGATTTTACAAGAACATAACTCAGTATCTTCTAATAAATATAAAATACATAAACGAGTTGGATCAGAAATAGCTTTAAACACATTAACCATATTATGAATTTCATCTTCTGAGGGCAACTCATTAAAATCAGAATCAATATTACATGTATCTGTCATTTTATATCGCCTGAAATTATTTTATTAATTATTAATATATTTAGATTAATTAATTTATAAAGATTTTGATTTTAATTTTATACAAAATAGAAATAAAATAAGAAAATACATAACAAAATTAGACAAAAGAAGAAAATACACAGATAAATAAAAATATTAAAATATATGAACTTTTTTAAAAACATTTTAAATTTAAAATATAATAGATTAAAAAAATTTTATAAATATACTTTTGATAGAATTATATATAAAATCATTAATCAATTATAAAATTATTACTCAAATTAAATAATTAAAAAAAAAAAATAAATTAAGAATTTAAAGAATGCAATATTTATTAAGAAATAAACATTTAATCCCTTAAAATTCCTACAATACCAGTAATTAATAACCATAAACCAATTAAAAACCCACATATTTTAGGATCAGCTACATAATATCCAACAATAAAGTAAACAATACCTAAAATTAATGAAATAGCACCTAATACTTTACCAATTCCACCAAATGCTGCAATTATACCTAAAATACCTATAATAATTAAGAATATACCTGCAATATAAATAAAGAAAGCAGCAAGTGCTGAAAATACGGCAGGGTTAATTATTAAACATATACCAAATATAGCAAATAAAACTCCAAGAATTATACCTGGAATAGATAATAAACTACTATAATCAGAAGTTGAATAGGAGAATATTGCTGTAAATATACCCATGATTAAAAATGTTATTCCTAAAATTATGGACACAGTAGTAACTCCAAAAATTGGGAAAATCATAATTATAATACCAAGGACTATAGAAATAATACTTAAAACTTTACTATCTTCCATATATTTTCACCTCATAAATTTTTTTAGTTAATAATAATATAAGTATTAAGATTAATAAAGATAACCTAATTTAAATAAAAAATAAAAAAATATCAAAACTAAAATAGAAGAGCAATATAAAAAAATAAGAAAGATAAACAAAAAGTTTAACTTAATAAAAAAAATTAAAAAATGGACTTAAAACTTAAGAAAATAAAAAAAAATCTAAAATTTCATTGAATTTAATTCTCAAATTCACAAGATAAATAATAAAGCATTATAGTAGCAGCAGTTAAATCTGCAGTAGTACCTGGATTTTCATGATTATTAAATAATTCATCATCAAAAGATTTAAGTCTTTTATCAAAATCATTTTCATTCTGATATCTTAAAAGTTCAACTGTTTTTTTAGAAACTTTTGATGCCAAATCATCACCATATTTACGGGATATTAAAGTATCCGGCACTTGAGATAAAATTGTTAAAAATGTTAATACTCCAGATAGATTAATAGAATTATTTTCTCGAAGTTTTTTATATTTTGGATATCCGATTTCAAAAACTACTGGCATTTTACTTGTTAATTCAGATGCTAACCTATCCCAGGGTGCAGATATTTTTAGAACATCATACATAGTCTGATTATTTGCCCTTAATTCATCCTTAGCAGAGTCACTAGTAACATCATAATCTTCTTGACTACCCATTCCCCCTGCAGATGCAATATTAATTGCATCATACAAATTTATTGCATCTTCAACAGTAGTAGCATCCATTAACCTTCCAATATTTTCACGTAATTCAATCATGTCATTACTAATAGCTGCAGATGCTGCAATAGGTACGCACATCATAACAATACCTAAATTAGTATTATTTTTAATCCATTTATCCGTTTCTGAAACTGCATCAAGAATAGCTTTACCTAATCCTATTTTTGATAAATCATCTTTGTTTTCTACAGTTCTTTGAGCAAGTTCTCTAATAGTATCCCCTATTACAACACCACTAATAATAAAGTCTTCAAAAACCATATCATCAAAATCACGTGTTCTGTGAACATTTCCAGGTTTTGGATAACCACTTACTTCAAGTGCAGAGGCTATTTGAATTATTTTTCCAATTTCATTTGGTTCAATCATAAAATCATCCATTTAATAATTAAAAAAAATTAAAATAAAAAATTAAATTCTTAAATCATTTACAAATTTACAATATATCTAAAACAAATGGTGCAAAGTAAGTTATAATTAAATCTGCCCCTGCTCTTTTGATAGATATAAGTGATTCCATGATAGATTCTTCAGTTAGATATCCTTTATCAATAGCAGCAATAAGCATAGAATATTCTCCACTAACATTATAAGTAACAAGAGGAAGATCAAATTCTTCTTTAACTTTAGATATAATATCAAGATATGGTAATGCAGGTTTAACCATTAACATATCTGCTCCTTCAATTAGATCAAGTTCACATTCACGAATAGCTTCACGGCCATTAGCAGGATCCATTTGATAAGATTTTCTATTTCCTTTACCTGGAGCTGAATCTGCAGCATCCCTAAATGGCGCATAAAATGAAGAAGCAAATTTAGCAGAATATGAAATTATCATAACATCTTCAAATCCATTAGCATCTAATTCATTACGAATAGCTTCCACCCTACCATCCATCATATCAGAAGGTGCAACTATATCTGCACCAGCTTTTGCTTGGGATACAGCAGTTTTAGCAAGATATTTCAATGAAGGATCGTTTAAAATTTTAACCCCATCATCAGTATTGTCTTCTATGTCACCATCATCATATTCTTTAATTAATCCACAGTGACCATGAGAGGTATATTGACATAAACAAACATCACCAATGACTATTAAATTTGTATTTTCTTTTAATGCTTTAATAGCTTTTTGAACAATACCATCTTCTCTAAAAGCAGGAGAACCAATATCATCTTTAGTATCTTCATTAGGAATTCCAAAAACAATGATGGATTTTAAACCTTTAGCTTCTAATTTTTTAGCATAATCAACACCACTTTTAATAGAATATCTAAATTGATTAGGCATTGTTGGAATTTCTTCCTTCTCATCACCTTTTAAACTTTCTTTAAAGTAGATAGGATAAATCAAATCCTCTTTATTAACTTTTGTTTCTCTTACAATTTCACGAATATTAGCATTTTTTCTAAGTCTTCTCATTCTAACAGTAGGATAATTCATAATAACACCAAAATATTAAAAAAATTTACATATATTATGTGAGTATTAAATTTAATAAAGACAATTTAAGGTTAATTCAAGTGCAAAAATATTATAAAATTAGTCATATATTTCAAGTGTAAAATTAATATAAATACAAATTAATTTAAGTAAAATAAACGTATAAAAGTTATATTAATTAGTTATAAACTAATAACAATAAAAAACACTTAATTAAAATCTTATTTTTAGAAATAAAGGATATATTTAAATATCAAATCAAATGAACACTTATAAGTTATAATAACTATGATTTTTTGCTTATTTTATGTAAAATGATGTACAATATTTAAATATTCTATTAAATTATTGAATATAAGATTAATATAAATAACAAACAATACAATAATTTTAAACAAATTTAATATGAAAATAAATTAAATTATAAATTAAAATTTACAGTTGAAATAACACCCCAATATTAAATTTAAATAATAATATTTATAATTAAATATAATATTATCATAATAAATAAAATTTTATATTATCTAAAAACTATTAAAAATCTATTTTAAATCTGTTGAAATAAATTAATTCAAAATAAATTATAAACAAATTAAAAAACATAGAAATAAAATGGGAAAATAATAAACTGGAAAAAATAATGAACTAGAAAAATAAGAAAATAAAATTAAATAAAATTAGATTTTAAAAATTAGATTTTAAATTCATTTAAAATATTATCATTAACTCCATATGGCTTTTTAGAGTAAAAATGTTTAGCATGTTCAACTATTAAACTATGAAATTCCTGGTAATCTTCTATGGAACCATCAAACTCTTTTTCAAAAAATTTTTTAATCTTAATATAAGAATCTTTTTCATTAATTAAACCAAGATAAAGTAAAATTCTTTTTAAATATACACAAACAATAGCTTCTTTTTGTTTATATCCATATAATAATATTGAATCAGCGGTTTCATTACCAACACCCTTAACCTTTAAAACTTCAGATCTTGAAGGTGTTCTACCATTTAAATCAATATAAAATTCTGTAATATTAATAAGGTAATTATATTTCTGATTAAAATATCCTGCAGGTTTAATAGCATTTTTAACCTCATCACCTTTTTTATATAATAAAATTAAAAAGTTTTCTGCAAGATTTACATTAGTAAAGTCTATAAGATTATTTAAATTACGTAATGATTTTTCAACAGAAGGCCAAGAAGTATTTTGTGTTAAAATAGCTCCAAGAATAATTTCAAATTGTTCATTATTGTTTCTTGGAAAAGTGTAATCATGAGGATGATAGCCATTAACTGAACCAGATTTAGTTGGATTTACTCCATCATAATTAATCATTGGCCACCAACCTTGATAGGAATAAGTTTCTAATAATTTATCATAAATTTTATTTAATGTTGATTTATTACTTACCATGAAATCCACATACCTAATATAAATTTTTAATAAACTTTGTTGCTATATATATTTTCATTACTTATAAAACTAATTAAATTTTTTAAATGAAAGTAAAAATCAGCCGAAAATTAGTATTTACAATTAAAATATAGTTAAAATGAAAAAACAAACTTGCATATATAATAATTTTAAAATTTTAAGAAAATATATGAAATGATTTAATTTAAAATGAAAACATGAAAAACTCTGTTGAAAACTTATTTTATCTTAAACTTTAAATTTATAAAAACCATTTAATTTTAAATTTAATAAATATATATTAATTTTAAAGAAATTAAAGAAAATTAACATAAAAATAAAAATATTTAAACTAGAGCACATTATTTAAATTTTAATATATTCATAAAAAAACCATTTTTAAGTAAAAAATAGATAATAAAAAAATATTAAATAAATTAAAGAAAAAAAAACAATAAAAACGATAGTATAATAAAGAGTTTAAAAAATATTAGACAAAAAATTATAGGTTTTAATGAATAAGGAGTAAAGAATAATTTTGTGTTTATATTTGTTCAAAAATAAAAAAAATCTAATATCTTTTAAACTCACTAGTAACTTATGTTTTCTTAGTATATAAATATTTAGGTTTTAGTATCCTTTGGTTATTAAAAAGATAATACAAAAGTAATACAAATTTTAAATAATGTATAAAAAATGCATAATATAATAATATGATAAAAAAATAATATACAAAAAACAAAAAACATATAAAAAAAAATAGATTTTTCTAAAAAAAATATTTAAAAATTTAACCTTATAAAAACAATTATTTTTAAATAGAATAAATTTTATCTTAAAATTAATGATATCAACAAGCCAAAAAAATAAATTAAAAAAAATATAAATAATAAAAAATAAAATTTTACTTAAAAAGTAAAACTTTAAAAAGAAATCAAAAAGGAAAAAATTATGTCAAACACTACTGGAGAAATATTTAGAATAACTAGTTTTGGTACTAGTCATGGAAAAGCCATAGGCGCTATAGTTGATGGTTGTCCAGCTAATCTTGAACTTAATGAAAAAGATATCCAAAAAGAGCTCAATAAACGTAAACCTGGAACAAGCAAATTAACAACCCCCCGTAAAGAATCAGACAAAGTAGAAATATTATCTGGAACTTTTAATGGAAAAACAGATGGAACACCTATATGTTGTGTTGTATACAATAATAATCAAAAATCAAAAGATTATGAAAGTATTAAAAATACACCACGCCCAGGACATGGAGATTATGGATGGATTAGTAAATTTGGTAACTATAATTATAATGGTGGTGGACGTGGAAGTGGACGTGTAACTATAGGTCATGTAATTGGAGGAGCAATAGCTAAAAAATTACTTTATGAAACATATAAAATCAAAATATTTTCACATGTAATACAGATTGGAGATATAATAGCTAAACCTACAAGTATTAATGAAATTGAAGAAAACACAAATGAGAATCCAGTAAGATGTTCAGATTTAGAAAGTGCTAAAAAAATGGAGAATCTTATCCTTGAAAAAAAGGCCAAAGGAGATTCTGTTGGAGGAATTGTTGAAACAATAGCTACAGGAGTACCTGCAGGTATTGGAGAACCAGTATTCGGCAAATTAGATGGAGATATTTCAAAGGCATTAATGGAAATTGGTGCTGTAAAAGGAGTTGAAATAGGTCTTGGATTTAATGTTGTAAAATCAACAGCCTCTGAAATTAATGATGAATTTTATTATAAAGATAATAAAGTTTATACAAAAACAAATAACTCCGGAGGTATAATTGGTGGAATTTCAGATGGAATGCCTATAATCACAAGAATAGGAGTAAAACCTACACCTTCAATATCCATGAATCAAGAAACAATCAATATAAAAGAACATGATAATTGTAAAATAAACATTAAAGGAAGACATGATCCATGCATATGTCCACGTATTACCACAGTTAGTGAATCTGCAATAGCAATAGTCCTTGCAGACCATATGATACGCTCAGGATATATACACCCAAATAATATTGAAAAACAAGTAAAAGGTTTTTAAAAAAAAATCTATTAAAGTTATATAATATTTTTTAAATAAAAATAATTATTTAACTTTAAACTCATTTTAAAACTTATTTATTTAAAAATTTAACCAATTCAAAAACCACTTATTTTTAATTTAATAAATTTTATCTTAAAGTCCATAATTAAAAATCTTAATCTAAAAATTTAACTTAAATTATAATAATTCAAATTAAAAACAAGCCCCTATCAAAGAAGTATAAAGTAAATTTAAATGAGTATAAAACAAGAAAAAAATAATGAAAAAATACTATTTTAAACTATGAAGTTAAAATAAAAAAATAATGAAAAAAAACTTTATACAAGTTTCATTTTCATAAACAAGAAAAAAATAACCTATAAAATAATAAACAAACCATTTAAACTACTTAATCTCAACACATGTCACATACTTATTTTTAAATTTTTAGAAACCAAATACTATCCAAATCAAGAAAAATATATTCAGAAGATTATTTTAATATATTTTTTTAATTTGAAGATTAAATGAATTTATTAATTATTCTAAAATTTTTTCATCATACTACTATTTGTACTTCCATTATTAAAAGTTTTTACTTTTTTAGTGAAAAAAACTAATAAAATTACTAAATTTTAAAATTTTAAAGAAGAATAATTAAATTTAAAATTAAATAATATTAAGTAAAATAATAATATTCTAAATTTAACCCGATTTTTTAAATAAAAACACATAATTAAATGGATAGTATTACAATAATAAATTTAAACCTTAAATAAAAATAAATAAATAAATTTAAAAAAAAGTTAATGAAAATTTAAATTTCAAAAATTAAAAAAAGTATAATTTTTTACTAATTTAGACTCTGTTGAAACTTATTTTACTTAAATATTTAATTTTTTCAAACTATTTATTTTTAAATTAAAAAATTTAGCTTATTTAAAGGATTCCAACAAAGTCCAACTTATTTAAAACAGATTTTCGAGAAAATGGAGTTTAATAAATTAATTCTAAATAATGTGACATATCAATATTAAAACCATTAAAATTTAATATTAAACTAATTTTAAAGAAATTAAATATTATATTAAATTACAAAAAACTTAAAGAGTAATATCTAAAAATATGTTTTAAACAATATAAATTAAAACATTAAAATATATAAATATATTGATTTAATTTCCAATAATAAAGATTACATATAACCCAAATAAAATTATGTCTTTAAAATTTATATAATAAAATAAAATGATATAATCTAAAAAATAGAATAGTTATCTTATTGATTTAATAATAAACCAGAAAAAATAAGCAAAAATTTAAAATTAAATAGTGCATGAATTAAAATAAATTTTAAATAAAATTTAATTTAAATTCATAATTTTAACTTCTTCTAAAAATCCCATCAAGACTTCTTTTGAAAATCCTTCAATAAATTTAATGGATCCAGCACACTCATGGCCTCCACCATCAATTCCAGCATTAGGTAATTTTTCAATTAAATTAAGAATAATTTGATTAATATCAAATCCATAATTTGCATTAACTGCATCAGTAGCACGAATTACACCGAAGTCTGGACCATGACCAAGTGTAACTATAGGTTTATCTTCACCAATTTCCTGTGCAATCTCATCATGAACAAAACCACAAGTTTTACCTGGAGCTGGGAAAGTAAATTTATGTGCATATTTTTCAACATCAATCATATTAAAGTAAATACCATTATCCAATTTAACTTTTTTAACATTAGGTAATGTTGCTTTAAGTTGAGTATCAACACGTTTTTCATATTCTTTATATAATGCATCAATCATTTTTTTATGCTTATCATGATTATCCACATCAAGAATAGTGTCGATAATTCCTCTACCATTCATAAATCTAAGGAAATATGCTTCAAAATCAGTACATTCTGCAATTTTCCTTTGATCCTCTTCAGAATAACCGCATTCTTCAGCAAGTTTAATATACTGATTTGCTTCATCACTTTCTGCATGATCCCCAATAGCCGCGATACCAGGTAAATGTTTAATTTGATCTTTAACTTCAGGATTAATTAAACAAGCAACCTCAGTTGCAAGAGCTCCTGCAGTAATCTGTGAATCCCCACCAACAAGATATGGATTTACATGCATATCAACATAATCATCTACAGGTACACGACCGTCAACAACATCACCTGGAGAATGGTGATCAATAACCACAACTTCAATATCATATATTTTGGTTTGCATAAGTGCTACAATATCTTCCTCTGTAGAACCATTATCTAACATTACAAGAATTGGTAATTTTTGTCCATGCCTATCTAAGTCTTCAAGAGCAAATGACAAATCTTTTACAACATCCTCAAGTTCATAGAATGGTGCTTTAGATGGTGATCTTTTAAAGTAATGGTATTTAGCATCAGCATCAGGATTAACTTTTTCAATAAGAGGAACTACTGCTTTTTCCATTGCAACACCAGAACAGATACCATCTGCATCTGCATGATGTCTTAAAAGAACAGTCCTACCATCTAAAATAGCTCTCCTAATTCTTTTAGCTGCATCCATCATTTTAGGTTTGAGTTTTTCAAGAGTTTCAGATTGGATTAAAAAGTCATTGTCTTCAACTGAAGCTTTTTCATCGAGAGCTTCATCAATTAATTCATATAATTTATCTTTAGCATCACCAGATAGTTTTTCAATTGATTCAGATTCAATTTGAATATCTCCATCATGCTTATTCACTTCACCTACAACTTCAACCATGTCTTCAATTTCAATTTCAGGATAAGCCCTTACACCTGCTTCTTGGAAAGCAGCCACATAAGTAGTTCCTGTTTCATCAGTAATTGTAAAGATAGTAGGTCCAGAAGTTTGTTGGATTTGAGCAGCTAAACCTTGAATTTTAACAACTTTACCCATTACATCTTCATTAAGTTCTTCAATTTTAGTTCTTTTAATATCTTTTTTCAATTTTTTAAGGGTATATTTATTAAAAGACACTGGTCCCATATCAACCTCATGTTTACGAGATTTAATTTGAGTAACTTTAACATTAATTTTTTGACCAACATGATAACCAGATTTACCAGTTCTCATTAAACCCCAAACTTGATTATTTAAACTTACAAAAACACCGAATTTAGCGACTTTAGTAATTTTACCTCGATAAAACTTACCTACCTCTAAATCTTCCATTTCACATAATGGATCAAGAGTATATACAATATTATCCTCTTCCTGTGCTTCTGTACTATCTTTTGATTTATTAATTTTTATATCTTTCATACACTCATCACAGTAATCTTTATTTTCAGTTTTTAAAATCTTTCCACATTCTTTACATACATTAATAAAACCAGTGCCACCACAACTAGGACATTTCTCTTTAACTTCAACTTGTCCTTTACCATTACAAACTTCACAAGGAATATCTTCAGCACTATCTAAATCAAATTTATTCCTAGCATGATTATTAATACCTTTGAAATGGTTTCCAAGATTTATAGTGTCTTCATATCCAGTACCACCACAAGCATCACACTCTTTGTAATCTGCTACAATGGTTTTTTTGCCTTTACAATTAGGACATTTAACTTTCATTTTTTCACTCAATTAAAAAGATTTTAAAAAATAATAATTAAATTATTAATATAATATTTTAAAAGTAAATTTAATATATTAAAATTTAATATTTTACATAAAATAATAAAAATTATATATTAATAGTATTATTATTAAATTTATCAGGATTAGATTCTAAAATTTGATTTCTTTCTTGCTGATAAATTAATGCTTGAGACATATCATTACCTGCATGATAAATATAATTATTACCGGTAGGAATATTATTATTTTTCAATGCATTAACTGCAATTAATAAATTAGATGATGCATTTTCTTTATAAATTACTTCATTACTAGTGGCTTCTAAATACGAAGAATAAACATTATTACTATTTATACTACTATCATTTTTAATATCACTTAATAATGAATTTGCACTAGAGAAAGATGATTTAGCAGTGTTCAATTCATTTAATGCATTATCATATTGTTTATTATTCATATCTTTAACTGCATTATTATAATTTGTATCTCCAGTTGAAATTTTATTACTTATTTCAGGAATTGAAGAATTTACATAATCAATATTTGAAGAAATCAATCCAAATACAATTACTACTAAAAGTAAAACAATTACAACTGCTAATAACTTTCTATTCATTTTAATCAAATTTTCAAAAAATTTTTTTGTAATAATCTAATAATTTAATATTTATTTAAATAATATATTATAGTTTATGTATTTTATTAAAAAATAATAAAAAATTTTTATTAAAAATAAAAATAACAAAAAATTAAATAATAATTTAAAATTATCAAAATAATAAAAATCCCGCTAAAAATAAATTAAAAATTAAAGTATAGACAATAAATTATAATATTTAAAAAATAACAAAACATACAAAAGAAAACAATAAAACTCCAAAAAAAATAACAAAACAAAATCCAAAAAACAAAACATACAAAAGAAATTATAAAATAAATTAAATTAAAAAGAGGAAAAAACCAAATTAAAATAAGAATAATAAAAAAAGAAATTTAAATTAATAAATTTCTTAAAATTAATTAAAACTAAGCAGATGGCCAAAGACCATGTTTATTACAGTAAGCACAAGCTTTAAAATCTGCAACATCACCAGTTACTTTAAAAGTAGCTTCTGGAGCGTCACCTGGTTTTAAGTTTGCTCTAAACATTTGTTCTCCATCAGTTAACATGATAAATTTAATATAATGATCTTCTTCCATTGGATGTGGTACTTCACCAAGTTTAACATTAATTCCATCTTCAACTTTAGTAATAACTGGAATGTGTTTTGCTCCTCCTTCTTCTTTAATTTCAGGAGTTAATTTAGTCATTTTTTGACCACAGCAAGTTAATTCTCCACCACCAACATCAGCTACAACTACAATATTTCCACATACTTCACATTTATAAATATCATTTATTTCCATTTTTTATTCACATCCTAGTAAAAAAAATTTACTTAATAAAATATATTGTTTAACTATAATATATAATTTATCATAAGATAAAATAATCTAAAAAATCTTCAATAAATAAAATAATAAAATAAATTCAATAATTTAAGAAAATAAAGAATAATAAATAATATTAAATAAAATAAAAGAATTAAATTAATTTAATAAATTTATTCTTATAATATAGAACAAAATTCAATAAATTAAAAAAAACAAAAAATCACCCATTGAAAAGACTAAAAAAAGACAAAAATAAATTAAAAACATAAGAATCATATTGTTTAGAATATTAAAATTAATGCTAATTAAATAAAAAAAGGAAATTATACATAATTACTAATATAATAATATATCATAATATATAACATATAAAAATCAAAATTATAAAGATTACAAAAATAATTTAGAAGGTGCCAAAATGAGTGTAATTATTGCATATATTGGTAAAAAAGGTTGTGTAATGGCTAGTGATAAAAGAAGAATTGCATACTTTGGAGATAAAGATGAAAGGGAAAAATTAGAACAAGATTTATACACTGGAAAAATCAGAAATGATGAAGAATTATACAACGAAGCAACAAAAAGGCAAATCACCTTAAAAATTAGTGATGATGTTAATAAAATTAAAAAAATTGAAAATGCATTAATGGGTGAAGTTTCCACTAAAACCACAATGGAAATTAGAAGAAAACGTATATATGGTACTAGTAATGGTTATCAAATTGTTGAATTATTAGGTTCTGAAACTCAAAATAAAGAAAGAGGTAGTAGTGGAATCATAATCTTTGGTAATAAAATCGCAAAATCTATGGCAAACTCTTTAATTAAAGAAAGATGGAAACCAAGTCTTAGTTTAAAATATATAGGAGACATATTTGAAGAAGTAATTAAAGAAATTGCATCAAAAACACCATCAGTTGGAAAAAATGTAGATGTTTTATATAGTAAAGATAATACTCTTAATAAAACAACTGCACAAGAATATCTTGATAAAACAGAAGAAAGAGATAATAAACTCCTAGAAAAATATAGACAAAAACTTACTGAAGATTTAATAAAACAACAAAAATCAGTAGAACTTGCAGGTAAAATTGTTACAGAAGGGGATGTTGGATTTGTTGAATCCAATGAAGGTAAAATCCTTAAAATAAAATTAGCAAAAGATGTTCAAGCATTCGATATGGATTGGAAAATACTTGCTAAACCTGGTGAAGAAATTATAATGTTCTTAGATAAAGATAACAATGGAAATGAAATTAAAGATAGAGAAGTTTCTAATTATGTTCAAAAATTTGATAAAGTAGTTGTAAAAGATGAAAATTTATGTTTAGAAAAAAACAATATTAAATTAAATTGTAACATCATTTTATGTAATACATAAATTTAATTTAAAAAAAAATATAAATTATATTTAAAATTTTAAATAAAAAACAAAGAGACAAAAGTATGAGAATTATATTTTTAGGAACTGGTGGAGGAAGATTTGCCACAATCAGTCAAAAAAGAATGACTGGAGGATTTAGAATAGATAATATAAATGGATTTAACCTCCACGTAGATCCAGGACCAGGAGGACTAATTAGAACCTTACAATATGGAATGAACCCAACAAAACTTAATGGTATTTTTGTCTCACATTGTCATACAGACCATTATAATGATGCAGAAATATTAATTGAAGCTATGACCAAAGGAATGACTAAAAATAAAGGTTGTATTATAGGTAGCAAAAGTGTAATGGAAGGACATGATAAATGGGGACCTTGCATTTCAAATTACCATAAAAGTCATTCAAAAAATTATGTAATAGAACCTGGAAAAGAGATAGACTTTGGAAAATTCAAAATGAAAGGTACAAAAACAATTCATGGAGATCCCTTTGGTACTGGTTTTCAATTAAAGACAAAAAACATTTGTATTTCATATACAAGCGATACAAGATATTATGATGAATTAGCAGATTATCATAAAGGAGCAGACATATTAATTGGGAGTATTCTTCGTCCAGGTGATAATGGATTAAAAGGCCATATGTGCAGTGACGACTTTGCAAATCTTATAAATGAGATAAAACCAAAATTAGCAATTATGACTCATTTTGGGTTTAAAATGTTAAAACATAATCCAAAAGATGAAGCTAAAAAAATTAAACACAAAACTGGAGTAAAAACTATTGCTGCGAGTGATGGCCTTTCAATAGATATTGACTTTAAAAATGTAAATAAATCATATTTATCTAAATCAAAAATAAGAGCAGTTCCAGGAAAACATTACAGGAATATTTTTAATTATTAAATTAATTAAAAATATTTAATTTTAAAATAAATATTAAAAAAAGTAATTTTTACACACTAAAAAAAACATTAAAACATAAAAAAAACTAAATTTAAAAAAAAACTGATTTTTACACACTAAAAAAAACATTAAAACATAAAAAAACTAATTTTAAAAAAATAACTACAAAATAGACTAATAAATAAAAAATAGATAGTTAATAATATAAAAATGACTTAAAAAATAAAAGGCCAAAGTTGTATTGTAATAACACTAAGGTGATAAATTATGTATTAATCCAATATTAACTACCAACTTTGGCCACAAATTAGAAGATTAAGCATTATCTTCTTTATCTTTTTTTGCCCTGTAATCATCAATAGCTGCACGTAAAGCATCACTAGCAAGGTTTGAACAGTGCATTTTGATTTTTGGTAATCCATCTAAATCATCTGCAACATCTTTCCTTGTAATCTTATATGCTTCATCCACAGTTTTTCCAATTGCAATTTCAGTAATCATACTACTAGTTGCAATAGCTGCACCGCATCCAAATGTTTTAAATTTAATATCCGTAATTACATCATTATCATCAACATCAATGTAAAATGTCATTAAATCCCCACAAGTTGGGTTTCCTACAGTAGCTTCACCACTAGGATTTTCAATTACACCAGTATTTCTTGGGTGTGCAAAATGATCCATAACTTTATCAGTATATTCTTCCATATTTTCACCTTCAATAATATAATAATAATAGAACTTATATAAACTTAAATTAATAATTAATTTAAAAAATAAATCCACTTAATAATTTATAGATTTAAACTTTTTAAATTAATTTAAATAATCAATATTTTTATTTAAACAATACTTTTTTATATATTGTGTAACTTATTTACTTTAATGTATACCCAATGAGATTATGTATTTATTAAACAATTAAATTTAATATACATCATCAGCATCAATTTCAATATATTTTGAGTTTTCATAGTCCCATAATGGAGACATTTTTCTTAAACCATCAACTACTTCTTCAATAGAATCTACAACATAATCGGTATCTTCATATTTGTTTTCAAGACCTAATGATAATCTTAAAGAACCATGAGCTAATGCAGGTTCTAATCCAATTGCTGTTAATACATGGGAAGGTTCTAATTTCCTTGAAGAACAAGCAGAACCAGTTGCAGATTGAATTCCTTTAGCATCAAGTCTTAATAATAATGATTCCCCTTCAATACCAGAGAATCTTAAATGTACATTATTAGGTAATCTATGTTCCAAACTACCATTAACATATGCTTCAGGCACTTCTTCAGTTACTCTTTCAATAATTTTATCCCTAATTTTAGTTAAATGAGCATTATTTTTCTCCATATCCCTTTTTGCAATTTCACATGCTTTACCAAATCCAACAATACCTGGAACATTTTCAGTACCTGAACGAAGGCCTTTCTCTTGGCCTCCACCATGGATAAGTTTTTCTAATTTTACTCCTTTTTTAATATATATTGCACCTACTCCTTTAGGTCCATATAATTTATGTGAACTAATTGATAATAAATCAACATTTTGATCTTTTACATCAATAGGTACTTTTCCTGCACTTTGAACTGCATCAGTATGGAATAAAACACCATGTTTATGTGCAATTTCACCAATTTCTTTAATTGGTTCAACAGTACCTATTTCATTATTAGCATGCATTACACTAATTAAGATAGTTTCTTTTTTAATTGCTTTTTCTAAAGCATCTAAATCTACAATACCCTCAGAATCTACTGGTACATATGTAACTTCAAAGCCATATTTTTCTAAGAAATGACAAGTTTCTAATATAGCAGGATGTTCAATTGCAGTAGTAATTATATGATTTTTAGCATTATCTTCAGTAGCTTTAGCATGTTGTTTTAATGCGATTCCTTTTAATGCCATATTATCTGATTCAGTACCTCCACTTGTAAAAGTAATTTCATCAACATCAGCATTAATTAAATCTGCTACTTGTTCACGTGCATGATGTACTGCTCTTTGAGATATTCTACCTAAGTCATATAAAGTAGAAGCATTACCAAATTTTTCTTCAAAGTATGGTTTCATTTCTTCAAATACTTCATGATTTACAGGTGAAGTAGCTGAGTTATCCATATATATCATATAATTTCCTCCTAATAATAAAATAGTAATAATGATTTTTAAATTTTAAATTTTTATAAAAAATATAACCCGTGTTATATTTTATAACTATAGTTATTATAAACTATCCAGTATATAAATCTTTTTGTAAAAATTAATAAAAATTAAAAAATATATAACCCGTGTTATATTTTATAACTATGGTTATATTATATTTAATAATATATAAATCTTACCAATACTTAGAAAATATTGAAAAAAATATTATACAATTAATAATAAAAGTTTAAAAAAAATAATAATTTTGTTAA